>CAMAVF010000020.1 GCA_945861445.1 Planctomicrobium piriforme | reverse complement strand
TGCTCCGAATGATGATCAGCCACACGCATACTCGCCTCCATACTCCGAAGATCCATGATCCATGCCCGATTGGCTGGATCGTATGGAGTCTGGGTAGATGGCGCAAGTCAGGGTAGTGGCGCGCGACTAATTTTTGTGGTTGGTATTAGCCCTTAACTACTTGATGTTTCATGACTTGGAGCTTTTGTAAAATTTGGGATCAGAACTGGCATGCCACGTGCTTTAAGGTCTGTCATCACTCGGGTCAACAACAGTGGTGACCTGAAACCTGTTCCTCTTCATTACGAAAGTCTGATACCCATGAGCACGAACAACTCCGCCAAGAAGTCACGTTTCCAGATCGAACGCCTCGAAGACCGTATTGCTCCCTGTGCGTATGCCTGGGGCGGTGACTGTTGCGACAACGGTGGCAGCAACCACGGCGGTAGCAACCACGGTGGCAGCGACAAGTGCGGCGGTAGCGACAAGAACGGTGGTAGCGATAAGTGCGGTGGCAGTAAGAAGGGTGGCAGCGTCAAATGCGGCGGGAGCAAGAAGGGCGGCAGCGACAAATGCGGTGGCAGCAAGAAGGGCGGCAGCAACAAGGACAAGTGCAACAACGGTAACCACTACGGTCAATACAAGGCCAAGTGCAAGTAAACGATTCGGTTCGGTGAGGCGCTCCCCCCGCCTCACTTCGACCGGGCCGATCTTTTCAGAGTTGGCAGCCCAGCGCATCTGGCCCGGGCTGCCCTCTGTTTTCTGCCACGTGAGCTATGCTTAAGTCGCACGTTGTCGTGAAAGACAGGTTTGCCTCCTGCAACTTCAAACATGAGGTCATGTCAGCATGTCTGCTGTGATTGAGAATACGGAATGCTCGCATTGCGTCGACGGGCCCGAGACCTACTGGTACATGGCTCATAAATACCTGTTCGATGTCGACTACGCGCGCCAGCTGGTCAGCGATGGTCGTGAACCGGTGGAAATCGATGACGAAAGCGTGCAGCATGCGGTCGAAACCAGCGTCATCAATGAAGCTCATCTCGCCCATGTGAAGACCGAGTACCCCGGAATCATTGCTCACATCTGGTATACGACGGAAGACGGCGAAGTCATCCACGGCCATCTGTTGATTGATGGACACCATCGAGCAGCCCGCTGCCTGCAATTGGGCTTGCCGTTCTTCGCGACATTACTGAGTGAAGAAGAAAGCCGGACCGTTCTCTTAAAAAGTCCGTCACCTGTAGCGGCAGTCCTGGCCTAACCATGCCACAGGCATGGACGATTCGAGAATTAGGTGAGAGACCGACGAATGCCGAGCATGGTTGCCGAACCCGAATCAATTTCAGCAGCGGCACCCGCCCCCCATCGATTACCCCGTCGACGCGAGGATCTGATCGTACGGCCCGTTGCGGGCAACCAGTTCGTCATCAAGGACCCCGTCACAGAAACCTACTTTCAGTTCGGCGAGCAGGAATGGTTTCTCCTTTCGCAACTTGACGTTAATGCCACATCCTCAACGGTCCTGTCAGCCTTCGAGCGTCAATTCGGCGAAGCTCTGACAGCTGAGGAACTCGACGAATTCGTCGAGATGACGTCAAAACGTCATCTGCTGGAAGACTCCACTTCAACTTCCGCTCAGAGACGCAATGAGCGTTCATTCGCTGACGACGATGATGATCCGCAAGCCATTCCGCAGGCCGGCAAGACCAAATCTGGGCAAAGCCTGCTGTTCTGGCGTTACAGCTTGTTCGATCCCGATCGATTGTTCAATCGGATTGAACCGTGCCTGCGCTGGATCTGGACGCTGGAATTCTTTGTGCTGTCGTGCATTGCGATTGGCTTCGCGACCATTGAGTTGTGGACGAATCGCTCTTCATTTTTCGCCGCGTTTCCCGATGCGGTCCGCTGGGAAACGCTGGCCGTTGTCTGGGTGACATTGATTCTGGCGACAATTTGCCATGAATTCGCACACGGGTTAACTTGCAAACATCACGGCGGAGAAGTGCACGAAGTCGGCTTCCTGATGATGTTCTTTACGCCTTGCCTGTACTGCAACGTCTCAGACGCCTGGTTGATTCCCAACAAATGGCATCGGTTATGGGTTACGCTGGCCGGAGCCTGGTGCGACCTGTGTGTCTGGGCGGCCGCGACATTCATCTGGCGGATCACCGTTCAGGATTCGTTGGTCAATTATCTGGCATCGGTGATCTTGTCGGTATGCGGCGCGCGAGTCTTTCTGAACTTTAACCCACTTCTGAAACTGGATGGGTACTACCTGCTCAGCGACTGGCTGGAGATCCCCAATCTACGGAGCCGTAGCTGGGAACGATGGCTGGCCTGGTTGCGTTGCGTGCTCTGGGGGGCGCCACGGCCGGAGCCGGCCGCCCGAGATCTGGTTGTCACACTGTATGGGATGGTGAGTTGGGGCTTCTCGCTGATGTTTTTGACGTTCGTGTTAGTCAACGTCGCCAGCCTGGCTCATTCGGCTGCGGGTTGGGTCAGTGGATTGCTGGCACTGTTTCTGGGATTTATGACGATTAAACGCTTGTTCAAAGGCATTAACGGTGGTGAGGTACGCAAGATGTTAACAGGTCGTCCGATTCGAGTTGCCGTGTGGCTGGCGTTGCTGATTGCAGTGCCCCTGATCATGGGGGCCGTCAAACTGGAAGAGCGAGCCAGCGGCAACTTTCAGATCCGCACTGGTCAGCGGTTGGAAGTCCGGGCTGAGGTCGCTGGCTTCCTAAAGGAAGTCCACTTTGATGAAGGCAATCCGGTCACCCAAGGCGCCCTCGTCGCACGCATTGAGGTCCCTGACCTCGAGAGCCTGATCACCCAAAAACAAGCCGCCGTGCGCGAGGCGGGAGCGAACTTGCGACGGCTGCAAATTGGGACCCGGCCAGAAGAGATCCAGGAACAGCGCGCGAAGGTCACCCGCGCCCGCGAGTGGCGTGACCTGGCGACGAGTGATCTGGGACGGGCTCGACAGGGATTAAAGGAGGAACTGGCCCGGTTTGATCAACAGATTGCCTTGCATCAGACAGAACTCGATTACGCGAGTCAGTCCGTGATGCAGTCGGAACGGCTCTACCGCAAAGGTGTCCTCGCTGGAGAACAACTTCGTTCAGAGAGGAAGAAGGTCCAAATCGCGGAAGGGATTTTGCAACAGGCGATGTCGCAAAAACGAACTCGCGAAGCAGCCGGTGTCACAGTGTTTGAAGCAGAACTGGCTCGTCGCGTGAAGGAATTGGCTGATACCGAGGCCGCACTGGCGTTACTGACGGCGGGAGCTCGACCGGAAGAAATCGAAGCGGAACGGGCACGCCTCGCCAAGTTCGAAGAAGAACTCGACTACTATCGCGAGCTGCAGGGCAAGCAGGAGTTGCATTGCACCATGCCTGGATTTGTGACCACTCCGCGTCTGAAGGAAAAAATCGGCCAGTTTCTGGAGAAGGGAACATTGATCTGCACCATTGAAGACCTGCGTACTTTGGAAGCGGAAATCGCCATTCCGGAGGACAAGATGGATGGAGTCAAGATCGGCCAGTCGATTGATCTGAAAGCACGCGCCTTCCCGATGAAGACGTTCACGGGCAAGGTCGATCGGATCGCCCCGATTGCGACTGTCGCCAATGCCGCGGTCGCAACTCCCACCGCGCAACAAGGAACGGTCACCGTGTATTGCCGAGTCGACAATCCCGAAAATCAGTTACGGTCCGGGATGAGTGGTTACGGCCGAATCTACCGCGGGCAGACAACGCTGGCGACCGTCGCCGGGATGCAGTTCTTACGTTATTTCCGTACGGAATTCTGGTGGTAGAGCCCAGATCGCAAGCACGTTGCAATCGCCAGCGACTCCTGCAGTGTTCAGGGCTTGAAGCCCGGGACACGCCTGGTCGCTGACGGGATGGCAGGCGCCGCAGGCTCTGTGGCTGGCGCATTCAGGTTCCAGATCTCGGGTTCAATCAACGCTTCGCTCCCCGACAACCAGACACTGTTCCTGGCTTGGACGATCGGGTCGCCATCGAGACGAATGTCGTAGTTGGCGAGCAGCGTTCCCTGTGCTTCCTGTAACGACGCGAGCAGCGTGTTGTAGCGGGCCAGCAATTGAGCCATCTCGGATGTCGAGTCGGCCTTGGAATGCATCGCCAGCAGATAATCGTTCAGAGCCAGCAATAGCCAGTCCTGGCCATCGCCGCTGGGAGGTGGATCCTCGTAACGACTTTGCGCCCCCTGCAGCCATTCGTCCGTTTCTTCCACACGGATTTGCGCCTGATCGTACTGATTTCGGATCGATTCGATTTGCCGCAGAAGATCGCTGAGCCGATGGGCCATCGCGTGCAGTTGCTGGCGCAATACCATCTGCTCGCGTCGCAATTCCAACTCTGCGCCATGCAGATTGGCACGGGCCGCGCGGCGCCCCAACGGGACAGAGAAGGTCGCTCCTGCGGACCAGTCGGTGTACTCGTTTTTGGCAGTCATCGCCAAGGCATCCCCCAGATTATCGCTCAGACCGTTCGTGCGGTAGAGGGCCTGTAAGTCGAGCTGTGGCTTCAAGCCGTTTTCTGCCACGACCAGGCCCATCTCACGAATGCGGATCCCCAGCCGCTGACGCATGACATCCGGGCGATTATTGGCAGCAGTGCGAACTGTCTCCACGGGATCAATCTGCAACGGAGCTCGAGAGGGTTGATCCTTCGCAATAATTGTCAGGCCATCGTTGGGAGGCATTCCCAGCAGGTTTCGCAAGTGAAGTTCCTGGTTGATGACATTTGACCGAGCCTCAATTTGAGATTGCCGAAACGAAGCCTGCTGGGTCCGCGCCTTGGCGACTTCAGCGCGAATGGTGCGTTCCTCTTCCAGGCGTATTTCCTGGATCCGCACGACGTCATCAATAAAGGGCAGTATATCCTCGACGACTTGCAGTGCCGTGCGCGCCGCCTGAAGTGACCAATAGGCTTCTTCGACACTGCGAACCAGCGCCAGCGTCGCTTGCTTGACGTCCCAGATTGACTGATCCGCCTGCAACTGAGCGATCCGAATCGGGGCGCGGTTCACGTCGATTCCTGCGCCGCGCAGCATCGGTTGTCGCGCAACAAGTTCGACGTTCGATGAAAAGCGGGGATTGAACTGGCCGGTCGTCCCGTTCGGCAAGTACAGAAACCCCGTCGTCGGGTTGTAACCGATTGAAGTCGTCCCGCCTGTCGCCCAGGGCTTGACCAACGAAACATTCAGTGTGCGATCATCGCGACGCGTGTTGGCGGGGATACCGGGACCAAAGAAGGCCGCCGGAGGTTGATGGAACTTGTTGGCATTGTAGCTGACGTTCAGATTTGCATCGAAGGCAGCCAAGGCAGCCTGATGAGATGCTTCCAGGATCGCTGGATCATAGTTGGTCACCAGGGTCGAAGTGACTTGGTCTCCTTCCAGCGTCCGAATGATTTGCGAGTTACGGAGAGCGATGTAAACCGCTTCACGCAGCGAAAGGGGCCATGGTTCGTTGGCATCGAGGTTCGCGAAGATTTCAGGGATTGGGAGATTTGGAACCTCTGCTGGAGGTACGGACTCAACGTAATCACGGCTGAGAGCTTGTAGCCGAGGATGCGAAGGGGGAGCCACCTCGGTACGTGCGGGCGTAAGTTGGCAACCAGCTTGAACTAACATCAAGCCAATTCCGACCAGCATCCGGCACATAAGAATTCGCGTGAGCTTAAACCACAAGGCGTATTTTCTCCGCGTCATGACAAGTCATGCAATTAGTTATCGGGGAGCAATACGCCATAACTTGGTAAAAAATAGCGGTTGCGCAGGATTTGCGGGCGATCCACACGGCGGGTGAACTTTTCGCCGATATTTGCCGCAACAAGTAAAGAGGAAGGCACGCTTGAGTGGAACTCTTACGAACTCTGCTACAAGAATCGTTGTAACAGGCCCCCGGCTGCGAAGCGGAGTTTGCGCCAGGTGCTCAGGCGGATGCGCTTGGAGAAGACGTCGTAGTCCGATCGTTCGATCTCGTCGAGCAGGCCGCGATACAGCTTGACCATCGTGTCGAAGATGGGCTGGCCGACAGGTGAGAGGTATTGCGTCAGTTCGCCGCCCGTCGCATACAGTTCTCGCGCACGGGTGACCTCGAAGGCCATCAATTGACGGAATCGGTCGTCTTTCACGCCGAGCGACAAGTCCTCGATCGAGTACTGAAAACGGCTCAGGTCGGACTGTGGCAGGTAGCAGCGGCCATTGGAGATATCCTCGCGGAGGTCGCGCAGGATATTGGTTAACTGAAACGCCTGGCCGCAAATCACGGCGGTAGGCTTGGCGCGCTCGTCGTGGAAGCCCCAGATGTGAATGCAACACAAACCGATCACACCCGCGACGTGATAGCAGTACCGGCTCAAGTCCGGAAAGTCCTCGTACTTGACCGGCTGCAGATCCATTTCCACGCCGTCGATCAGAGAAAACAGGTACTCCGGCGGGATCTGGTATTTCTGCACGGTGTCGATCAATGCCGGGAACACCACATGCCGTGAGGCATCACCAGCGAGTGCGACCGTCAGATTGTCCCGCCACTGTTGCAGCAGGAAGGCACGCTGCTCAAGCGGCAAGGCGGGATCATCGCCGGCGTCGTCGACCAGACGCGTGAATCCGTACAGAGCACACATCGCCCAGAAGCGATCGGCGGGCAGTGACCAGAAGGCAAAGTAGAAGTTGCCGGCGCGTTTCGCCAAGGCTCGGCAGTAGGCATACGACTCGGGTAACTCTGGCGGCATGCGGCACGTTGGCCCAAGAATCTAATAATCTCTAACAAAACCTCTGCGTCATTTCAGAACCGCGGGACATGTCGCGGTTCTGAAATTCCCACAACCGGTTTTGTTAGGGCTTCTAATTCACGCGGTGCTTGCGTTTTCCGGTCTGTTGCGTCTTGGCGAAGGCTGCCACCTGACCGATGGCTTCGCCCATTTTGGCGTGGTCAACGGTATGGACTTCCAACGGATGGCCGACGTTCTCCAGCATCGTCACGGTCAACCGGCCGCCCAGGTGCTGACGGAATTCTTCCAACCCGGCGAACAGCGTGGCCGTGTCGTGCAGGACGGGGTGATCGAGCATCAGGCCCAATTGATCCAGACACTGCAAGACTCGTGTAACATCCGACTTCGGCAGACCATAGACCAGGGACGAGTAAACCGTATCGACCGCGACACCGATCGCGACCGCCTCGCCGTGCTTCAACTGGAAGTCGCTCATCACTTCCAGCTTGTGGGCCGACCAGTGTCCGTAGTCGAGTGGTCGGGCCTCGAGCATTTCGAACGGGTCGCCGCCACGAGTGATATGCGCCCGATGCAATTCGGCCGAGATCCGGATCATCGGCTCGGCGGCCGACATGTCTCGGTTCCGAATGCGCGGGGCGACGCGACACAATTCGTCGAACAGTTCGGCATCCTTCAGCAACGTGACTTTGACGGCTTCGGAGAATCCGCACAGGAAATCACGATCTGGCAGACTGCTCAGCAATGAGGAATCATTGATGATGCCCCACGGCACGGAGAACGTGCCCAGCCAGTTCTTCTTGTGAAACAGATTGACGCTGTTCTTGACGCCGACACCCGAATCGGCCTGGGCCAGCGTCGTGGTTGGAAGACGGATCAGGCGGATTCCTCGGTGAGCTATCGTGGCCGCAAATCCGACTGCGTCCAGGACCGCCCCCCCGCCGATGACGACGATGTAGCTTCTCCGATCCAGATTCGCCGCGTGAAACACCTTCAGCATGCGTTCCAGGAGATGAATGTCGTTCTTGACGATTTCCCCACCCGGTACGACCTGAATGTTTCCGGTCGGCGTGATCCGGCCCTCATGCCGCATCACAAATGCGCGTAAGCGGTGCCGCAGATCGGGCTGAGCCTGCGCGATCGATTCATCGACCCAGAACTGGACTCGCGGCGGCAGATCGCCGGAGGGTTCCAGCAGTTCGAGCAGCACGCCTTCGTCCGCACCCAGGATGTCCCGAGTGAACCGGAGGCGATGCACGAAGGGGATAGAAAAATCAATATCGGCAGGAAAGTCGGTAGGCATTGGAGTCCATCAGCCAGGCAGGCAGCCCGTGCGACAAGCGGTCGAGGGGACCCTCGTTCGCCGTCGGAATTCTGGTTGTCATTTACGCCTGTCCCTAGCTAAGTCTGCCTCCGGCCGAGCAGCGCGGCGTCTCACTACATATTGCACATATTGAGGAACTTCATTGTATCACAGATGACCGCTGACTCAACTGGTCGACGGGTAGCCGCACCGCCGACTGGGCGCCGCCGCTAGATCGTGGGGCAATAATTCGAGGTGACGAAATGTCAAACATCATGCTCCCCTCGCCCCGGTACTCCGGGGAGGGGCTGGGGGTGAGGGGCTTTTCCTGTGTTATTTGGGTCGCAGACACCTGCTTACACGAAACAGCAATTTGCCGTGCTTACCCGATCTTTGAGTTAATGGTTAATCGTGCCCCTCACCCCCGACCCCTCCCCGGAGTACCAGGGCGAGGGGAGATGGGGTTGTTCGGAGGTCTTCCCCACCATTTAGCGGCTGCATCCCAGTCGATTCTTGGCAGCGACATTGGACCGTGTACCTTGATAAACGGATCTTGATCGGTTGTACTGACGCACGGTTTTGAAGTTTCCCGGTCCCTCAGTGCGAAGGTGCCCGCATGCATGGTTTTGAAGAGATGTCGTCCCGTCCCGCCGATTCTGCTGCCCCGACCGGGCCGTGGTACAAAGAGCTGAACCGCTACCATTGGTTCGTATTGATTGTGGCCGCACTGGGCTGGCTGTTCGACACGATGGATCAGCAGTTGTTCAACCTGGCCCGCGTGCCGGCGATGCGCGAACTGCTGGCCCCGGCGCCGGGCATTTCACCGTCCCAGGAAGATGTGAACTTCTATGGAGGCATTACGACCTCGATCTTCCTCATCGGTTGGGCGGCGGGGGGTTTGGGATTTGGAATCCTGGGTGACCGCGTCGGTCGTGCCAAGACCATGATGTGGACGATTCTGTTGTATTCTGCGTTCACCGGGTTGAGTGCATTGTCTTGGGATATTTGGAGTTTCTCGTTCTTCCGCTTCCTGACCGGATTGGGCGTCGGCGGCGAGTTTGCCGTGGGCGTGTCGCTGGTGGCAGAGGTCATGCCGACACGCGCTCGTCCCTTTGCGCTGGGGTTACTGCAAGCGTTGTCGGCGATCGGCAATATCTCGGCCGCCGTCATCAGTTTGGTGCTGGTCGAAATGGAAGAGTCGGGATGGGTCGGCAGCGCGTGGCGCGCCATGTTTGTGATCGGAGCCGGCCCGGCACTCCTGGCAATCTTGATCCGCAGCAAGTTGAAAGAGCCCGAACAATGGCAAGCGATTAGCGGCGACCAGTTGAAAAAGAAGTTGGGGTCTTACAGCGAACTGTTCAGCCCCAAGTGGCGAAAGAATGCGTTCGTGGGATTGTTCATGGCATTCGCCGGTGTCGTGGGCCTGTGGGGCATCGGGTTCTTCAGTTTCGATTTGAATCGTTCCGTGTTTAAGAAGACTTTCGAAGCGGAAGCTCGGGAACAAGGTGAGGCGGATAAGGACCAGAAATTCGTACTCGGTCTGCTTGCCCATCCAGAATGGCTCGACACGGAGGCCGGTAAAAAGCGGCCGCAGCCGACACAACTGCTCGATCTCAAGGTTGGCCCCGAGATTCCCAAGAGTGCGGAACCGATCTATGCAGCCATCGTGGCGTTGCATACTGAAAAGCAGGCGATCGATAAGTCCACTGTATTCCAAAAGGCGATCTCCGCTGCCAGTGCCGGTGACAAGGCCAAGCACGCAGATGAAGCATACAAGGCCTACCTTAGCCGAGCGGAAGTTGCCAGCACGCCAGAATCTTTGACCGAAGACAGTTCACGCGTCTCGGCCCGTTTCAAGCGGATCAATAAGTCGTTGGGATTCTGGGTCGCGATGACGTCGGTGATGTTGAATCTGGGGGCCTTCTTCGGCATCTACTTCTTCACCTATGTCACCCACTACACCGGCCGCATCCCGGCGTTCGCCCTGGCGTTCATCATGGCCTTCTTCTCGACGGTGATGGTGTTTGCCTACCTGACCGAATTCAGCCAGATTTTCTGGATGATTCCCATCATGGGCTTCTGCCAACTGTCGTTGTTCGGTGGCTATGCCATTTACTTCCCGGAACTGTTCCCGACGCATCTGCGTAGCACGGGGACATCGTTCTGTTACAACGTGGGACGATTCGTAGCGGCCTCGGGACCGCTGGCGTTGGGGGCCTTGTCGTCGAACGTCTTCGCCGGCTATCCGGAACCCATGCGCTACGCGGGTGTCTGGATGAGCGGCATCTTCATCATTGGCCTGATGGCATTGCCGTTCGCGCCTGAAACGAAGGGGAAAGACCTCCCGGAATAGGGCATTTGAAAGTCAGCTTTCTGCCCACAGCCCGGTTGGCACGCCAACCGGGCTGTGGCGTTCTTTGATAGCATTTTTCAATCCCATAAGTCCCATCCGTCCCATTCTTGGAAACGATTGAATGGGACACATGGGACACATGGGACGGATGGGACCAATGGGACTTATGAAGGCCCGCTATCAGCCAGAAAAAACGGCCCGCCAACTGATCTTTACCCCATTCGCCTGATCTGGGATGCTTCGCGCTTCAAGGGACTGATCCGCCAGCGGTGCCGCTCAGGGAAGAGTTGCCATGTCAAACCACGCCCAGACTCGACGACACACACGCCGTTCCCGGTCCTCCAGTTGGCTGACCGGAGGCTTGCTGATTGCCGGACTCTCCGTCGCCGGCGTGTACTGCATCTGGGGTGACGCACCGCTGGAAAAGACGTGGATACAGCTCGGTTTCGGCAAGCAGGGGTCGTCTGGCCTCAACAGCGATGAGCGTGAGGCCGTAGCGCAGGTTCCCGAGGTGGATGTGGTGGAAGCCATGGAGTTTCCCGGCTCGGACACTCGGGACGACCCGTTTCTGGCAACCGCAGCCGTCTCCGAGGACGAACCATCATCTCCCAATTTTTTGCCCAATCGAGACCGACAAACCCCTGGCCCGCGACAGCGTAATCCGTTCGAGAACGAACCTGTCGCGAAGGTGGACCTGGATGATCGCTTTGATCAGGAGAACCTTAAGCGCAGCACGGCAGCGATTCGCACAGCTGCCTTTCCCGACGAAGTTCAGCCCCCCAGTTCCATACCTGACCGGTCTGAGGATTTCGACAATGCTGCGGCATCCACTACGCCCACCCCGCCGCGGCCTCGGTTGGGACGCGATGGCAGCAAAGACATTCAACTTTTGGCGGGCGACGAATCCCCTCCCAGACAGTCAGGGAAGCGTCCCTCGCGGAACACGGTGAACGTCAGCCCGACGACAGCCAATGCCGCTTCCACCAGGCTCGATTTGAACGCCGTCAACGCATTGATCGAGCAGGGAGAGGACGCGGAAGCGTACCAGAAATTATCCGAAGCCTACTTTCAGCACCCCTCGCAGCGGCCCTTGTTTCAGAAACAACTCGATGCCGTCGCCCAGCGGATTTACTTTTCTCCCCAGACACAGATTCAGCCTCCGTATGAAATTCAGCCGGGCGACCAATTGCGAAAGATTGCCGCCAAATACCAGCTCTCGTGGCAATACCTGAGCCGTCTGAACCAGGTGGATGCCAGGAAAATTCGACCGGGTAAGAAGCTCAAGATCTTCCAGGGACCATTCGAAGCCCGTGTCGATTTGAGTGACTTTGAATTGACCGTGTTGCTGAACGGTCAGTACGTGAAGCGGTATCGAGTCGGCACCGGCAAAATGGACACGACACCGATCGGGGAGTTTGCCGTGCGCGAAAAGCTGGAAAATCCGACTTACTACGGACCCGATGGGATGGTCCTGGAACCAAATGATCCCCAGAATCCGCTCGGCGAGCGCTGGATCGACATCGGCAACAGTTTTGGGATTCATGGCACGATCGAACCGGAATCCATCGGCCGGAGCGAATCCGCGGGATGCGTGCGCATGCGGAATGAAGACGTCGCAGAAGTCTATGATCTGCTGACAGTCGGTTCGACGGTCACCATTCAACGCTGATCTCGCCCGACAAGCCCCTGGTGCGAGTGGGTGCATGCTTCCCGCCGTAGCGGAACTTCGTCAGAATTCCACCGGACGCAAAAAGACGTATTCGTTGAATTTGCGGGCTGTCGATCGCCATTGCGGTTGATGGGAGGGTGAGGCTCCTGCCGAACCGCCGTAGTCTGGCGAGACTCGAAAGACCACGCGGTTCGGCAGGAGCCTCACCTTCCCATAAGCCTGTTTCCGCCATCGTATGTCCACTATATATTGAATCTCTGCAAGGACGATTCACCGAAACATCGAGTTCAAGACGCCTTATCCGTTTGGCGCAAGTGGCAATTGATGCTTAAAATAAGGGTTGCCCGAACAGCGGCAATACAAGAGCAGGCCCGTTCGTCGGTCCTTTAAGAAAATTCATTTCGAAAGAGGAGTTGCGTAGTATGAGTGATCAACCACGAACGGCCGGTTCTGCGGCCTCACGTCGTGATTTTCTCAAGACCGGAACGGCCGCAGTCCTGGGTGGAGCCCTGGCCACTCAGCAGAATGTGTCGTTCGGTGCATTTGCTGCCGGCAGCGATGTCCTGAAAATCGGCCTGGTCGGTTGCGGCGGCCGTGGTGGCGGAGCAGCCGTCAACGCTCTCGAAGCCGATCCGAACGTCAAGCTGATCGGAGTGGCCGATCTGTTCGAAGATCGGCTCGCCAGTTGCGTGACGAATTTGCAGAAGAGCCAATATCAGGACCGTGTCGACCTGCCGAAAGAACGGCAATTCACCGGCTGGGACGCGTACAAAAAGCTGCTGGCGACTGATATCGATATCGTCATTCTGGCGACTCCGATCACGTTCCGTCCCGAACACATCAAGGCCGCCATTGCTGCGGGCAAACACGTCTTCGCCGAAAAACCGGTCGCCGTTGATGCGCCTGGCGTACATTCGGTCATGGCAACCTGCATCGAAGCCGGCAAGAAGAACCTGGCCGTTGTGTCTGGCTTGTGCTGGCGCTATGATCACGGCATGCGCGCGACCTTCGAGCAGATTCATGCGGGTGGAGTCGGCGACATCATCGCCATTCAAGCCACTTACAACACGGGCACGCTGAAACAGTTCCCGCGGAAGCCCGAATGGAGCGACATGGAGTGGCAGTTGCGTAACTGGCAACACTTCACGTGGACGTCAGGCGATTTCAATGTCGAGCAGCATATCCACAGTCTCGATAAAGTGGCCTGGGCAATGAAGGACGAAACACCGATCCGCGCGACCGGCACCGGTGGCCGGCAGGCTCGTCAGGGCGCGGAATCGGGGCATGTCTACGATCACTTCAACGTCGTGTATGAGTATGCCAACGGCGTGAAAGCGTTTGCGAACTGTCGCCAGATGGATGGTTGCTCGAACGACGTTTCGGACCATGTCTTCGGAACCAAGGGGACTTGTGACGTCTTCAAGCACCGTATCAAGGGTGAAAAGGACTGGAAGTTCTCGGGCGAGAAGGGCCAGATGTACGTCACCGAACACCGCGAGTTGATTCAATCGATTCGCAATGGCAAGCCGATCAACAACGGCGACTACATGTGCAAGAGCACGATGATGGCGATCATGGGCCGCATGTCGGCCTACACCGGCCAGACCCTGACCTGGGAGCAGGCTTTCAATTCCAAGGAAAACCTGTCGCCAGTCGCGATGGAATTCGGTCCGCTGGCCATGCCGGCAGTGGCCGTGCCCGGCGTGACGGCGTTCGTTTAGTCCGAATCGTGGAAAGCCACAGCCCGGCTGCCAAGTTGCAGCCGGGCTGTTTGCGTTTGGTGGGATTCTGGCAGCGTCTGCCATGTGTTTGATTCTAAAGACGTCACCGTGATACAATGCCCGATTCTCCGGTTGGTCTGTTCTTGAGGATTCGATTGTGTCGCAAGCTGTCCCGTTGGTGGTTCCGGATGAGGAATTGATTCTCGTCCTCGATTTTGGCTCGCAAACTGCTCAACTGATTGCCCGCCGTGTGCGGGAACAACACGTTTTCTGCCAACTGGTCCGGCATAACCTGTCGGCCGCCCGGATCCGGGAACTGAACCCCAAGGGGCTGATCCTGTCGGGTTCCCCGGCCAGTGTCTATGGGGAAGGCTCGCCCCAGCCGGACCCCGAGATCTTCAATCTGGGGATCCCGATCCTGGGTATCTGCTATGGCATGCAGGTCAGTTGTGCCGACCAGGGGAGCGACGTCCAGCCCGGCCATTCGCGCGAATTCGGACGGACCGCCTGTCACGTCCAACAGGCGTCTCAATTGTTCGAAGGGGTGCCGTCGGATTTCACAGTCTGGATGAGTCATGGTGACCAGGTTCAAAACCTGAGTGAGCATTTCATTTCTTTGGCGACGACGGAAACGTGCCCCTTCGCGGCGGTGAAGCACGATTCGCGACCGCTGTATGGACTACAGTTTCATCCGGAAGTTACGCACACCGAATTCGGCGGCAAGCTGCTGGCCAACTTTGTCAAACACATCTGCGGCTGTCGTGGCACATGGCAGATGAGTCAGTTTATCGAACGCGAAGTCGTGGCGATCCGCGAGCGTGTCGGCCAGAACCGCGTGATCTGCGGCCTGTCGGGGGGCGTCGATTCGTCGGTTGTCGCAGCCTTGCTGTATCGGGCCATTGGAACGCAGTTGTCGTGCATTTTCGTGGACAACGGCATGCTGCGAAAGGGTGAGTCCGATGCTGTGCGTGAACGATTCAGCCGGCACTTTAAGACTGATCTGCACGTCGTGGATGCCCGTGATCGATTCCTGTCGGAACTGAAGGGTGTCGCTGAACCGCAACGCAAGCGAAAGATCATCGGCCGGGTGTTCATCGAAGTCTTCCGCAATGAAGCAACCTTGATCAAGGATGCAAAATTCCTGGCCCAGGGAACCTTGTATCCCGACGTGATCGAAAGCGGCGGAGCGGCCGACGGTCCGGCCGTGGCGATCAAGCATCACCACAATGTGGGCGGGCTGCCGGAAGAATTGGGCTTCGAATTGATCGAGCCCTTGCGAGACCTGTTCAAGGATGAAGTCCGCGAAATGGGCCAGCAACTGGGGTTGCCCGACGAGTTGATCTGGCGGCATCCGTTTCCTGGTCCGGGGCTCGGCGTGCGGTGCCTGGGTGAAATCCGCGAAGATCGCCTGGCCACGTTGCGGGAAGCCGACGCGATTGTCATCGACGAGTTGCGGAAGGCCGGTTTGTATCGAGCCATTCAACAGGCCTTCGCAGTCCTGCTACCCGTCCAGACGGTCGGCGTGATGGGGGACGATCGGACCTATCAGGACGTGATCGCGGTCCGAGCCGTCACCACCGACGACTTCATGACGGCCGACTGGTTCCACATGCCGTATGACGTCATGGAACGCATTTCGACACGCATTACGAACGGGGTGCGCGGGATCAATCGCGTTGTTTATGACGTGAGTTCGAAGCCGCCCAGTACCATCGAGTGGGAGTGAATCGGGTTTCGAGGGAACCCGGCGAATACAAGCTCGAAGCGCAAGCGAGTGCATTTGGTGGTTCATTCAAACTGGATGCACTCGCTTGCGCTTCGAGCTTGTATTCGCGGTCACTTCGTGACCGGTCTTCACGTTGAGCTTTACTACCATGACATACGAAGTCGAACTGAAGTTCCCGCTGACCGACGCCGCAGGCATGCAGGCTCGGTTGGAAGCGTTGGGGGCGGTTCGTGGCGCTGTTCAGACTCAGTGCGACCAATACTTCGCGCACCCTGTTCGTGATTTCGCCACGACCGATGAAGCGCTGCGCATTCGCAGTATTGGCGAGGAAAACCGGATCACTTACAAAGGCCCGGTAATCGACAAAGCCACCAAGACGCGACACGAGTCCGAGTTGACGTTTCAGTCGGGTGCCGAGGGCGCCGCACAACTGGCGCAGATCTGGGAGCAACTGGGATTCCGTCGTGTCCGCAAGGTCCAAAAATCACGGCAACTCTTCCGTCTGCGATGGAAAGAACGCGACCTGGAGATCTGTCTGGACCGCGTGGACGGGCTGGGGGAATTCCTGGAAATCGAGACGTTGGCAGACGAAGCCGAGAAGGCGGTCGCTCAGCAGACGATTCTGTCACTGGCTGCCGAATTGCAGTTAACGACTCCTGAAAAACGATCGTATCTCGAAATGTTGCTCGAAAGCGATATCTCTTAATCGGAGACCGTTGACATGGACGAGCAGCGAAAATCCAAGCCGTGGTCGATATGGATCGTCGTGGCGCTGGTGCTGCCAGTCGCTTATGTATTGAGTGCTGGCCCGCTGCACTGGGTCGATTGTCAGGGTGGTTTTCATCCGGTTGTTCGCAATGCGATCATGACGTTTTACACCCCATTGCAGATGCTATCGCAGAGTGGACCCAAGCCGGTGCGAGTCGCAATCGAGTGGTACTCTGACCTTTGGACACCGTGATGTCCATTCGCCACTGCGGCTGCGACTGGTTTACGGCGGAGCCAAAATCTGCAATACACCAATCACCCAATTCCCCATCTGCGGCGCTGTGGCGTGTTGCCTTGGTGATTCGTTAGAATTTGGGTTCGCGATAAGAGTTCACCGAGTGCTAAGGAAGGACGTTCTGCGATGAGCATGTTGCCTGGAACCCGCTGGGTATGGGGAGTTTTCACCGGTCTGTTGCTGGCTGCCAGTTGGCTTCCGGTACTGGCTGGAGATGCCACAGCCGACTCTGAACGCCGGTTGCTGGACGACGTCAAGTTCCTGGCGTCTGACGACCTCGAAGGACGGGGTGTCGGGTTAAAGGGCCTGGACCTCGCCGCCGAACATATTCGGACTGCCTTCGAGAAAGCCGGCTTGAACGTCACCGCCGTGAAGGGTGGGGCCTTCCAGTCGTTTGAGATGACGACCTCGGCCAAGCTGGGGACGGCCAATTCGCTGACGATTCAAGGGCCGGATGGCGTGAAGCTGGAACTCAAGCCGGAAGTCGATTTCATTCCGTTATCGATTGGAGCCAGTGGCAAGATTACCGGGAACCTCGTCTTCTGCGGATACGGGATTGATGATCCGGACAAACAGTATCAGGACTATGCCGGCCTGGATGTCAAAGGTCAGATCGTTGTCATCATGCGACGTGAACCGCGTCAAGGCGACGCGCGCGGAGGCCTGGGTGGACCACATGGCGGCCAGTCTCCCAAGGCGGACCTGCGAACGAAAGTCAGTACCGCATTTGGTCATGGTGCCGCAGGTGTCTTGTTCGTCGATGATCCCCATTCCGCCGTGGATGCGGTTGACAAGCTGAAGGAACAAGTGGCGAAGCAAGCCGCGATCGTCGCCGAAGCGGCGGAATCACTCGAAGATACTCCGGCCGCTGAGGCCGAGAAGGTGACTGCGGCCCGGCAAACTCTTTCCAAAGCGATCGTCCGCTTCAAAGAGACCAAGACGGAACTCGCCGCCGGTGCCCCCGACAAGCTCATCAAGTTTGGTTACGGCGGGCATGATGCGGCCCGCGACATTTCACTGGCACACATTTCGCGCAAGGTGGCCGATCAGATCTTTCAAGCTTCGCTGAAGAAATCGCTTGCTGATATCGAGAAAGAGATCGACAAGGATCTGAAGCCAAAGAGTGCGGTGCTCGCGGGCTGGACCGCGGCGGGCTCGTTCGAGATTGAACGCGTTAAGACCGTCGTCAAGAACGTGATTGGTGTTCTGGAAGGCAACGGACCGCTGGCCGATGAAACGGTTGTCATTGGAGCTCATTACGATCACGTGGGCCGGGGCGGTCGTGATTCGTTGTCACCGGGTTCGACGGATATCCATAACGGCGCCGACGATAACGCCTCGGGAACGGCATCGCTGCTGGAACTCGCGCGACGACTGGTCGCACGCCCAGAGAAGCCTGCGCGGCGGATTGTGTTCATCGCCTTCACGGCTGAGGAATCGGGGCTGATTGGTTCTGCCAAGTACTGCGCCGAGCCGGTGTTTCCGCTGGAGAAAACCATCGCCATGCTCAACATGGACATGGTCGGACGGCTGGTCGACAACAAGTTGACGATCTTCGGTACGGGGACCTCGCCGCATTGGAACGAGTTGCTGGACAAGCTTGGTAAGGCTGCGGGATTTGATTTGACCAAGAAGCCCGAAGGGTTTGGTCCGAGCGACCAGTCTTCGTTCTACGCGAAGAAGATTCCCGTCCTGCATTTCTTTACCGGCAACCATCCCGACTATCACCGGCCGTCCGATGACTGGGAGAAGATCAACGTGCCCGGGATCGAGAAGGTCACGGACCTGATTGAAGAGATCGCCCTGGACACCACGAACAATCCGAAGAAGCCCGAGTATGTCGCGATCCAAAGCACGGCCAATCCCCTGCGCGACGGGAACCGGCCGTACTTTGGAAGTATCCCGGATTTTGGCACTGACAAACCGGGGTACGCCCTGGCAGGGGTCGGTCCCGGCAGTCCGGCGGAAAAGGGTGGCCTGAAGTCGGGCGACCGGATCATTAAGATTAACCAGACGAAGATCGGCAACCTGGAAGATTTCGATCTGGCCCTGCGAAAGTTTTCGGCCGGCGATGTGATTGAAGTGACGGCGGCCCGTGGCGAGCAAGAGGTGAAGTTGAAGATCACGCTCGGCAAACCGCGGTAGTTGCAACAGTATCGTGGTGAATTCTCTTTTTAGGCGAGCGTCCGGCGTAAGCCGGATGGTTTTTAGCGAGTTTCTACTGTTCCTGACGATACCATCCAAATGGCACCTCTGATGCGACGTATCAAAAAAGATCACTCGTGATTGATTGATGCAATTCGCTAACAACCATCCGGCTTACGCCGGACGCTCGCCTACGTTTCGAGCCGCGCCCTTACCATGTCAGCACCCGCCAATCGTCCGTCCCTGCGAGAAATCTGGTGGGTGGTTTGCTGGTTGGCGATGGCGGCGTTCTGTGTGCTGGTCGAAGTCGTACGCAACGCGGCCGATCTCGATCAAGTGTCGCCCTGGTTGCGGTGGATCGGTGACTACGCCTCCGATTCGCCGATGTACCTGCCGCTGGTCCTGCTGTTCCCGTTTGCCTGGTGGGTCCGCTCAGGATTATTCATCCACCGCTCGGATTTGACGCGACGCTGCACGCGCGCCTGGGCAGACTGGTGCGTGCCGCCCACGGAGTCCTCCGTTTCGACCCATCCGTCTCGCGGACGGCTAGTGCGGGACTGGTGCCTGGCACTGGGGATCGGCTTCGTGTCGGGCGTCATGAGCTGGCAGGTGAGCCGCACGCTGGGGGATCTGCCCCCTGCCTTTCATGATGAGTACAGCTACGTCTTTCAAGCACAGACGCTGCTGGCGGGACGGTTCTCATTTCCCAGCCATCCCACGCACGCCGAGTTGTTCGATCAACTGCACGTGGTCAATCTCGGAAGATTTGCCAGCCGGTACTATCCGGGAACGGGGCTGTGGCTGGCTCCGTGGGTGGCCCTCGGGCATCCCGATTGGGGACAATGGCTGGCGGGTGCTTTAACGGCGATGTTGATCTTCTGGACCGGTCGCGAACTCAGCGGCACCGGGGTCGGCTTAATTGCCGGCCTGTTGACTGCCCTCTCGCCTGGCCTGGGTCTCTTCAGCAATCTGCTATTAGCTCATCACCCGACCTTGCTGGGGTTGTCTCTGTTCCTGTTTGGTTTCATTCGCTGGTTGAACGTCCGCCGTAGCCTGCCATTGTTGCTGGCCGGCTGCGGCCTGGCGTTTGCGATGCTCTGCCGCCCGGCCACCGCAGCAGGCGTGGGACTTCCATTTGGGATCTGGTTCGCCTGGTGGTTGTTGGCAGGCAAGGACGCACCCGTCGCCTCGAGGGTCCGAACGGCGTTGCTGCTGGGCGGGCCGCTGGTACTGGGATGGGGCGTGATGGCGGCTTACAACTCGGCCATCACCGGACATTGGTGGCAATCCCCCTATCAGCTTTATACGGACCATTACACTCCCCGGCATGTCTATGGATTCGACAATGCCGTCCGCGGTGCCCGGCAGCAAGGTCTGACAGTCCTGCCAATTGTCACTCGGAATTACGACGCGTGGGCCGAGAACCTGACGGCGGGACTGGCCGCGAAAAATGTCGGCTATCGGCTGGTGGCGAGTTGGCGCTGGACGCTGGGGATTGTTCCCCTAGTCTGGATTTGCCTCGCCGCAGCCGGGCTGTTGGGACGTCAGCACGTCGCCTGGCGATTGATTGCGGCGGCGATTGTGTCGCTGCATGCGATCCACGTGCCGTACTGGTTCGACGGGATTATGCATTGGCACTATGTCTTCGAGTCAGCGCTGCTCTGGCTGCTGCTGGTGGCCGGTTCGACCGGGGCCTTGATACGCATCTGGCAGGGGATGGATCGACCCTGGTTGGTTGTCTGGCTGGGAGCCCTGCTGTCCGTCGCGGTGGTGACGAACTATGTGGCCTGCCCCCCCTTCTGGTCGCCCGCCATGCACAACGGCATCGCCGAGATCCGCTTTCCGCGACGCATCTACGGACACTTCCGCCAACAGTTGCAATCCAGAATTCGGGATCTGCCCGCCCTGGTGTTGGTCGTTCCTGATCCGGCCGATCGGCACATGGATTTCGTGACGAATGAGCCGCAGTTGAACTCGCCAATCTTAATCGGGCGATACGTTCGCGAAGAGCTGCCGGCCGATGCTTTGCAGCGGATCGCTCAAGACTTCCCCGATCGGCACTTGTACCTGTTTGACGCGAAGACTCGGCAATTGAGCCGTGTCATTCCGTAGAACAAGGACGCTGTCTGGTAGGCTATTGCTCAGGGAGATCACCGGGATAAAAGGAATGCCAAGGCATATTTGCCGACAACTTGAGCATTCTGCGTCAAACGTGCCAAATACGAGTTTCTATCTCCCCTCGCCCTGGTAATCCGGGGAGAGGGGTTGGGGGTGAGGGGCTTTGCGAGCGTCATTGAGATCGCCTCATTTCAATGACCCTGTCCCTTGTAAATTGAGGACTCAGCATCACTGGTAAATCGTTCCCCTCACCCCCGGCCCTCTCCCCAGATTACTGGGGCGAGGGGAGATTGTAATCACCTATCTTTCTTGAGCAACTCTGCATAGAGATCCATATAGCATTGAGCCATTGTCGCCCAGGAAAAATGTTCGCGGACTCGTTGTTGTCCGGCGGCGGCAATGTGGGCGGCGGCGACCGGGTCTTGCAGAACCGCATCCCACCGCGCGGAAAATTCCTCATCGGCGTTCACGATCCAACCCGTCTGATCATCCTCGATAATCTCGGCGACCCCAGCGACATTCGTCGAGATCACGGGCAGTCCTGCCGCCTGGGCCTCCAGGACGACATTCGGCATGCCTTCCCAGTGCGAGCACAGCACGAATCCCTGGGCCGCCTTGAGGAGCCCTGGGATGTTGTCTTGCCAACCGATCAATTGAATCACGTCCTGCAGTTGATGGCTGTCGATCCATTGCTGCATCTCGGTTTGCAAGGGGCCTTGACCTGCCCACAGAAGTTTGAGCCTAAGATGTTTCGTTCGCAGCTGCTGAACGGTCTTCAATAAATCCCACGGCCCCTTCTGAGTATCGAGGCGTCCCACTGTCACCCAGACTTGATCGTCCGGATCCACGTTCCACTGCCGCAGATCAAGGGGGGCTGCGGACGCGAATCGCTCAAAGTCGACTCCGTTGGGAATGACACACAGCTTGCCTGCGCTGAGTCGGCCAGTCGTAATGGAGTGCTCGCGGACCGCCTGGCTGACACAGACGTGTTGCTCCACCATCCAGTCCGTCAGTCGGTCCAGTAACAGATACGAATTGCGACGTTGTTCGGCCACGCGAATTCCGGACACGACATGCGGCACCCTCGACCACCACGCCGCGATCCGTCCGGCGAAATTCGCGTGAAACAGGAATGTCTGCAGCAACACTGGCCGCAGTCGTCTGAGATGCCGGGCCAGTCGCCAAATGACGGTGACATCCCAACACCGCCGGACATTGAGACACGTCACGGGAATATCCGCTGCCTGGAGCGTGCCAACCAGTTCTCCCGCAGACGAGAGGCAGATGACGTGAGGACGAAACCGATTCCGATCCAATCGCGTGACCAACTGGACTAGTGCGCGTTCAGCACCGCCCGGATCGAGATCGGTGATGCAGAAGGCGATCTCGATGGGTGGCGGAGTGGACATGGGGGGGAAGTTGTCGGTTGTCGGTGATCAGCTGTCGGTTTGCGACGCGCCTTGGGTTGAAAGCATAACTCGTTTTTGATGAATGGGTTATGGATTTACGAAGAGATCGCTTCCGATCTTTGGATAAAATAACTCGCGATCCAGTTTGCGCGACGTAAGATCCAGTTGTAGCGGGAGTTCCAACCTTTGATGCCCCGTCTGCGCGACTTGAAATCTGCTGTGGATGCCTTACAATACTCCTCGTCGTTCAAGTTTCGCAGGTCGACTGGTCGAAATTCCACAGCGTCGCACATGACTCTCTTGATCTTTCAGGGGTTGTGCGATAGATTTCGCCGTCAATCAATGGGACCTGAACTCACTGGAACTGAAAAGTTTTGGCGCGTGGACTCAGGCGTTTCAAGCGGGTGTAACTCAGTGGTAGAGTACCACGTTGCCAACGTGGTTGTCGTGGGTTCGATCCCCATCACCCGCTCTGTTTTCAATTGATTGCAGTCACGGCAAGGCGTCCTGGGTGGTCAAGTAATACCAGCCGCGGACGCCTTTTGCTTTTGATTCCGCGACTTTTACGCCACAGCGTTGTGGCACACGGGGTGAAATCCCCAACCTAGTTTTGGCGAGTCCGTGTTTGGGAGTGGGCTTGGTGCCACCTGATGCGCCTTAGCGTATTGGGTCCAGGCGGCAAGTCGGCTTACTCCCGTCACGCGATCTCCGGGAAGAGTGAATGATGAGCAATACGCAAGCCCCCTATGGTGGCGGTTCCACTTCGGTCACCGTCGATTCGACCACCGCGGTCAACAACACGCCGACCGATCAGACGAAGTACAAACTGTCGCTCGAGGTAAAGGTCGACAAGACCGGTCCCTGCAAGCGGCACGTCGCCGTGAAAGTGCCCCGCAAGGATCTCGATTTCTACTACGAGGCCGCTCTGAAGGACCTCGTCAAGAACGCCGCTGTCCCCGGTTTCCGTGCCGGCCATGTGCCCCGCAAACTGGTCGAGAAGCGGTTCAAGAAGGATGTCTCGGACCACGTCCGTCAGCAGATTCTGGTCGACAGCCTGGAGCAATTGGCTGCCGAGCACGATCTGGACGCCATCAATGAGCCCGATCTGGCCGTGGCCGATTTGATTCTGCCCGAGACGGGTGACTTCGAATACGAATTCAACGTGGAAGTGCGACCTGAGTTCGATCTGCCCACCTACAAGGGGCTCACGATCAAACGGCCGGTCAAGACATTCAGCGATGAGGACGTGGATGCCTATCTGAAGCGGCTGCTCACTTCGTTCGGCGAATTTACGAACGTCGATCGTCCGGTCGTCGCTGGCGATTCGGTCAGCGTGGATATCACGATTCAGTATCAGGGCGAACTGCTGGGCCGTTATTCCGATCGACAGGTGGCCGTCAAACCGACCCTGGCCCTGGCCGATGCAGAGCTGAAGGGCTTTGACGAACTGATGAATGGAGCGGTTCCCGGAGACAAACGAACGGGCGACGCCACGGTTTCCCTGGAAGCGGCCGACGTGGAAATGCGTGGCGAGAAGGCTCAGATTACGTTTGAAGTCCTGGAAGTCCGAGCCCGTGCGGATGCGGAAATCACCGAATCGCTGCTGGGAACATTTGGAGTGGAAACGGAAGACGCTCTGCGGACTTCGATCCGCGACACGCTCGAACGACAGTTAAAGTACACGCAACGTCAATCGGCTCGAACCCAGGTCTTGGAAAAGATCACGGAATCGGCCAACTGGGACCTGCCGGAGTCGCTGGTGCGGCGCCAGGTTGAAAATGCGATGCGTCGTGAATTGCTGGAAATGGAACAAGCGGGATACGCACCAGAATCGATTCGGGCCCGCGAAAATGAATTGCGGCAGAACGCAATTTCCAACACCCGCAAGGCACTCAAGGAGCACTTTGTCCTCGACAAAATCGCGACCGACGAGAAGCTGGATGTCACTCCCGACGACATGGAGACCGAAATCTACATGATGGCGATGCAACGGGGAGAGAATCCCCGCCGCATCCGGGCTCGGCTCGAAAAGCAGGGGCTGATGGAAAACCTGGCCGCTCAGATCTTGGAGCGGAAGGCGATCGACATTGTGCTCGACAGCGCCACTTACGAAGACGAACCCGCGCCGTCGGACATCGACCTGGAAACGACCTCCACGGAAGGTTTGCCGATCGAAGTCTGCAAGAAGAGTGGCGGGGCACCCATCGCCACCGCTGAGTAATCTGCGTTGAAATTGTTGATCAATTTGCAGCCCGGTGACTAGATCCAGTCACCGGGCTGTTTTCATTTTCCGCAAGCACCAGCAACCTGAGGTCGTTTACGTCCCTGCTGTTCTTTCCGTCCTTTCAGAACTTTGGCCTGAAGGGACACCCAGGACGCCAGGGACCCAAGTGGAAATGGCCAATGAACTGTTGCCACTCAGGAAAAACGGCAGACTGATCTTGCAGGAGTCTGCCGTCCTCGCCAACATGTGAGCGTCAGGCCAAGCACGGGCTGGGAGGTCCGCATCTGGCTGGCAGACGAAAGTCAATGAGCGGGCCGAGTCGGCTTGGCACCCACATCGCTCTTACGAATTCAAGTCGTTTTTTGGCAGGAGATTGGCATGCGGAAATGGTCGCAGTGGATGGCGGCGTTCGGTTTCATTGGTCTCGGATACTTTCTGGGAGCCTCGGGATTGACGGGGACGGTCTCCGCCTGGGCCCAGAATGAGGAAGAGAAACCGGCCGCGGCGACAGCAGCAGCGGGGGCGTCGAGCGAAGAGGCCCAGAAGAAGATCACCACCGCTTTCGAAGCTCTCAAAGCGGCTCGCGAAGCCTTGGAAGCCGAGTCGCTCTACACATCCGCCACGAAGTCGATGAACTCGTTCGGAGTCCTGAGTGGCGGCTTGAATGCCGTCGAAGATCTCGAGACCGGCCGCGGTGTCGATCCCGAAACTTTCGCTGCGTTGTATGCGGACCTGGCGACTGAAGAGATCAAGCTGAAACTGTCAAAGGACGACAAGGGCCGACTGGTCTACAACGGCAAGCTGATCCAGATGTATCCAATTTCTCGACTGCGGAAGACGTTTGACGCCCGCAACGCCTTGTCCGGCGAAAAACCAAACTCAGATACCGCCGCTCCTGCGAAGGAGAAGCCGGCCACTGAGGAAGCGCCGGAGGAAAAACCCGAGGAAGTGAAGAAGCCGGTCAAGAAAGAGAAGAAGGAAGACGCTGCGGAAGAGAAGAAGGAAGAGAAAGCGGAAGAGAAGAAGGAAGAAAAGGCTGCTGAGAAGACGGAAGAGAAGTCCGAGTAGCTGTCAACCAGCTTCGGGTTTCAGCCCGCAAAATACAGAAACTCCACCCAGCAGGGTGGAGTTTTTTTTGTGCATCGTGGCAAACAAAAAGAGAACCCCCAACGGCTGGGTCACCGGTGGGGGTTCTCAACTCATACGATTCTGTTGTTTGGACTACTTGGAACTGCCCTGAGCGGCGCTGTGTTCGATGTCGCGAACTGCATCTTCGGCAGCCTTGCGAACCTCGGGTTGGGCATCTGACGTCAGTTTCTTCAGTTCGGGCAGTGCCGGTGAGGCTTGTGCTCCGAATCCGCCCAGGGCAAATGCTGCTCCGGCACGAATCCGAGTGTCGTTGTCTTTCAGCGTCTGAGTCAGGGCCTTGACCGCGACTTCCGACTCTGGATGAATCTCACCGAGAATGAATGTCGCCAGCCAGCGAACATTCGCTTCCTTGTCGTTCAACTGAGCAACAAGGACGTCCGTTGCGGCAGCTTCCTGACCGGCGTATTGATACAATGTTTCGGCCGCGTGCAACCGCACAAAGGCATTGGAATCCTGGAGGGCCGCGTTCAACGGGGCGATGACCGAATCGACCTGCGGTCCCATCGCCAGTGCCGTGGCCGCGAAGGAGCGGACACCGGCGTCGGAACTCTGCAGACCTTCCAGGAAGACGGGCAGAGTATCGGCCGAGTTCTGCTGAATTCGGTACAAGGCGAGTGCCGCGTGAATCCGCACATAAGCGTCGGTGTGCATCAGAGCGGCCCGAATTGCGGGTTCGGAAGCAGTTCCCTCTTCAGCCAGTTCACCCAGCTTGTGCAAGGCGGGCTTGATCTGGCTGACATCGTTCGTATTCATGTTGACGAGCAGCGACTTGATCTGGTCGCCGGCTTGCGGACACAACGCCACATAGTCAACCGTCTGGATTGCCGAGTGGACGTCGTCCGCGACATTCGCCAGGGGCTGCGTCCGGGCAGGTTCCTTCACGGCCACGGCAGCGACTTCGAATGCTTCCTCATCGAGATCTCGTTCTTCGACTTCTTCGAAGAATTGATCCGCGGCCGCCTTGGCAACAGTCGCCACGCGTGGGACCGCTTTGGCTTCCGGTTCAACCGTGGCGACTGGTTTTGCAGCGGGCGACTTCGGCGGGATGAACGGGTCGTCAGCCGATTCGGCCACTTCAAATTCGGATTCAGCCGGCGTCGCGGGGATCGCGGCCACCGGTGCCGCGGCTACTGGGGTCGCTGCCCTGGGAACAATGGCTACGGCCGAGTTCACAGGTCCTTCGGCGACAATTTCCACCACCGGGCTGCGTTCGGCGGCCCGGGCATCGGCGATCACTTCATTCAACTGCGGCATCGCGGCAACAGCAGGTGTTGGTGTCGCCACCGAGACTTGCTGGACCGCGGGAGTCGGCTGCAGGCGATTCGCCAGCTCCGTCCGTTCGGTACTGCGATCGGCTTCCATCTTCTGTTGCAGGCGAGCGATTTCCACCATCGCATTGCCGGCATTCTTCAATTGAGGATCGAGGGACAAGGCTTTGCTGTAGTGTTCCAGAGCCTGTTTTCCTTCACCCCGCTGGGCATACAGGTACGCCACATTCGAGTGTGCCTCGGCCTCTTTATTAACTTGCCGGAACAACCGATAGCTCTCGTCGAGACGGCCCTGCGTGCCGACGACCAGTGCCAGATTGTTGGTGGCCCGATGATTCCGCGGATCGAGCTTCATCGCAGCGTCCAACGCGGATTCTGCTTCCACGAGGTCATTCGACAGGAAGCACGTGTAACCGAGATCATTCAAGATCTCCGGGTCAGACGGCCGCAGCCGATGAGCCTCATTGAAGTAGCGCTTGGCCGCTTCGTAATTGGACTGCTTGGCATGGACAATCCCCAGACGATGGCAGACCTGGGCGTTGGAGGGATCTTTCTTATAGATCCCCTCATAAACTTCCCGTGCCTTGTCAACATGCCCTTCCGACTCGGCCAACCGAGCCAGATCATATTGCGCTTCAATCTTATGAGCCTTGGTAGCGGCAAAGCTCCCGGCTCCCGTGTGAGCACAACCGCTCAATGGTCCGGCGACCAGCGCCAGTAGCATTGCGGCGGAGAGACTGTAGCGTCTCATGATGGCGATCCTTCTATTTGCGGAATGCAGCGCAGCATCCGTCCGCGCTGTGTGATGTTCTTGACCCGGAGAAACCGTACTGCCGTACAACAGAAAACGACCAACATTCGTAATCGGTGTCACTCGAACTGCAGGAGGCCCCGCTATGAATCGTCCTCTGGTGAGGAATTTGTCAGGCGCGGGTGGCAGTCTCATGCCGACTGGCTTAGAAGAATCCACCGCCGCCGCCACCGCCACCGAACCCACCACCACCGCCGCCCATCCCGCCACCGAAACCGCCGAAGCCATTCATCCCGCTGAAACCGCGGCCGTAGGCACGTTCGCCTTCGAAGCTTTGGAAGCCGGGAGTCAAGGCCGGTGAGGCTAGTACCTTTTGCTCGGCATCGGTCAGGCCCAGGGCCTGCAGTGCCGTCACCACCACCTGCCGCCGATTCATGTCCAGAGTCTGGTCGTTATGCACGGCAAAGCCGTACTTGTCGCCAGGTCGCGGACTCATCGAGCTGGGCTCGATGCAGATCGGATACGGCAGTGTCGGTTTCTTGGTGATCCGGTACGCAATCTCTTTGACGTGATCTTCGCCGGCCGCGTTCAAGCGAGCCGTATTCGCTATGAACTCGTGCTCGTGAATCACGAAGTCGGACGCCTCGGCATTGTGTTCCTGCTTCTGCCAGATCGGATCACTGATCGAGCCGAGCGGACGGGGAGTGATATCTCCCATATAGTCGCATTTCTTCATGCAACATCGACAGCCACCGACCAGCGACAACGCAATGGCTGTCGAGGCCATGAAGCCCAATCGCTTCCGATTCCACATGATTCCCCCCCGGTAAATCACCCTGTCATCCCACCGGCAAACCACTGGCGAGATACTGTCCGAACGTCGCAGGACTCACCCCAATGAGACCTGCGTCCCCCTATTGCGAGAAACCACTCGGGCCGTTGATGTAATAGTTTTGTGAGTCCTGGTAGCCAGTGTTCTGCTTCTTGCGGCATTCGCACAGGCGATCGCGGTAGATCGGCCAGACCGTGCTGCGATGGTGGCATTCCGGACGACCTTCAATGTGGCCCTTGCAGAAAAACTCCACATCGTCCGGTTCAGTCACTTCCATGCCCGGCAACAGCGTTGGAGCATCTTCTGCTTCCAGCGGATGGACCAATTCCGGTGTGACCAGAATGATCAATTCCGTTTCATCGCGGCTCATCGTCTTGGAGCTGAAGAATGTTCGCAGCAGCGGCACGTCCCCCAGTCCCGGCACACGCACGTTTTCCCCACGTTGTTCTTCCTGCAGCAATCCCGCCAGGGCCAGAACCTGACCTTCACGCAGATCGACCACGGTGTTGACGGTCCGCGTATCCAACCCAAAAATGCCGTTGACTGCATTGTTGCGATTCAACGTACTGAAAGTCGGAGTGACCTGGAGACGAATCCGGTCATGATCCAGAACCGTGGGCGTGAACCGAATCGAGGTGCCGTACCCTTTAAAACTGGTGGTCGCCGCTTGCGCACCACCCACACCGACGACGGTCGGAACTGCAAATTCACCGCCCGACAAGAAGGTGGCCGTCTGGCCGCTCAACGTCACGAGGTTCGGTTCGGCCAGAATCTTGGCGGAACCATTCGTCGCCAACGCTTTGATAAAGAGATTGAATTGTCCTTCGCTGAACAAGCCCGACACAGCCAGGTTGCTGCCGCTGGTCAGGGCTGATTTGACGAAGAATTCCTTAAAGGCGACATCCAGGTTGACGCCCAGGTTGCGTACCGCTGATCGCTTGAGTTCCGCGATCCGCACCTTCAGCATGACTTGCTTCTCGCCCGGCACCGCCATCATGTTGACGATATTGGCCTGCGGAAGTGTCGAAGCGTCTGGAAACGGCTCCGATGCCTGACCGTTCTGCACCAACTGCTGCGACCCGCCCAGGAAGTTGCCGGCATTCTTCCTCAGCACAGACATGATCTGCACCGCTTCTTGCTCGTCGCGAGCCTGTCCCCGGACGATCAACTTGTCGGCGACGGGAAACAGTTGCACTTTGCTGTTCGGAAACAGCTCATTGAGCATTGTCTGCAGCTCGCCGTATTCCATTCGCCGGCGGTCATCGACGGCGTCATCTTTGGCAACGGAAACCAGCAGGCTGAGAGTTTGGGACTGTTGCGGATTCCCCAGCCACAAGGTCACCGTCGTGCTGCCGGTCTGCTTGCCGATGACTTCGATTTCTCGTGATCCGAAGGCGACAACTTCCACGACTTCCGGGTCGGCCATTGCCACTCGAAAGACGTCTTGTTTCATGCGAATGATCTTCGATCGTCGCAGACCGACTTTCAGCTCGACTTCAGACTCCAGTATCTCCTCCACGAATTGGGAGACCTTGGCCTGAGTCGGATTATCCTGTGCCGGATTATCCTGAGCAGGCAGGCAGGGAATTCCTCCCAGGAGAGCCAGGGTCGCCATCGGTATGATCCACTGGCGCGGACCTCGTCGAGCAAGGTTTCGTAACAGACTGACCATCTAAAGCCCTCCTTGGAACGCAACGGCAAGACAGCCGTGTCAGCTTCCTCGACCACTGTCCGTTGCACAGACATCGCTGGCAACCACAGCATGCGTGAACAAAAAACCAGTTACCACTCTGTCCCTGCAAATCTACTGCATCACGTGTATCGGAATTTCTGGCTGGTGGAATTGAACCGAACATTTCGGTATTGACACGTGGTCCGGGGAATGCGGGAATTACTGCGGCCCTCAATCGATTAAGAGTCCGATAAGTAGAAACGGCGTGACGTAGTTCACGTTTTCGTCGGGGGGCAGCGCACGGTTGTGAGGCTGCCAGGGTTCGCAATCAGTGCATCCGAGGTACTAGATATGTCAACAACACTCCTCTTATTATGGAGCCTGGCCAGCTTTCCGCTCCAGGACAGTTGTGCCTGCCAGGGCGGGCCGGGCGGCATGGGAATGGGGGCCGCCGGCGCCTATGGTTCCGGCAGCTCTGGTTATGGTGGCCAGAATTCCGGTTCCGGGATGACGGGTCAATTCGGCCTGAGCGACGGTGGTTATGGCGACTTCAACTCTCCCTGTCGCGATTGCCGTCGCGGGGGGCGCCGTGGTAACTGTGAGGGAAACGACAACTGCCGTGACGGCGGTTGCAATTGCTGTAAAGACAGCAAGTGCGACATGTACCTACATTTCCCCTACCAGCCCGACAACCACGGCTACTACTACTTCCACCCGTACAATTACACCGCCGTCTGGGAACACCAGCAGTGGGTCGCGACGATCGGCGGGGATCCCCGAAACCCGTATTCCCGGACCGTGTTCATTCCAGTCTACGAGCAGTTCGAGAATACGACTTACGAACCCGATGCCAAGCCGTCCAGCACGCTGTCCGTCTTGCCGCATGTCTCGAAAGAGCTGCCGGATCTGGAGAAACTGCTAAAGAAGCCCGAAGCAGAAGGGGACATGCCACCGGCCACCGAAACGCCGGAACCGCCTGCTCCCGCTGCCACGAACTAGAAGCCCTAACAAAACCGGTTGTGGGAAGTTCAGGACCGCGATATTTCACGCGGTTCTGAACTGACGCAGAGGTTTTGTTAGAGTTTATTAGTATTCACCAATCGGATGCACGAAGTGAATTCTCAGCCCGGCTGTTGTTAACAGTCGGGCTGTTGGCATTTGGTGTCTCGTGTTGGTCTACTGAAGCAGTTGCCTGGCGTCCCTGATCTTTGCAGGAACGCAAAGGACAAACGGGGCTTAAGTTATTCACGCATCGTGAGATAGGTCGCAGTCCGTTACCGGAGCCAAGGATGCAACACGCTGGGCCTGAAGCTGCCGTTTCCGAAGATTCAGCCATCACGGCCCGGCGTCGGTTGGATTTCTGGTTGACCGTCGTCGTGTGGATTGTCGCCTATGTCTTCGTCTGCGGATTGATCCTGGCCGATCCCGATTTGTGGGGGCATACCCTGTATGGCCTACGCGCCTGGAACCAGGGCGTACTCGCTGAACGCACCGATCCCTTTTCCTATACGGCTCCGCACGCCGTCTGGATCAATCATGAATGGTTGACGGAACTGCAACTGGCCTGGGTCTTCACGGCCGGGGGCAACACCGGGCTCTGGGTGTGGCGTAACCTGTGGGTGCTCATCGTCTTCGGATGTGCAGCGGCAGAATTGCGACGCCAACAGGCCAATCTCGCCGCCAGCACCCTCTTGTTGCTCTACGGTGCGGAATGTCTCTCGCAATTCGTCGTGTTCGCGAGACCCCAGGTTCCCACGCTGGCCTTATTTACCCTGTTCTTATTCATTCTGAAACGACATGCAGACGGGGCCAGCCGCCGCGAGATCTGGATTTTGCCGCCGCTCATGGCACTCTGGGTCAATCTTCATGGCGGCTTTCTCGCCGCGTTGGGCATCATCGGAGTCTATGCCCTGCTGGATATTGCCTACCGCTTGCGAATCGGTTGGATGTGGAGTCGGGAAAGTCTCCGCCTGCCGTTGGCTGGATTACTCACCGGTCTGGCCACACTGGTCAATCCCTATGGTTACCAGCTCTATGTGATGTTGTGGGATCACCTGGCAACCGAGCAGTTCGTCGTGGAATGGCAACCGCTGTGGGCCGCCCGGCAAGCCCCGACGTATTATGTGCCCCTGGTGCTGCTGGCATTGTCGCTTCCCTGTTCGCGACGCTGGAGTCTGGGCGATGCGTTGATTCTGCTCGTGATCGGCTCGCAGGCCGCATCGCATATCCGGCATGTGTCGTTGCTGGCGGCAGCCTGTTTGGTGCTGTTGCCGGGACCGCTGTCTGATAGCCTGCCGCGCTTGTTCCGACATCTGACTGCGGTTCTGGAATCCCCGGGACGCTGGTACTTACGCGTCTTGAGCGTCTGTGGGGCGGCCGGAATCCTGGTGGTCCTGCAGATTCGCGGGACGGTTGACCTGTGGAAGAATGGCCTGGCCCCCTGGGACGTGGGGGTCGAGTCACGGAGCCCGGTTCCCGGGATGCCCGTCCGCGCCGTCAAACTGCTCAATCGGTTGGAACTCTCGGGAAACCTACTGACCGATTACGGCTGGGCCCAGTTCATTTTCTGGCAGGCGCCGCAGTTCAAGCTGGCCTTTGACGGTCGTTATCGCACCGTCTACTCGAGCCAACTGGAAGCCGAATTCCTCAGCTTCCAACGGACTGGACGCGTTCAACCTCAACAGACCCCGATGCTCGACAAATATCCGACCGAGATCGTACTGCTACCCATCGCCAGCGGAGCAGCCAACTATCTCTCGCAGCGGCCCGATTTCGTTGAACTGTATCGCGACGATCAGGCCATTATCTGGTTGAAGCGCACACCCCGCTTTACCGAGTTGCTACGTCACCGCAACCAGCGGCCGTTTCTGCCGGTCGACGCACCTCTGTGGCAGTCCTTTCCCGGGGACACGCGCCCTTAGCCTGGATTAGTCACGACTTGATCCTAACCCGCAGCGTAAGCAAGGGCATAGGCACGAGTGCCCTCGCTTACGCTGCGGGTTTCAAAAAGCGTCTGCCCCGCGTGGCACAGACAGAGTGTCTTCAAGGGAGTCCTCGCTGCTATTGCGGCTTGGCACAGAAGATGCATTGCAATCCCTTACCGGCCAAGGATGTTTGCGCCGGTTCTGTGGACATCCGGAATCGCCTAAAGAGGGCCAAACGTGCGCTATCAGTTTCGGTTCGGTAAGCTGAACAAACAGACGAGCCCCAAGCGTCATCGTGGGGCGGTCTTCATTGAATACCTGCTCCTGGTCACGCTGGTCGGCTTTGGTGTCATCGTGGGACTCGCCGCGCTACGTGGTGCATTGGTGAACGAACTGCTCGATCTGGCCAATGCGATCAACGCGATCAACACCTGATTCTCCCGCATCCACGTCGTGAACAGGCCCTGTTGGCGGACACTCTCCGTTGACCATGCCTGTTGCCAATTGCGTTAACCAATCGACGCGAGTGTTTCCTTCTGTTAACACTTTCGGATCGTGCGTTCTTGTCTTCCTGGTCTCCTCATGCGAAGTTCTGCCGTCCGTCCCGCCCCACGCCCGAGTCGCTCGACGACCGGTTGGCGTGCGTCTCGACGGAAGGGGATCGAATACCTTGAGCTGATCCTGGTGATGCCGGTCCTGTTTATCGCGACGATCGCCATCTTTGAATTCGGCGTATTGTTGCTGTACGAAGAGGCGGTCACGTCGGCCACGGTGGAAGGTGCCCGCGAGGCCGCCAAGACCACGGACGATACGGTGGTCGCGGGTGTCATTCAGGAATTCCTGGCCATCCATAAAGTCATCTTCGACACGACCACGATCAGCAACGGCGGCGGGTACGCGTATGTCTTGATCGAACGTGGACTCACGACTGGCGAACGCGGGAATCTCAATTATGCCGCGGCGGCCACCGGCCCCAATCCCCTCAGTGCCAACGAAGTCCGAGTCACCGTCTCCACACCGCTGGTAATCGCCAACGACAACCCGGTGCCGAACTGGCTGCGATACTTTGGCCTGGATCTCGGCACCAGCCGCATGCGAGTCAGCAGCTTGACCCTCGCGGAATGACGGATTTGGTCCTTTGTCATTGGTGATTGGATTTCGAGTCCCTCGACTGAGCTGCTCGCTTTGTCGCGCCCTGCGAATCCTGTATGATGTTTCGGATCAGTCTGAGTCGATGGGTCTGAGATAGCGTGGGGGATCGTACGTGATGTCTCTTCGAACAGTCGCTTTGTGTTTCGTCTTTGCAATCGCCGCCAGCGGATTCGCCACTGCTGCGGAGCCTCGTCCCGTCGAATTCAATCGGGATGTGCGGCCGATACTTTCTGACCACTGTTTTCAGTGTCACGGTCCGGATGAAAAGCAGCGGAAGGCGGAACTACGGCTGGATATCGAAGCGGGTGCCCTGGCGGAACACGACGGCAGCCGCGCCGTGGTCCCTGGCAAACTTTCGGAGAGTGAACTTTTTCAGCGGATCACCAGCCAGGATGAGAACGAGCGGATGCCTCCCGCCAAATTTGCTAGGCAGTTGTCTGCCGAGCAGATCGGGATCCTCAAACGGTGGATCGAACAGGGGGCTGGCTGGCAAAAGCACTGGTCGTTGATCCCACCCCAGAAAACCGCGTTGCCGGCTGTTAAAGTCGCCGGCTGGTGCCGGACCCCGATTGACCACTTCATTCTGGCACGGCTTGAAAAGGAAGG
>CAMAVF010000019.1 GCA_945861445.1 Planctomicrobium piriforme | reverse complement strand
CTGCTCGCGACCAGGGGCCTCCTGCCCGGCGGTGAAGACATCCCCAAACACTCGGACGAACCGAGAACGCAATTGATGTGCCAGATCGATATACCGCCGGCCGATTTCCACCTGTTGCTCACGGACGCCAGCGTCGAGGTAATCAAACCTCACAGACGATCCAAGCCCCGCGACTTCGAACTTCGCCGCGTCGAGTTCCGCCCGGCGGTTGGCCAACTGGTCCGGTTGAAACGCCGGTCGCGCCAGCAAATCGGTCTCACGTTCGAGCAGGCGGATCTCTACCCCTTGATAGCCGAATTGCGGGCCGTGACGGAGGATGTCAGCCCAACTCCAATCGGGGCAGGCGAGAGTCGAGAAACATAATCGAAGAGGATGCTGAGTTGCCATCGGTGAGGTCTCGCCGCAAACCGTAGCCCGACTCTCTGAGTCGGGTGTACCGAACCTGAGGAGTACCCGACTCAGAGAGTCGGGCTACGACGTCGCCTCGATTTCGAATTGTTGAACCAGCCGTTTCGGCGCGGTATGACGCCAAGCTGTCATCAAAGTTTCTTTCACCGTCAGCCGATCTGCTCCAGCCAGTTGAATGATCGTGCAACCACTGCGCCCCCACGCACCGCTCGCCGGACTGAATACATCGGGTTCCAATTGAATCAACCGAGCCTGTTCATCAGGCGGCAACTTGGCCATTCCCCAGTCCTCATGGGGACCGAGTGTCGCGAAGATCTTTCCGCGAACTCGGAAATCGGGATGATTCATGTGAGACGCTTCGACCGCCTCCGGCAGACTGAGTGCCAAATCACGAAACTCGTTCGCGGTCATGATTGCCTCACGATATCCGTCGGAAGTATTCGCACAGTCCGCCCCCCAAAGCCATAGAATAAAATTCGCCTTCGAAGTGGATCCGTTGGAGCAGAAACTCCTCATAGATTTCACTCCAGAGTCTTACGATGACGCAATTTGAGTCCCTGGCGATGATTTCATAGTTTTCGGAGTCGCGATACTCGCCGAGTTCCGTGTAACATTTCCCACGGCCCCAACGAATTGTCAGCTTACCGAATAAGGATTTCAGCTTGCGGAATTTCTTGGGGTCAAATCCCGTCTTGGGTTTGAAGTTCTGGAATGTCCGACGGCGGTCTGACTTCCAAGTACCAATCAGCCGGGAATCCCACTTAGGCTTTGCTTGTTCTTGCTTGGGCAACTTTGACTCGGGAGATTCCTTTGAAATCACGGTCGTTCGCAGGGTGCGTTCACCCTTGGCATGAGCAATCCCTTCTTCAAGGCCCTCCTTCACCCGCTCGAAGAACGGTTTCCGTGCTTTCAGAGTCATTTTTCGCCCTGCGATGGTGGGACTAAAAAACTTACTCAAGCGAATTGAACACCAACCCGCTCAGCAACTTCGGATAGAAGTACGTACTCTTTGGCGGCATTTTTTCCAGGTGCGACGCAATCACCTCGACATGATCGATCTGGGCTGGCGGGACCAGGCAGGCCAGTTGACAGCTCTTGGCCGCCTGTGACTCATTGACTTCGGCCAGTGAATGGACGTAAGTAAATTGGGGCTTCGAATTGGGAGCCGACTTGAAGATCAAATACTCCAAAGCCAGCTTGTGCAGCAGGCTGACCCCCAGGCCATGCCATTCGGGAGTTTGATCGGGTGCCAGCGTCGCCATGGGAGTCGTGTCGATGGCCCGGGCAAACAGCCAGGTGTCGTCGGCAGTTGTGCCGAATCCCAGGACATTCTGACCGCCATCGGCGTCAATGAGGTCCCAGGTCTCCTTGGCGGCGGCCGGTCCTTTGCCAATTCGTTCGACCTCGAAATGCGGCTTCAAGGCTGCTGCGACTTGATCGGCCGTCAGGTTGGGCAGGCCGGCCACCAGGCGGTGCGTCGGCAGGATCGCCAGTCCCGGATCGCTCATGCTCACGAACATCATCATCGCAAAATTCTGAGGCGCTTCCGGGCCGGACAACTGCTCGGCGGCGGCCAGTTCATTGCGATAGTTGTTGGCCGTTTCATAACGGTGGTGCCCATCCGCGATAAAAATGTTCTTCTTGTGCATCTTGTCATGCACTTTCTGAATCACGCTGCGATCACTGATCGGCCACAGACGGTGAATGACCCCCAGGTGATCCGTGGCGACGACGGGTGGAACTCCGATGATGGCGCGATCCAACGGGTCCATCACTTCGTTCTCATCGTCGGGATACAAGCCGAAAATCGGCGAGAGGTTGGTCTTGGTTGCCTTGATCAAGTGCAGGCGGTCGGCCTTGGGACCCGACAGGGTTTGCTCGTGCGGAAAGACACATCCCTCGCCGAACGGCTCAACCCGAATCCGACCCAGGAATCCTTTCCGTACGTAGTTGGTTCCTTCCCACGTGAATTCCTGGTGGTAGACATAGAGGCAGTCTTCGCGATCGCGGTTCAGGACGCCATCATTCTGCCATTGCCGCAGGAAATTCGCCGCGCGGGTGTACTTGGCGTCCGGGGCATCGCCGGGTTCTTCGCGGGTCAATTCGAGACGAATCACATTGCACGGATGCGCCTGATACAGACCTTCCTGCTGGGCCGCGTTGATGACGTCATAAGGAGGAGCCGTCACGTCTGACAAGTCACCGACTTGACCCAAGTCATATCGCCAGCCACGGAACGGAAGAATGTCTGCCATGATTTCTGCTTCGATGCTTGCATTGTGAGAAAAACTGCGGACCACAGAACTGAACTCCATGTCAGTCCATTCCGGCCGCAGCGTGAGTTATAGGGCACTGCACGGGATTCTTCAAACGGCGAGGCGGATGGAATCTTCCTCAGAGACCGTTATCCTGCATATTGAGCATCTGCAGGATGCGCCGTAGCCCGACTCTCTGAGTCGGGACTGCCAACCGCGTCTGGCACGGTTGCTCCACCGACCTGAGACCGAAAGCGCCTGACTCGGCTACGTCGTGTCCGATTTCCGAGAGGGGTTGGTCAGGAAATAGGGATTGATTCGTGTTTCGAGTTGATTGGAGGGCGAGGCTCCTGCCGAGCCGCCGCAGTCTCTCGGGAGCCGAAAGACCACGCGGTTCGGCAGGAGCCTCACCCTCCAATGATGCCCAAATCCTTCATGATATCCAAGAGAAACATCCACATGTCTGCATTCAATACTCCACGACGTGCTGAGCCGAATCGCCTGGGGCAGGAAACGAGTCCCTACCTCCTGCAGCACGCCTATAACCCAGTCGACTGGTATCCGTGGGGCTCGGAAGCCCTCGAGTTGTCGCGGACGCTCGACAAGCCGATCTTCCTGTCGATCGGCTACAGTGCCTGTCACTGGTGTCACGTCATGGAACACGAAAGCTTCGAGAACCCGCAGATCGCGGCGTTGATGAACCAGCATTTCATCAATATCAAAGTCGACCGTGAAGAACGCCCGGATCTCGATCAGATCTACATGACCGCAGTCCAATTGATGACGGGCCGGGGAGGCTGGCCGATGTCGGTCTTCTTGTCTCCCACGTTAAAACCCTTCTTCGGCGGAACCTACTGGCCCCCTGCGGCCCAACGCGGCATGCCTGGTTTTCCGGATGTCCTGCAGGGAGTACACGAAGCCTGGTCGACGCGCCGTCAGGAGGTCTACGAAAGTGCCGAGCGACTGGCCGCAGCGATCGTCGAGGATTCCATCCCAAAGGGGGATCCGAGTCCACTGACCGCAGATCTGATTCTCAACGCCGCGACCGTGCTTTGCCAGCGGGCCGATCGTCGGGAAGGTGGTTTCGGTGCTGCTCCCAAGTTTCCCCACTCGATGGATTTGCGAGTCTTGTTGCGCGCGTGGAAACGCTTTGGTGATGAAGATGCCCTCGCGATCGTCACGCTGACTCTCGACAAAATGACCGCGGGCGGCATCTACGACCATCTGGGGGGCGGTTTTCATCGTTATTCCACCGACACCCGCTGGCTCGCCCCGCACTTCGAGAAAATGCTCTACGACAACGCACTGCTGGTCCCGCTCTATCTGGAAGCCTGGCAGGCCACGCACAACGCCGACTACCTGCGAGTCGTCCGCGAAACACTCGACTATGTCTTGCGTGAAATGACTCATTCCGAGGGTGGTTTCTACAGCACTCAGGATGCTGACAGCGAAGGGGTGGAAGGCAAGTTCTTCGTCTGGAGCGAAGCCGAAATCCTGTCCATTCTGGGGCCCGACGACGGCCGCACCTTCTGCGTGTGCTACGACGTCAGCACGCATGGCAACTGGGAAGAAACCAACATTCTCAATCGCCGTAAGACGTCCGCTGAGGCTGCTCAGCTCTTGAACATCCCCGAGACCGAACTCGAAACATTACTCGCAGCGAGCCGGCAAAAACTATTCGCCGTTCGCTCGCAACGCATCTGGCCTGGCCGGGATGAAAAGATCCTGACGAGTTGGAATGGCCTGATGCTGTCGGCGATGGCCCAGGCAGCGCAGGTGCTGGACGAGCCGCGGTATGCACTGGCAGCCCGCCGGGCGGCTGATTTTCTCCTCGCCACATTGCGACAACCCGATGACCGGCTGTGGCACGTCTTCAAAGACGGCCAGGCGCGGCTCAATGGTTATCTGGATGACTATGCCTGCGCGGTTGACGGGTTGATTGACGTCTTCCAGGCGGTTCAAGATGCCCAGTACCTGACTGCCGCCACGCGATTGGCCGAGCAACTACGGACGCAATTCGAAGACTCGTCCGAGGGGGGCTTCTTCTACACCAGCCATGATCACGAAGCATTGATCGCCCGTCAGAAGGACGTTCAGGACAATGCCACCCCCAGCGGCAACAGCATGGCCGCCACGGCCCTGTTGCGATTGGGAAGACTGACCGGCCGCAGCGACCTCGAAACGGTCGCTGAGCGGACCCTGAAACTGCTGTCGCCGGTCGCCAAACGCTTTCCGACTGCCGCGGGGCAAACCCTGGCGGCACTCGACTTCTGGCTGGGGCCGACATTCGAAGTCGCATTAATCGAAGGGACTTCAACGGCGCCACCTCTCGCGGAGATGCTGCGAACGATCCACGACATGTTCATCCCGAATAAAGTCGTGGCGATTCGGACATCGACAATGAGCGACACCGATCTGCCCGCCGAACTGGCATTACTCAAAGGCAAGCCGTCGCGCGGAGGGCAGTCAACGGCGTACATCTGCGACCACGGAACCTGCGGAATGCCGCAGGTCGGCGCCGTGGCGCTGGCTCGCACCCTGTCAAAAAAGTGAGCTGAAACAGATTTTTGTAGCCACGGATGAACACGGATTGAACACGGATCAAGAAGGATTGATTTCACCCCGATAGGGGTGACAGCAATTAGCCCCGGGTTGAGCGTCAGCGACACCCGGGGTTCGAGTTTTACCTCGATCTCGACCCTGGAGGGGTCGCAGCAAAATGCGGCTGCGACCCCTCCAGGGTCGAGATCGATCGTCGATTGGCTACCTGGGGTTTTCGCTACGCTACAACCCCAGGCTAATGGCTGTCACTCCTCCGGAGTGAAATCCCAACGATCATAGACCAATCGAGACTGACTATTTCTTCGTCAGGTCCTTGACGTAGATGTTCTTGAAGTACAGGGTATTGCCGTGGTTCTGCAGTTCGATCGCGCCGGTGGCGTAGATCGGCTTGTCGCGTTCCCAGTAGTTTTCGAGGGTTACGTTGTCGACCACCAGTTCGCCGTTCAAGTGGATGGTCACCTTCTCACCAATCATGACAATGTGGAACGTATTCCATTCGCCAACCTTCTTGTCGGCGAGCTTGCTCGGCTTGCTGGGATTCTTCTGGTTATTGTAGAGACCGCCTGAACCCACATTGCCTTGTGGCAACTCTGTGTCCCAAATCTGAATCTGCGGGCTGCCGCGCAGATAGATGCCGCTGTCGCCCTTGGCTTCGATCTTCCAATCGACCCACAAGTCAAAATCACCGTAATCCTTGGCAGTACACAGATTGTCGCCCTTGCCATCGAATACGATCACGCCATCCTTCACCGCCCAGTGCGCCTTCATTTTCTCGTCAGCAACGGCTTGGGCCTTGGCCAGTTCGTCCGGCGTCATCGTGGCACGTTTCTTCGGATCGCCCACCAGACCCTTCCAGTTGGTCAAATCCTTGCCATTGAACAGGGCGACAAATCCTTCCGGAGGCGTATTGTCTGCCTTCTTGGCATCGGCAGAATAAGAAAAACTTCCCGTCAGTACCAACAACGCCACACTCAGCAAACTCGCAGTTCGTCGCATGTTTTCTCCTCACAGGTGCATTACGGAGCAAGATTTCGAGTCAAAGTGACGACGAATGAATCGTCGTCTGAAATCGTATCGGCCGACTGGAATGAATTCCAGCCGGTGATCGAATTGACCTGCCGTCTCGCATTCAACCAACGCCTCTTGCCGAACATATCAGTGATTGATAGTGTGTATGGGTTCGATATCATTGAAATCACCCTTGCCCGAGCACTCAGCCGAAACAAATCAGGTGCAGTATGGCGTTAGAACCAAGTTTGGCCCGGTCTTGCCTGCCGGTCGCCTCGCATCGCCGCAACTTTCTGCGTATTGGCGGCGTGACAGTCGCTGCTGCAGCTTGGGAATTATTCGGACATCGCGGACAGGCGATTGCCAAGCCCGAATTGCCGGCCACGGCTGATTCGGTCCTCTTCCTCTGGTTGCCTGGCGGTGTCACGCACCACGAATCGTTCGATCCGAAGCCGGATGCTCCCTACGAAATTCACGGCGATATTCAGGCCATTGACACCAACGTGCCGGGAGTTCGGTTTGCTGAAGTCATGCCGCACCTGGCCCGGCACATGGACAAAATGGCGGTCGTCCGCAGCTTTGCATCGGGAACGCCCGACCATTTCGACGCCCAGGCGTACGCTCTTTCGGGACGTAATTTCCTGCCCAACGGGATCTTGAGTGAACCGAATTTCGGTTCGGTGATTGCCCACCAGTTGGGTGCCACCGGTGGCCTGCCTGCCTATGTCGCCGTGCCTGGCACGACCGCTCCGGGCCCCCCTAATACCAATCTGTTCGTCTCAGCCTGGCTGGGGCAAAAGTACGCGCCGTTCTGCACGCAGGGCGAGCCTCGCACCGCAGATTTTCAGGTCAATGACCTGTCATTCGCCGATCAAGTGACGCGCCAACGCTTCGATGAGCGCAAGAACTTACGGTCGCAACTGGACCAAAAGCTGGCAGCGCACGATCGTTCCGGTGGGTTGGACGATCTCGAGCAACTCTACGGCCGCGCGGTCGAGTTGTTGACAGCTTCCCACGTGCGTCAAGCGTTCGATATCAAGGCCGAATCAGTCGCCACGCGCGAACGTTACGGCATGTCCAAGATCGGTCAGCGATGCCTGCTCGCCCGGCGCTTGATTGACGCCGGAACTCGTTTTGCCATGGTCGATTACGGCTACGACTGGGGCGGCTACAACAATCTCTGGGACAATCACTGTGCCCCAGTTCAGAATCAGCCACACATGTGGAAAATGTGCAAAGAGCCGTACCATTTGCCGGCGGTCGATAAAGCATTCGCGGCGTTGCTTGAAGACCTGGCCGAAAGTGGCCGGTTGGAACGAACTCTGGTCGTCTATCTCACCGAGTTTGGCCGAACTCCGACGATCAACAAGGATGGTGGGCGCGATCACTGGGGCCATTCCGGATCGATCTTCTACGCAGGTGGTGGCGTGAAGGGTGGCCAGGTTCTCGGTGCCACCGACAAGGTTGGCGGCTACAGCGTGGGGCGGACATTCTCGCCCGCGGACGCCGTGGCCACGGTGTATCAAGCGGTCGGGGTCGATCCTGACACCATGATCATGAATCGCGAGAATCGCCCCGTAGCGATCCAACCGACCGGTCAACCGATTCCCGTGTTCTAAATCGGGTACGTGGCTCCAGATTCCCTCTTCGCATTGCATCTGGGCCAGACTTGCGCTTATCGAGGCCAGAAATTCGAGTGCCACTGGCTATGCCAGTGCTTTTCGGAAGCCGAAAGACTTCCGGCACTGGCATAGCCAGTGGCACACAACCCGAAGGTTTCAGCCGCAATCGACGACAAGGCGTCAACGTTCAGTCATGCTTTTGTCACGACGCCCTGCGGCAGACTCAGCTTGAGCCATTTCGGAAGTTTACGATAATGGTTCCTGTGGGCTGAATGTGGAATCCAACCTGAACCGGTTGATCCACGAATCAACTGCTGATTGGACGCTGGAACTTCAGAATCATGAATCAACATCCCAAGTCAATACGACTGCCTTGGAACTACCTATTGGTGTGTAGTGTTTCTGCGGCTGTCGGAGCGATCGGGGCGATGGCTTGGATGTCGCCCCATGGTCTTCCGCAAGCTCAAGCCCAGGACCGCGGCCCGGCCTTCCCGACACCGCGACCGGCCGCTCGCCCCCCCGGCATTGAGGTTCCCGGCGTTCCAAGTCATGGATTGCCAGGACATGGACCCACACACATGGGGCTGTTCCAAGCTGATGGATTGACCTCGGAAGAACATGTCAACGTCAATGTCTACGAGCGCGTCAACAAGTCGGTGGCCAATATCACTACCAAGACCGTCAAGGGGGACGGGTTGTTTACAGAAAGTGCAGCGGAAGGTGCGGGGTCGGGGAGTGTCATCGACAAGGTCGGTCACATCCTGACCAACTTTCATGTGGTCGAGGATGCCCGTCAAGTTTCGGTGACGCTGTACGATGGCAAGACTTACGATGCCACATTCGTGGGGGCCGATCCGATCAATGATGTTTCGATCATCAAGATCGACGCACCGCCGGAAATCCTGGTGCCGGTGACGTTTGGCGATTCTGGCAATTTGCGAGTCGGGATGAAAGTCTTTGCGATTGGCAATCCGTTCGGTCTCGAACGAACGCTGACCACCGGGATCATTTCCAGCATCAATCGGTCACTTCAGATCCGTGGCGATCGGACGATCAAGTCGATTATCCAGATTGATGCCGCCATCAATCCGGGGAACTCGGGAGGGCCGCTGGCCGATGCTCATGGGCGGTTGATCGGCATGAATACGGCGATCGCCAGCTCTACCGGTCAGAGTGCGGGAGTAGGGTTTGCGATTCCCATCAATCTGATTGCCCGGATCGTTCCGCAGTTGATTCAGAAGGGCAAGGTAATCCGTCCGGAAATCGGGATCTCACGCGTCTATCAAACGGAACACGGCCTGCTGGTGGCCCAGTTGACCCCCGGCGGTCCGGCTGAAAAGGCCGGCATGAAGGGTCCGCAAGTTATCCGTAAGCGGCGCGGCCCGTTCGTCTTTGAGCGGGTGGAACGGAACACGGCCGACTTGATCATTGAAGTGGACAACAAGGTCATCAAGACCGCCGACGATTTTCTGAGCATCATCGAGACTAAAAATCCGGGCGACGTGGTGATCTTGACCGTCGTCCGAGATGGCAAGGAAACGCGCGTGGCAGTGCGGCTGACCAGCAGCGAGCAGCACGAGCAGGCACCGGGCCCCGGACCGGGGCCGGTTCCGTAACGCCCGTTAGGGTTTGATCGCACGTTGCAGCAGGTTCTTGGTAATTCGCTGCACGCGTTCATCTGGCCCGTGCGGACGCGTCCAATGCGACCACGGGAGAACGTGTCCCGGGGGAGTGCTCAAGCCTTGCGACCAGAAGATCGTCGAGGCGTTGAACACGAAATTGTTTTTCGGTCCCGGATACAGCGTGGCCGTCCACTTTTGAGGCCGGACTCCGCCTACCAATGCCGTGCCGCCGGCGACAATTTCGAGCCCGGGAATTTCTGGGGGATCTCCATGATATTCCCAGCCCACAAGACCGGGAATGTGTTCGCCCGCCTTCACGTCGGTCCCGGCAAACATCCAATGGTCGGGCTTGGTGATGATCCAGTCGGCACCGCCATTGACCGGTTCCACGTTGCGGGCTCCGATCAGAAATCCCTCATCGGGACCGCGTTCGGGGAATGGGCCGTGGTCTTTTTCCCGCTCTTCAGCATACTTGTACTTGCCGCCGTAGGGGCCGCCGCGAAACATGATCCGATGGGCCCGGCCGTCGCTGCTGTTTCGTAAGGGTGTCACCCAGCACACGGAATTGCCCGAGAGAAACAGGACTGAAACTCCCGAGTCGCGCATCTTCACGACGCTGTTGTATTGCCGGATATCCCAATACTCGTCGTGGCCAACACTCACCAGGCATTTGGTCTTGAGTCCGCGCTCGGGTGTTACCAAGTCGCTGTTGGCACAATACGTGACGTCATAGCCGTGCTGTTCGAGATAGTACGCGAGGGGGAACTCGAACGGGAGATACTCACCCGACCCCACCGATAGCGGATCATTGACCACGCTGGTGTACTGGGCATAGCGACCATACGGACGATCAAAGCTGACGTCGGCCCAAGGTCCCTGATTGCCCTTGGGATGAGTATAGACCGAGTATTTATCGGGCCATTGATTGTAGGCCTGCCACGTGTTGTCCGAGCACTGGAACAGCACGTCTGCTGGTCGATCATCCTTCACGATGAAGATGACGTAACTCTGCCAGGCGGCAACCGTCTCATCGGGTGGGATCGATGTCAGCCGGCCCAGATAGACCCCGCTGGGCCAGTCGGCGGGGATGGTCAACTGGGTCGATGGCTTCCAGCGGCATTCGTGCAGATTTTTGGCACCAGTCTCAGGCACAGGTTGCGGCTGGCCATCGAAGGGACCGAGCTTCGTCATCAGCCGGGCGCCGCGGCCACCGTAGTAGCCCGTGCGGAAGATCTCGATTTCGAACGGCCGTGCAGGCTTGGTCGAAACCATGATGTCGATGGTCGCGCCAGCGGCCACGCTTTGCTTCGAGCAATAACCCTCAATGAGCGACGTGCGAACGCCAGTCGATTCGTCCAGCTTGACCCGGGTCAGTTGCCAATCACGGGCTCCCGGCTTGGCATTTTCCTTCTTGATCAAGTCGGGATCGCGCTCGGCCGCCCACAGTGTGGATGTTCCCGCGAGAAATTGCACCAACAGCAGAGTGACAATGCAGCGGATCATAAGAGAACTCCTGTTAGCAATGTTTGGTTCAAAGGGTCGGGGCCGCGATTTTTGGAAATTGGCCGATCAGGGGTCGAACTGTAATTGAAGATCACCGACGGCCAATTTCGAAAAATCGCAACCCCGACCCCGGCGTGATTCAAATCCCACTGCCTTCTTCGTGGCGATGCGGAAATTGCTGATCCATTTCGAGAGCCGGCATCTTGGTGGCCAGGCGGCCCACAATCCGCGACGGGACTCCCGCTACCGTGCAGTGGGATGGCACGGGATCCAGCACCACGCTTCCCGCACCGATTTTTGATCCTTCGCCAATTTCAATATTTCCCAACACTTTTGCGCCGGCACCGATCAACACGCCACGCCGGACCTTCGGATGTCGGTCTCCAGAATCCTTGCCGGTGCCCCCTAGAGTCACTTCGTGCAGGATCGAGACATCGTCCTCAATGACCGACGTCTCCCCGATGACAATTCCAGTCCCATGATCCATCAGCACACCCGAACCGATCTGGGCGGCGGGATGAATGTCGACTCCGAACACTTCGGAAATCCGGTTCTGGAAGTGGAATGCCAAGAGCTGGCGATCGTGCATCCACAGCCAGTGCGCGACGCGATACGACTGCAACGCTTGAAAACCCTTGAAAAACAACAGCGGAATCAGAAATCCGCGCGACGCGGGATCACGATCACGAATGGCCCAGAGATCGTTGCGGATCGCCTCTCCAACCGACGGACAGGATGCAAAGGCTTGATCGAACAGCGACCGCAGGAGTGCTGGGTTCACGCATTCGGTTGCCAGTTTCGACGACAACAACTGAGCCAGTGCGTCTTCCAGGCGGCGATTTTTCAGGATCGTCGCCGTCAAGAACTGTCGCAGAAACGGATCGCGTTCCTCTTCGGACCAGGCTTCTGCACGAATCGCCATCCAGATCGGATCAGCGGCCTGAGATTGAACACTAGGGGCAGGCATCAGGAATCATTGTCTCCACTGAGCAAAAACTCGAAGCTGTGTTACTCACCAGACTACCGCTGTCTCTGCCGGGTGTCGACTGTGCCGGGATTTGTCTTACGTGAGATAGGCTTCCAGCCTGTCAAATGACAGGCTGGAAGCCTATCCCACGTAAGAAAGCCTAGTCGGACGCTTTTCGCCGTTCGTGCGCACTGCGCTCCGGGATCGTCAAGAAACCCCAATTGAGGGCCTCGTCCTGGCGGTATTGTTTGCCGACGGTCAGGGCCGTCACTGCTTTCGCCATTTCGTAGCCCAGATAGAAGGCGTGTGCGGCGTCTAGTTCGGTTGTCAGTTGGTCGAAGATTTCGAACGGATCGGTGCCGTGCCAGTAGCCGTCGCGGTTCAGGATGTGCAGCTCGCCCCGCTCGACAAAAATGCGGAAATTGGAATCCTTGATGTTGGCCGCGAGGTCGGCGAGGGCCTCCGGGCCCATTTCGCTCACGCGGACGTCACGCAGCATGACCAGGTTGGAATCGACGTGTTTCGGAAGGACATGGTGCTCGACGCTGTGTCGGACCAGCTTGCGTGCCAAGTCGAATTCTTTGACCGCCGAACGACACCAGTTGATCACTTCGGTCGTCAGAATGCTGTCGATCCGCTGTTCCTGGCAGAACCCGGCGAGCAACAAATTGATGCCGGTCGAATCCGATTCGCTGAGTTCTGTTAGATTGCCGACCCCCATCATCATGGGAATATCGGGATATTCGCGGCGAATAGTGAGATAGCGGCCGAGTGACTCGGCAAATCCAAACCCGATTGGTTCGAGAACAGGATCGAGGCGAAAGCGGCAGTGGGCAGCCTGCAGTGTGGCCACAGTCTCGCGCAGGGTCGACAGGTCGTGGGGATCGTCAGGAATCACCACCAGTTCAGCCGGCAGATGTTTTGCCCATTCGACGTTCGTCCGATTGCAACTCAGTACCAGTTCCGCGCCGGCGTTGACGGCCGCTTCGACTTCGGTTTGATCGAAGCTGTCGATGGATACTCGAAAACCTTCGGTCTTCAAACGTCGCGTCATTTCGCCCGCGCGCGTCCACGTTTCTCCCGGAACGCATCCCAAGTCAATCAGATCGGCACCGCTCTGCCGGTAGGATTCGGCCTGTGCCAGCAATTGAGCATCGCTCAATCGCGGAGCGTGGTTGATTTCGGCGAGGATTTCGATGTCGTAGCGTCCGTAGTCCACAGGAGCCGTCTTTCGCTTGCCAAAATGATCGGGGAGATCGTGCAGATCCTTCGGGCCACGCTCCACGGGAGTGGCGTATTTCTCTTGCAACGGCAGCAGTTCACCGCGACACCAACCGGGCAGGATGACTCGATCAAAGCCGGGTGCGACCTGTAGCTTTCGCAGGACCCAATCGGCGTGCATCAACGCGGCGACACTGATTCCCAGGACGTGTACTTCGTAGTCGAAGTGGGCCTGTTGACTGAGCGATTCCAATACCCGCCGCAGCGAAAATTCCGCCAGCCGTCCCGTCACGAACAGGATTTTCTCGCGCGGTCGAGGTTCTGCTGTGATGGTCGGCAGGGATGTCAAACTCAAGCTTTCTGAGGATTGCGGTCCACAAATTCCTTCGTCCAGGCGAGCCCGGTGGCGTCAGCCCCGGGATTCCTGATCGTCCTCAATAGTACCAGCAGCGGCACGGACAATGGCAGCGTTGCCCATAGGGCCCTGATGCGGCACACTACGCACCTGGCCGGTCTGCACAACATTCGTTACTGGATCCATTTTTTGGGGAAGCCCGTGAGGGCGTGGCCGGCGGGTGGCTTCCAGAGGACGACTTCATCGATCCGGTGGGCCAGTTCGATATCCTTGTTGGTCAGGCCCTTCACGCGATGCGTCTGCAGCTTCACCGTGACTTGGGCGTATCCGACCACCAAATCGGGATGATGCCAGCCGGCCTCGGCGACCAACGCAATGGTGTTCACGAGGAGAATCGAATGGGGCCAGCCCGGCGTCGCAAATGTCCGGCGCAGCCAGCCGTCGCGCACTTCCCAGCCCGGCAGCGAATTCAGGGCCGTCGCCAGGTCGGCTTCCGTCAACACAACATCTTCGGTTTCGGACATGGCTTGTGATCCACGGGGAAGGGCTGAAAGCGACGGTCCACTCCCGTGATTCTACCGTGTGATTGGCCACCGGGTAGAGTGTTCTGATTCCAAGGCGTGTCTGATGTATCGCTAGGACGATACAAGCTCGAAGTGCAAGCGAGTGCATCCTGTGAATCAAGAGAATGCACTCGCTTGCGCTTCGAGCTTGTATATGGCGGTCACTTCGTGACGCCCTCGAGTGATGACCCCGGTACTAAACGCGGGCCTTCACGCGGACGATTGCGGAGATGTCTTCCATTGAGAAGGGGCCTTCCGAGGTCGTGCGGCCACCCGAGGGGTCGCGGCACAGGATCACCAACTGGCCTTGTTCGCTTTGCCGGGCGTCCGGGAAGCCGGTGACTTGCCGGCCATTCTTGAGTGTCACCGTGACGGCCGATGATTCGTCGATGCCGTTTAACTCGGCGTGTACCAAGTCGGGGAATCGGCCCCACGCCCACGCCCACAGCGATTTTTCCGGGGAGACTCGGCCTGCAATGTCTGCCCAATCCAATTCCGCCAGTCGCAATGCCGCGCGCGGCGCCGTCTGGCACCAGGGCTTCAATACCTCTGCAATCCAGGTCTTGCGCGAAGCCACCAGTGCATCAAAATCAGGCGGAATCGAAGAAACGGACATAAAAAATAAATTCTATTGCGAGTCGAAGTCGCGGCGCGAGTTGACGTTCGCCGGTACGGAGTCGGGGAATCACACGCATGGCCCGCGAGTTCTGTCTGGAGTTTACCACACCATCGGCAAGGACGCTGTCACGACGATAGTTCGAGTCACGTTCGCCTTCCAGCTTACCCGCCTGCTCGACTTCCCCGCGAGGTGTCGCAGTTCCGTAGTCAGATTGGTTTGATTCGTGTTTCGAGTCGATGGGAGGGCGAGGCTCCTGCCGAAGCCGCAGTCTATCGGGAGCCGAAAGCCGGCGCGGTTCGGCAGGAGCCTCACCCTCCCAGGCTGCCCAAAGTCCTTCACGGCGTTGCTCTATGCCGCTGGTGCGGCAGCCGCCGCGGCCGGTTCGGCCTTGAATTCCCAGGTCGCCAGCTTGCCGTGACCGGCAAGGTACATGGTGTCGGCTGACTCGTTCAGGACAAACGAGTGGATGTGAGTGGAAAACTTCTCCTGCTTGATGAGTTTGCCGTCGGCGACGGTATAGAAATTGATAAAGCCGTTATGGTCCCCGCCCGCTCCCAGGATCCATTGGCCCTGCGGATCAAAGGCCAGGCGTTCGATCAACCCCTTCAACTTGTCATCCTGAATTTCGTGAACCTTCTTGTTTTCACGCCAGTCGAAAATCTCCAGCCGCGTCGGTCCGTCGAGATGGTCGATATTGCCAATCTTGCCAATCCCGCCGGCCGCCACGAGTTTGTTATCCGGAGAAAACGCCACGCTGCGGATTCCGCCGATCGAATGCCGCCGCTGGGTGGGGTCCCAAGTGTACAGGCCGGGAGCTTCGACTGAGCCCAGCTTTTTGCCAGTCGCCAGTTCCCAGATCACCACGTGTCCGACCTTGTCGCCGGTCACCAGCAACGCGCTGTCGGCGGACGTATTGCAGGCGAACAACATGCTGGGATAGTGGTTGGGGGTCAGCAACTGATGGTCGCTGAGCGTGTGGAGCAGATCGCCCGTTTCGGCATTCCAGACCTTGGCCAGCATGTCGTCGGCCACGCTGATGACGTACTTGCCGTCGGGAGTCGACGTGACGTTGCGAATCCATTTGGCGTGAGCGTTTTCGACCGTTTTAACAATTTGGCGGGTTTCGGCATCCCACCAGATCAGTTTGCAGTCGTAGCCGCCGGAAATCAGGCGTTTTCCCGCCAGTGTGACCCCTGTTACGTAGCTGGAGTGCCCGTCCATCGCCTGCGATTGGGGCTTCTCTTCGGCGAAGTCGACGTGATAGACCTTGCCGTCCGAGGCCCCATAAAACACCCGGTTGGTCTGCGGCACTCGGGCAAGTGAGAAACAGATCTCGGGACGACCTAATTCCTTGATCAGCTTCAACTTTTGAGGATCTGCGGACATGCGGATTTCCTTGGGCGGAAAGTCTTCGGTAGGGCAGGATTTCCTGATACTTGGCGGGTCAAACTCAAGCGTTGAACTAGATCATAGCAAATCGGTTGGTTGATTTCGACGTCTGTTTATGGGTTGCGTCTGCGATTCGAATTCGCTGTGGATTTCTTTCGGAGCCCGAATTCGGATAGAATCGGAATTCTGTGGCTCCGTGGGGAGTCCCAATGCCGCGCGACGCGGGCCGTGGACAGTGTGTCCCTGCGTTGAGCCGCCAATCTTTTTCTGCCAGTGGGTGAATTTGGCAACGTGGGTGAGTGTGCTCGCACTCCTTCGTGTCAGACCATTCCGAGGCCTATGCACGATTTGTTGGAGTTCGACAATGCCTTTGGTTCCGATGCGACTGGTGCTGGATCACGCTGCTGCCAACAATTACGGCGTGGCAGCCTTGAATGTCAACAATATGGAACAGATCCAGGCCATCATGGAAGCGGCCCGGGAGACAGACTCGCCCGTCATCATTCAAGCTTCACGTGGTGCGCGCAGTTACGCTCAGGAAAACTACCTGCGTCATCTGATGTTGGCTGCCGCGGAACTGTATCCCGAACTGCCGGTCGTCATGCACCAGGATCACGGCAACTCGCCGTCGACGTGTTACAGTGCGATTCGCAATGGTTTTACCTCGGTCATGATGGATGGCTCTCTGTTGGAAGACGCCAAAACCCCCGCCCCTTACGAATACAACGTGAAGGTCTCTCGGGAAGTCGTGCAGGTGGCACATGCCTTGAACGTGTCGGTCGAAGGTGAAGTGGGTTGCCTGGGAACAGTCGGACAGACCAAGACGGAAGCCCCCAAGCCTGCCAGCACCGAACCGCACGACGCCGACCTCGAACAGGAACCCGAACCGGAAATGGCCCACCTGACCGATCCTGATGAAGCCGAACGCTTCGTCGCGGAGACCAAGGTCGATGCCCTTGCGGTCGCCATCGGGACCAGCCACGGCGCCTACAAATTTACGGCCCAGCCGACCGGCGAAGTCTTGAAGATGTCATTGATCGAAGAAATCCACCGCCGGCTGCCCAACACGCACCTCGTGATGCACGGCAGTTCGTCAGTCCCGCAAGAACTGCAGGACATCATCAACAAGAACGGCGGAAAGATCAATCAGACCTGGGGCGTGCCCGTGGCAGAAATTCAGCGCGGAATCAAGCACGGCGTGCGTAAGATTAACGTGGATACTGACAACCGGCTGGCGATGACGGCCGCGATCCGCGAAGTCTTCATGAAGTCCCCGGACAAATTCGATCCGCGGGATTATCTGAAGCCGGCTCGCGAAGCCATGAAGAAAATTTGTATTGCCCGCATGGTCTCGTTTGGCCAGGCTGGCAATGCGAGTAAGATGCGTGCGGCCAAGTTGTTTTAGGACACCTGAGTTTTCCCAAGGATGACGAACATGCGATCCACGGCCTTCATCTCCGGAATGGTACTGGCTCTCGCGAGCATTTCGTCAGTTCCCTTGCAGGCTGCGCCGCCCACTGCTGAGCAGGAGGAGAAGGAAGAGCAAGCCTTTCAACAGGCAGCGGCTCTGGTCGCTCCGACGGTGGTCAGAATTGAAACCGTGGGCGGTTTGGACAGGGTTTCCGGCCAATTGGCGGCCACCGGTCCGACCACTGGCGTCATTGTGGCGGCGGATGGCTGGATCATTTCCAGTGCGTTCAACTTCGTCACTCAGCCGGAACAGGTCCTGGTCACATTATCCGATGGTCGTCGCCTGGCGGCCAAACTGGTGGCGACAGACCGTTCAAAAATGTTGACGCTGCTGAAGGTGGATGAGCAAAACCTGCCCGTGGCGCAGCCGGCCCCGCCCGAATCGATGCGCGTCGGCCAATGGGCGATTGCCCTCGGGCGGACTTTGGAGGGCGAGTCCCCCAGTGTCTCGGTCGGCATCATCAGTGCCCTAAATCGCATCTGGGGGAAAGCAATCCAGACCGATGCCAAGGTCTCACCAATCAACTACGGCGGTCCTTTGGTCAACGTCGAAGGCCAGGTGCTGGGAATTCTCGTACCGCTTGCGGCGCAAGGTAAGGACGATGCCGTGGCCGGGGTCGAATGGTATGACTCGGGCATCGGCTTTGCCATTCCGCTGACCGATATCCATGGGACACTGGAGCGGTTGAAACAGGGGCACGATCTGCTGGCCGGACTGCTGGGGATCACGTTCAAGAGTCAGGACGAATTCGCGGGTGAGGCGACACTGGATCGAGTTCGCTATGGTTCGCCGGCACAACAGGCGGGCCTGAGAACGGGCGACGCCGTCGTCAGTCTCGACGGCAAGAAGATCGCGCGGATCGCTCAGTTCCGGCAGATCATGGGGACCAAGTACGCGGGCGACAAGATCGTGCTGGTCGCGAAACGCGGCGACCAGGAAATCACGGCCAATGTGACTCTCGTTGGTGAAATGGTGCCGTATGAGTTCCCGTTCCTGGGGATCTTGCCCGCCCGAGTTGATACGAAATTACCCGCAGAGCAGGGGACCAGGATCCGGTTTGTCTGGAAAGATTCGCCGGCAGCTCAGGCAGGACTGAAGCCGGCCGATCATATCCTGCAGATGGGCGACCAGGCGATTACCGACAGCTCGAACTTGAGAGACCGCATCAGCCGTGTCCGTCCCGGGGATACGGTGATGTTGTCCGTTAAGTCGGGGAACGCGGAACCTCGCACGGTGACGGTCAAGCTGGGCAGCATTCCAGAGATGGTTCCCGCGGAGCTGGATCCCGCATTGATCGTCCCGCCGGCCAAGGCCGATGTGCCAGATGCTGAAGGCGAAGAAAAGAAGCGGACCACCGGTCTGATCACCGAGACCTTTCCCGGACATGATCAGGACTACTGGGCTTACATTCCGCATGACTACAATCCGGCGGCGCAGTACGGCCTGATTGTCTGGCTGCATCCCGCAGGGGATACTCACGAGGCTGCGGTTCTGAAGGCTTGGAAGGCCCATTGCGAAGAGCGGGGAATCATCCTGCTGTCTCCCAAGGCGAAGTCGCCGATGGGCTGGACGGCCAATGAAGCCCAGTTCATCAAGGAACTCACCGAAGATTTTTTGAAGAGATTCTCGATCGACCGTCGGCGGGTCGCCATTCATGGCATGGGTCCGAGTGGTGGTCTGGCGTATGCGCTGGCCTTCCAGGAGCGTGCGATCTATCGAGCCGTGCTGGTCATTCAAACCGTGCTGCGACTGCCGCCACCGGATAACGAGCCCGATTTTCCTCTGCAACTGTTCCTGGTCGGCATGGAAAAGAACCCGCTACACAAGGGGGTCAAGGCGAATTCCGAGGCCTTGCGGAAGCTGAAGTTTCCCGTCGTTTACCGGCCGTTGTCCAGCGACCCGGTGGAATACCCCGCCGAACCGGCAGTGGCGGAATTCGCCCGCTGGCTAGATGTGCTGGATCGGATATAACGCATGGCTCATTGAGCCATGGGACTTTCATAAGTCCCATAGGTCCCATCTGTCCTATAAGTCCCATTCCTAATGGGCCATCAACGTCCGCCAAAGCAAGCAGCCCGATGAAGACCAAGGTCTTCATCGGGCTGCGAAGTCAATAACTGAATCTGCCACGACTAGTTCGTGACATTGATGACTGACTGCACTGGTGGGGTACTGGTTCCACCGCTGCCGTCGGTTAACGTCATTCGGATCGTTCGCGGCAGGGCCGTCAGGCCACCCTTCTTTGTGCCGAATGTGATATTCCGCATCAAGGCCGTGGTTGCTTCGATACTCGCCTTGCTGTTGAGTATGATCACCAATGGATTCGACCCATTGCCACCGGATACCGTACCAATTTCCTGGCCACCGTAGGTCAACTTGCCTTTCTTGGTGAATCCGATCAGCCCGGGGTCGGTTCCCTGGTTGCGAATCGAGATCTTGTCTTTGCCACTGATAAACGGGCCGAGATTCGTGACGGTAATCCTGCCGCCGTTGAAGTTCAGGTTATCGGCGTCAGCCAGCGTCAGTGAGTTGGGCGGACCGAAGGCGGCAACCGCATTCCCCTTGGTACTGGTGATCGGGTCCGGAGTCCCACCGCCGGTTGCCGTGTATTCGATCACCGGAGCATCGTTCACATTCGCCACGACAATCGTAACCGCCTTCGTGTCGGTTTTCGGTATTCCGCTATTCCCTGTATTTCCCAAATCATCGGCCTGAACCATCAACGAATCGGAGCCGGCGAAGTCGGTGAAGCCACGATAGACCACGCCGTTGGAACTGCCCAGCGTCAAGTTGATCGCGGAAATCGATCCCACCAGCGTCACCTCGTTCGTGCCGTTGTTTAAGATCTGGGCACCAGTCAGTCCATTTGCCACATTGTTGCGAACCACGATCGTACCGTGCGCTGCACTCAAGGTCACCTGGATGGTGGCCTGACCCGCATCGGGATCGGACACCGAGATTCCGGGGATGGAGACATTCACTTCTTCGGTCGTCGAGATCGGTCCCACTGGCATCGTCACTGCCGGCGGGGAGTTATCGTCATTCAGGATCTGTCCAAATCCCTGTCCGTCGGCAATCGTCGCATTGGACGGATTCGACAGATTCAGGAAGAACGACTCGTCCAATTCGGCAATCTCATCACCCTTGACCAAGACGGTCACTGTCTTCGTCGTCTCGCCAGTTCCGAACGTCAAGGTTCCCTGGTTGAGGATAAAGTCGAGTCCGGCGGTGGCAGTCCCGTTGCTGGTGGAGTAGCCGACGGTCGTGGGGTTGGCCGTAGATCCCGTTCGGGTCACGGTAAACACCATCGACTTTGTTCCGAAATCCCCTTCCACAACCTCGGCATCGCTGACCTGCAGACTCGGCAGGAAGTCGTCGTTGACAATGACACCCAGCCCCAGGTTGTCGCCGATGACCACGTCGACACCGTTCGACAGATTGACGAAGAAGTTCTCGTCCCCTTCCACAGCGGTGTCACCATTCACGTTGACCGTAATCGTCTTGGATGTCTCACCGGGAGCAAACGTGACGGTTCCACCCGCATTCTGAAAGTCAGACCCGATCTGGGCCTGGCCTGACGACGTCGAGTAGGTGACGGTCGCCGGCAGGGCACTGGGTTGTTGCAGGGTCAGAGTGAACAGGACGGGCGTATTGCCCGAGTCCCCTTCGTTCACGCTGGCATCGCTGATCAACACCGTCGGCTTCGCATCGTCGTTGACGATCGTTACCGTTTTCTGAGTGTTGATACCCCCCACATTGCTCAGATTCGACAGATTGATCGCGAAGGTTTCATCCCGTTCGTACAACTCGTCACCGTTAATCGTAATGGTGATGTTCTGGCTCGTCACACCCGGTTGGAAGATCAACGTGCCGGTCTGCGAGATGTAATCGTTGCTGCTGTTATTACCGGGGATGATCGCGCTGGTGGCAGTCCCGTCGGAGGTCCCGTAGTTCACCGTCACGACCTTACCGCTGGGGGCTGACAGCGAAACCGTCACGACAGCCTGAGTCTGCCCGCTTTGACCTTCGTTGATCGTCAAGCTGTTGAAGATAATTGTCGGGGTGCCGTCGTTGTCGCTGATGGTGCCGATCGCATCCTGCGCCTGGGCCGTCGCGTTGGTCGGGTTTGACAAATGCAGCCCGAATGTTTCGTCGAATTCGTCGACGAGGTCACCGAGGACGGGCACATTAATCGTTTGCGTTGTCTGGAACGGAGCAAATGTCACTGTCCCCGTGACCTGCACATAGTCAGCGCCGTTGGTGGCGGAGATGTCGTAGGTCGAGTAAGTGACTGTTACGGGAATTCCAATGGCCGCCGACAAGGTCAGCGTAAACACCGCATCGGTCGTTGCCGAATTGGCTTCCTGTACGGTGGAATCTGTAATCGAGATCGCGGGCGTGAGATCATCGTTTCGAATAGTGCCGACAGCCTGATTATCGAGCAGCGGTGAATTCAAGGGGTTCGACAGATTGATAAAGAATGTCTCGTCATTTTCCTGCGCGAAATCACCCAGAATCGGTACGGAGATCGTCTTGGATGTCACACCACCCGTGAAGACCAGGGTGCCACTGACCTGCGTGTAATCGATACCGGGTGAGGCAGTTCCCGGAGCGGTCGTGTAATCGACTGACACCGTTTGCCCATTGGTCTGCGGGGCCGTGACCGTGAAGACCATGAAGGTGGTGCCCGCATTGCCTTCCTGCAACTGGGTATCGGCGATGAACAACCCGTCGTCATTCAGAATGGTCCCGACCCCCTGGTTCTTAATTGGCGAGGCATTCACGCCATTCGTCAGGTTGACGAAGAAGGTATCATCGGGTTCGACCAGTTGATCGCCAATCAACTGCACGGAGATCTGTTGGGTCGTGGTACCCGAAGCAAACGTGATTGTGCCGCTGGTCGCAAAGTAATCACTGCCGGCTAGGGCAGTGGAATCGACAGTCGTATAATCCACGCTCACGGTCTGCCCACTGATAGCGGACAACGTGACGATGAAGTTGGCAATCTTGATTCCCGAATTGCCTTCGTTGATCGATACATCACTGATCGAGTAAGTCGGCGCCGTGTCATCGTTCAGGATCGTACCGATCCCGCGCAACTTGCCCAGGCTGGATCCAACCGGTCCGAACAGATCGACGAAGAATGCCTCGTCGACTTCACTCAACGTATCGCCATTGACGGTGATGCTGATCGTCTTGAGCTGTTCACCGGGCAGGAAGGTCAGAGATCCAGTCTGATTGTTGTAGTCACCATTCTGGCTGGCAGTTCCGTCTACGGTCTTGTAGTTGACCGTCACGGTATTGGCAGATGGCGAAGACAGGTGGACCACGAAATCATAGATTTTCGTGCCTGAATTGCCTTCCGTGGCCGTGAAGTCATCAATGGACAAGCCGTCATCGTTCTGAATCGTGGCGGTGGCCGACGTATCGAGCAGCACCACGTTGGTGGGACTACTCAAAACCAGGGTGAACGTCTCGTTTGGCTCATCGTTCAGATCGGAGATAATTGGCACCAGGATTTCTGCCGTGTCGATACCTGCGGCAAACGTCACCTGCCCCGAAGTGGATTGGAAATCAGCGCCCGGTCCCACACCGGCAGTGGCCGTCCCGGCCACGGTGTTATAGAGAATGGTCACTTGTTGCTGGGGGACTTGACTGAGAACAATCTTGAACACGGCATTCTTGATGCCGGAATTGCCTTCGACCTCTACGATATCCGGGAATCCCACTGCCGTCACGGTCGGCACGACATTGATCGTGACGGTTCCGAAGGTGGAAGTCGACAGTGCATCTTTAGCCGTGAACCGGAAGGTATCGGGGCCGACATATCCGGCGGTCGGCGTATAGACGACCTGGTTTCCATTCGCGATCAGGCTCAACGTGCCATGTAACGGCAATGACGTCTGGTCGATGAAATAGGCCAAACTTTCCAAATCCGCGTCATTGGCCACCAGCGTCACGGTCACCGGGGTGCCGACTGCCGTCTGCACCGCGGTCAGGCCGACTTGATTGACTGGCACAGGCACGTCATTGACGGGTTCGACGATGATTGGAATCACGTCAGAATCGGTTCTCGCTGCGCCACCCGTATTCCCCAGGTCATCAGTGGTTACGGTCAGCGAAATTCCACCAGTGTTGTTCTTGTGCGCATTGGGAGTCGGGGTAAAGATCAAGCCATTCAAGCGAGCATTGATGGTCGCCAGGGAGCCCTGGATGATCACCTGGCTCGTTCCATTGGCACCGGGACTACCCGTGGGCGGGATAATCAGGCCCGCGATCGACGGCAGGGTCACCACACCGTTAACGGCCGTCAACGTGACCTTGACATTGTTGCCACCCGCATCAACGTCCTTGATTTGAATGGCGTTGCCGTTTGCCACGGAAAACACCAATCCCCCAGGCACGTCCTCATTGATTCCTTGCGATCCCGGCACATAGTTGACGGGAGGATCATTGGCGGCCAGGTCATCGACCTGCAGCTCCTTGTTGAAACTCAACGATCCGGCCGCCCCGGGCACTGGCAACTCAGTGCTGAGACTCTCGAAGGAGCCGTCGTTGTCTAGAATCCCCGAGCCATTGGGGAAGACCAACGCCGTGCGTGTCGTCGGATCGATGGCATATTCCAGATCAACGCTGGATTGTCCGGGGCCGACGATATACAGGAACGTCAGCGTCTTGCCGTCGGCACTGGACGATGTGTAGTTCGCAACCCCATCACTGGCCTGAATCCCAGGGGTGCCGTTCGTCTCCAGCACCAACTGTGGCGCCTCATTCAAGGCGCCCAGGTCGACATGCACGCTTTCGCTGAAGGTGACCTGGATCGAGATGGAATTGCTGCCGAGAGTCACATTGTACGCCGGGGGACTATTGGCGCTGGAACTGGTCACGTTGGTAATCAGCGGAGCCGTATCGATCACGAGATTGCGATTGCCAGCGAGCGAATGACCGGTGGCGATGGTGACCGGCACACCGGCGGTCAAGCTGGTCACTGTCACGACACTGCCATTGGCTGCGGCACTCACTTGGGATGCCAGGGTGACGTGGCTGCTGATCAGATTGCGAATCGCCGTGGCGACTGTGTTCGCGATGTCCGAATTCGAAGCGGTGTAGCTCAACGCCACGCCGTTGACCACGAAATCGTAGACCGTCCCCGGAGACACGCCGGTGACGGAAATCGTATCGACTTGCTTGACGGCAGCGATGGCGGTGACGACCGTCGAATCAGACAGCTCTGGATTGACCACATTCACTGTGAACGCCGTGCCACTGGTGATGGAAGTCAATTGAACCGTATTCGTAGAGCCGCCCGCCGACACTGCTGCCTGGAAATCCTGATTGACCTTCTGCCGGAGCTTGGTCGCGATCGTGGATTGCGTATCATTCGCGAGTGCTTGAGTGGAATAGGATCTTGTATTTCCGTTGACAGTGACCGAAAACTGGTAGTTCTGGCCGATCACCACATTGCCGACCACGACATTATCCACCTGCGCTCGCGGCACCACATTCGCAACCTGATTGGCGTTCGTCAGCGGTTCATTGGTGAACTGCGGCAAGGTCAGAATCGAGCCGGTCGGAGCAATGTCGTTACCGGCCAGATCCCTGATATGCGACGAATTGACCAGTTGCAGGAACAGCGCATCCAAATCCAGCGAGTTCTGTCCCAAGGCGACGGTGTAGTTAAAGGTCAGCGTATTTGTTCCCGAACCACCGGTGTAATAGACGACCGCGTCGGCAATTTCACCCAGGTTTAAAAACGGTTGCACGCCCAGGAGACCGTTGGTGTCCAGAGTGACCTGCGGAATTCCCGTGACCGACACCTTTTCGTTAAAGGTGATGGTGATCGGAATGGTCTGCCCCGCAACGTATGTTTTGTCGGGGGCTGCTGCACCGGCCGACACGCCTGCAATTTGCGGAATGTTGGTGTCAATCAAGATGTTCTTGTTGAAACCCAACGAGCCCGCCGAGCCTGGTATCGGCAGGTTCAGTATGGCATTGCCATTTCCGATGGTGTCCACGATTGCACTGCCGTTTAACTGCAGCGCGGCATTCGAAATATAATCCAAATCAGGAGTATTGTGTCCCGCTTGAATGACATAGTTAAACGTCAGAATGTTCGTCCCGGAACCGGTCGTGTAATCGACGACCACCGAGTCTGTCGGTGAATCCAGGTCCAGAATCAATTGCGGCCGCGGTCCATTGCCCGATGATGGATCGATCCCGAATACCGTCACTGGCTTATTGAAGATCACCTGAATCGGAATGACCTGCCCGATTCCATAGCTGCCGCTCGGCACGGTTGTGGTCACATTCGTGACGGCGACTACCGTGTCGATGACAATGGCCTTGTTGAAACTGATCGAGCCCATGGCGCCAGGCAACGGCAGGGTCAGGCTGGCAGCGTTTCCGGCAGCGTCGGTCAGTGACCCGCCATTCAGATCCAGCGCGTTTGGCCCCACATAATCCAGATCGCTGCTCAAGTCGCCCGACTGCACGGTGTAGGTGAACTTCAGGGTATCGGTCCCACCAAATCCCGCAAAAGTGGCCTTGCGATTGACTGGACCGGTCGCCAGCGTCAGGGTCGGGGCTCCCGTCAAGAGCACCGATTCATTGAAACTCATGCGAATCGTTAACGTCCGACCGGCACCATAGGTGCCATTGTCGTCGAATGAGGTCACGCCGACAAATGGGGTGCCGGGGGGGGAACTCGGAGCTGGGCCGACGAACGGAGCAGTCGTGTCGACTTGAATCGCCCGATTTGACCCCAATGTTCCGGGTATCACCCCGCCCGCGCTGGACCCATTCACGCCCAACAAGGCATTATCCTGAGCGAAGTCCTGATCTTGAATCAGCGAACCCGAGCCCGCCGGCAAGATAAACCCGTTGTTGTCTGCAACGTCCAGGTCATTCGTGTTGTCGCCCGGATTGATAATGTAGTCGAACTCCAGTACGTTAGTTCCGGAGCCACTTTTGTACACAGCCCGGCCATCATTGGGCGTCGATCCGAAGATGCCGTCTGTATTCAGAATTAATTGCGGGGCCCCCGCGACAGCCACCGGTTCACTGAATGTGACCGTCACATGAATCGGCGCATCACCGACTTTATAAGGGCGACGGACGACCCCCTGGGAGGGGTCGATGTTATAGGGAAACGAGTCAGGCGTGGTGGAATCAATGTTCAACACGACGGGCAGCGTATCAATGAAAATGTTCTTGTCGAGGGTGCTCGACTCGTCAATGATCTTTCCGTTGGCACTGAGTCCAAACGCCGGAATGACGGACATGGTGACCGGACCAAATCCATCGGTCATGACCGCGCCGTTGTTGGCGGCACTCACCACTTTTAATACGGAATCAGGCTGCGTGGGACCCGGGGTGTTCTCGCCGTTATTGATGAAATACCAGAATCTCAGTGAGCCCTGATTGACAAGGGACGGCCCCGTGTAAATCGCAGACCCTGTCGATCCTGGAAAGTTGGGAGCATTCGGATCGTTCGAGGCCGTATTAAAGTAAATTGACGGACGGCCACCGCTGATGTTGATACTGACCGCACCCTGAAAATACAGATCAAACGGAATTCCCCGCAGTCCGGCGAAACCGGCGTCGTTGCAAACTTGCAAGGGGATGGGAGTACCGGACGGCGGTTGCAGCAGGACGCCCTGGGCATAAGTACCGTCGGCCACTGGCGTGGTGTAGAACTGAGTGTTCAAGACCGTGCGGTCTTCCAGCCTTTCGGCCCCCACCCCGTTGGCCAGCAACCGATCACCAGCATGGATCTGGCGGCGCTTGACTTTCGTTTTTTGGAAAGCCCGGGCAAGACCATTTTTCACTGAGTGGAGCCACGGTGTCAGTTTCATTGCGGCTGTCCTATTACTTGCAAAACGAAAGTGGAGGTGCGATCTACGTCCCGCAGTATCGATTGCCGGTCTGACTGACTGGCCTGTCAAATTGAAACGGGAATGCTGAATCTACTAGACGGACTTCGAGAAAGATTGGTTCCCAACCGGAAGACCCAGCCAGACACCGCTGTGCAATTTCACCCACTATTCCGGAATTCCAAACACACAATCCGCGCCGAGACCTGTGGCGCGAGACGCTCTTTTTCTGCCTTTGTTAGGTCGTCTCCCTATTCACGCTACCGTGAATGTCACCGGTAGCGGCGTCCTAATCCCTACGACTCGGACGATGTCAAATCAAAATGAATCGTTTTTCTTCAAGATCCGAAGCGTCCATTACGCCTGCAACGATTTCGCCTCGCGTTCGGACTCTAAGCCCCAGTGGTGGTAAGAAGTTACCACGGTGGCAGTGTCTCTGTGCTGACCGCTAAATCAGGCTTTATCGTTAGATTCGGCACCCGGGTGGCAGCGAACGCGTCCCCCGGTGTTTTGACACCCGTCCAGCGAAGATTGTGTTGGCTGCACCCAAATGCTAAAGTGATTCGAGATTTGCAGTTCCAGCAAATCATGGCGATTGACTCGGAGTTAATCGGGGGGCGTGATGTCGGGTCCAAAAACGATCTTCAAACGTATCATCGATCGGGAAATCCCCGCAAAAATCGTCTACGAAGACGATCTGTGCCTGGCTTTTCACGATGTCCACCCGCAAGCTCCGATTCACATTCTGGTGATCCCAAAACAGGAAATCCCCTCGGCCGCGCAACTGACTGACAACGATCAGGCACTGGCCGGGCATCTCTTATTAACGGTCTCCAAGATCGCCGCCCAACTGGGTCTGGAACAGGGATATCGCATCATTGTGAATTGCGGTCCCTGGGGTGGTCAATCTGTGGACCACCTGCATCTGCACTTATTGGGTGGCCGACCGTTGAATTGGCCGCCTGGTTGACTTTTCGAAACACTGCACCACGAGGAATCTTCTATGCAACGCTGGAAAACGCTCGCAGCGATGTTAATCGTCGGCACGGTCATGGTCGCTGCCCTCCGGGCACAGGCTGGCAAGACCGAGGCTTCAGGCAAGGCCATGACCGAAGCCGCGAACGCCTTCTTGGGTTCCCTGACTCCGCAACAGGCTCAACTGGCCAAGTTCGGTTACGACGACCCCGAACGGCTGAACTGGCATTTTATTCCCCGCGTGCGAAAAGGGCTGCCCATTCGCGATCTGGAAGGGGAGCCCCTGCGTCGTGCCCAGGCCCTGCTGCAAACGGGCTTGTCGCCGGCTGGTTATGCCCAGACGCTGGACATTATGGGATTGGAAGAAATCCTTTATCTGCTGGAACCCGGTGATCGGGCTGAACGCCGCGAACGTCGTGATCCGCGAAAATACTACTTCAGCGTCTTCGGCACCCCGGCACTCACGGGAACCTGGGGTTGGCGAGTTGAAGGTCATCACGTGTCCTTGAATTTCAGCGTCAAGGAAGGTCAAGTCGTCGCCAGCACGCCCGAATTCTTCGGTGCCAATCCCGGACTGGTCGACGCGGGCCCCGAGCGTTCCATTCGCGTGCTGGGTGCTGAAGAAGATCTCGCCCGCCAGATTCTGAAGTTATCGACCCCCGAGCAACTGAAGATCGTCTGGGTCGACAAGAAGGCCCCTGACGACTTGCGTGGCGGCGGCGTAGCGCAGCCGGAAAAGACGGCTCCCGTCGGTTTGAAGGCCTCCGCCATGAGCGCCGACCAGAAGGAGTTGCTCGCCAAGGTTATGACGGAATATCTCAAGAACATGCCGGCAGATATCGAAAAAACGCGCCGCGATGAAGTCAATGCGGCTGGTGTCGACAACATCCATTTTGCGTGGTGGGGCGACCAGGACCGCAATCAGCGGCACTACTACCGTATCCAGGGCCCAACCTTCGTGATCGAGTACAACAACACGCAGAACTCGGCCAATCACGTGCATTCCATGTGGCGTCAGCTCGCGGGTGACTTCAACATTCCGGTTGCCAAGTAAGCTGTGTTGCTATTGCGGTCCCATAAGTCCCATAAGTCCCATAAGTCCCATAAGTCCCATAAGTCCCATCCACAGCGAAGACACGGATGGGACGTATGGAACAATACGGTATCCCATCATGGCAGCGACCTCCTCCGCAAAAATCGAAGCGGCCTATCGTGAACGGTTCCCCACGTCGGCGAAATTGTTCGAACAAGGCCGGATGGTCTTCCCGAACGGCGTCACGCACGACAGCCGCTATTTGAAGCCCTTCCCGGTCTATATCGATCGGGCCATGGGTTCCAAAAAGTACGATGTCGATGGTCACGAGATCATCGACTATTGGATGGGCCACGGTTCCCTGATCCTGGGTCACAGCCACCCCGCTGTCGTCGAGGCCGTCGCGAAGCAGGTCGCCCGCGGAACTCATCTCGGGGCCAATCATCAGTTGGAACTGGAATGGGGTGAATGTGTTCGGCAATTGATGCCGTCAGTCGAACGCATCCGGTTCACGAACAGCGGGACCGAAGCCACGCTGATGGCTTTGCGGCTGGCGCGCATCGTGACCGGTCGGCCCAAAATCCTGAAGTTCCTGGGTCATTTTCACGGTTGGCATGACTGGCTGATGCCGGCTGCCGATGCGCCCTATGACAGCGTCGCCATGCCGGGAGTGACCGGCGGCGTGCTGCAGGATCTGGTCGTCATTCCCCCGAACGATTTGACGGCAGTCGCCAAGGCCCTCGATGAACATCACCCGGCCTGTTTGATCTTCGAAGGGACCGGCGGCCACTGGAGCCTGGTTCCGATGCGGGGCGAGTTCCTGCAGGGGCTGCGCAAGCTGACCGCCGAACGTGGCGTGCTGCTGATCATGGATGAAGTGATTACAGGCTTCCGAGTTTCTCCCGGTGGTTCCCAGGAACATTATGGGATCAAACCCGATCTGACGACGCTGGCGAAAATCCTCGCCGGTGGTCTGCCCGGCGGAGCCGTCGGCGGCCGTGCCGACATCATGAATGCACTGGAGTTCGACAACCCGCACGGCCAAAAGATGCGCCATCCCGGCACCTACAACGGCAATCCACTCTCGGCCGCAGCCGGTATCGCCGCCTTGAAGCTGGTGCAACAAGGCGAACCGACTCGCCAGGCCAATGAGCTGGGGCGTCAACTGCGAGCGGCCTTGAACGGAATGTTTACGCAACGCGGAGTCAACTGGATCGCTTATGGCGAGTTCTCGATGCTTTCAGTTCTGACTGATTACGACGGCCCGCGAGCCACCGACGACTCATTTATTCCCTGCGACAATCGCCTCGACAAGCTGGATTCCAAACGCGATCCCGTGCTGTCACATGCCTTCCGCTGCGCACTGCTGTTGAACGGCATCGACTTCTTCGGCTGGAGGGCGATGCTGTCGGCCGCCCACACTGCCGACGACATCGAGAAGACAGTCATTGGATTTTCGAAGGCGATCGATTTGCTGCGCGCGGACGGACTGGTGAAGTAAATCACCAAGCGGGCGGCTATAGCGTGGGTCTCCAGACCCATCCCACGACGGTCACTTCGTGACCGAGAATACCGTGTCGTCGGGGAAGTGACAGCGCACCGCATGCTGGGGATTCCCGGCCAGCGGTAGCAATTCCGGCATCGCTGTCCGGCACTGTTCTGGCTTCCCTTTGGCCGCATACAGCGGACACCGGGGATGAAACGCGCAGCCAGTCGGGACGTGGATCGGTGACGGAACCGAGTCCTCGGTATCCTGTGTCCGCACTCGCTGGCGAGCGTCTGCCCGCAGCTTGGGGTTGGGAACCGGAATCGCCGACAGCAACACCGCCGTGTAAGGGTGCCGGGCATTCTGATAGAGATCTTCCGTCGGCGCCTGCTCGACAATTTTCCCCAGATACATCACCGCCACGCTCTGGCTGATGTGCCGCACGACACCCAGGTCGTGGCTGATCATCAGGTAGCTCAATCCACGCGACTGTTGCAAATCCTGCAGTAAGTTCACGATCTGCGCCCGGATCGAAACATCCAGGGCGCTGGTCGGTTCGTCGCAGACGATGAATGACGGCTTCAGAGCCAATGCCCGCGCGATACCAATCCGCTGCCGCTGACCACCGGAGAATTCGTGAGGGTAGCGATCGAGGACATGGGATTTTAAGCCCACGGTTTCAATCAACTGCGAAACTTCTGCCCGCAGCGTCTTACCGCGCATTCGCTGATGCAGGCTCAGTGGTTCGCCGACAATCTGGGCGATCGTCATTCGCGGATTCAAAGATCCATAAGGATCTTGAAAGATGATCTGCAGGTGTTCGCGCAATGGCCGAATTTGTGAACGGCTCAGTTTCAACAGATCGACACCGTGATAGAGGACTTCGCCCGTCGCTCCGGGGATCAGCCGCAACAGGGAACGGCCGACGGTCGTCTTGCCACAGCCACTCTCACCGACCAGCCCCATGGTCTGGCTGGCGTCAATTTGAAAGCTGACGCCGTCGACGGCCTTGACCCAATCCTTGACCGTCCGGAAGATCCCGCCGCGCACCGGGAAATGCTTGACCAGATTCGTGACTTTTAGCAGCACTTCCCCAGCGGGCGACGGGAGTGCAGGAACCGCCGGCGACTTCGCGGCAGCGGGGGTGGCAGTCGTCATCACTTGGCTCCTGAACTGACAGATCGTTGACTGGCAATGGTTTCGTGATACCAGCAGGCGACAGTGTGCCCGCCGCCGATCTGCAACAAGGGGGGCTCCTTGACGCACTCCGGACCGGCCCATTTGCAGCGTTCACGAAAGCGACACCCTTCGGGGAAATGCGTCGCCGGCGGGACACTCCCTTCGATCGTTTCCAGCCGGCTCTTGGTTTCGTCCACACGCGGCAGACTGGCAAACAGTCCGAGCGTATACGGATGCCGTGGATTGCTGAACAGCTCGTTGACGGGCGCCTGCTCGATCACCTTGCCGGCATACATCACCACGACATCATCGGCCAGTTCCGCCACGACCCCCAGGTCATGCGTGATCAACAGGATGGCCATGTGATGCTCGGCCTGAATGTCGCGCAACAGGTCGAGAATCCGCGCCTGAATGGTGACGTCAACCGCGGTCGTGGGTTCGTCGGCAATCAGCAACTGCGGTTTGCAGGCCAGCGCCATGGCGATCATGATCCGCTGCTTCATGCCCCCCGACATTTCGTGCGGATACTGATCGAGACGCCGTTCGGGGTCGCTGACCTGCACGGACTTGAGAGCCTTCAACACCTCCTCGCGGACCTTGTGGCGGGGGACTTCAGGACGATGCAGTTGAATCGCTTCGCCCACCTGGAACCCGATCGTGAAGACCGGATTGAGGCTCGTCGCCGGTTCCTGGAAAATCATGGCGATGTCGCCACCCCGCAGCTTGCGGAGTTCCTTGGGGGGCAAGCCCAGAATGTTCTTCCCCTGGAACCGGATTTCGCCACTTTCGAACCGTCCGGGGGGCATCGGCACCAACTGCAAAATGCTGAGTGCCGTCACGGTCTTCCCGCAGCCACTTTCGCCCACCACGGCCAACGTCTTGCCCGCCGAGATCGAAAAGCTGACGCCATCCACGGCCCGCGCCACACCGGCCTCGGTGTCAAAATACGTTCGCAGATTATCGACAGCCAGCAACGGCGGCGGCTCAGCCATTTCGCCTCCCATAGTGGATCGGCAAGTGTGGTCGTATCCAGAGCATCAGATTCAGCATCAAGTAATTATGCTGTAACGGAAAAGGAAGACCATGTCCACACCAGCGCAAACGGCGGTGTGTCGTGGGGGGGCGACCGCTAACGTGTGGAGTGTTTGCCAAACTGAGCGTAACTCCCCCCTTTATAAAGGGGGGCCGGGGGGGTAATGCATACCAGTTGGTTACAGCTGCGCACAGTGAAAAGAAGCTGATTCAATGACGGCATCTTTCATCACGAGAGCTAACTCGCCAGACGCTCGTACCCCCCCCCTGGCCCCCCCCCTTATAAAGGGGGGAAGTGCATGTCGCTGCGCTCCAATTCACAGAGCATGCAATTTTCCCCCCGTTACCTCCTTCCCGCTGAAGATTTCCCTCCCTCCAGCGAATGACGCTGTGAAGTCCACCCGGGCGAGGTAAACTGAATGTTCTGACGAGATGGACATGCAAGGGTTTACAAGAGGCGGTACAACGTGACCGAAACCGAAATCTTCGAACAGACAATGATCAATGCTGGTCAGCCTCACGGCGGGCCGCTGCCTGAAACGGCCCCCCACGCTGTCGACGAACTCCTCGGCCGGGAACTCGACGTCTATGACATCCGAGCCTTTCTTGGCAGGGGCGCGATGGGCCGGGTCTACCTCGCGCAACATCGGGATTTGCATCGCCCGGTCGCATTGAAGATCCTCGCGCCTCAAGTCGTGATCGACAATGGTGACTATGTCCTGCGATTTCAAAACGAAGGCCGCGCCGCCGCTTCCCTGGTCCACCCTCATATCGTCACCGTGCATGCGATTGGCGAAGCGGACGGGTATCACTTCCTGGAAATGGAATTCCTGCCCGGCCAGTCGCTGCATAACCTGATTCGATCCGAACGGCGGCTCGAGCCCATTCGCGCCACGCGGATCTGCTATCAAATCTCCGAAGGACTGTCGCTGGCTCATGCCTCCAGCATGATTCATCAGGACCTGAAACCCGACAACATTCTGATGTCACATCAGGGGTTCCCCAAGCTGGCTGACTTCGGGCTGGCCAAACGCCTGTCCGGATTGCAGGGAGCTCCCGCGGGGTTGATGGGGACGCCCCATTTCATGGCACCGGAACTGTTCCGCGGTGAACCTGCCGGACCGGCCAGCGACGTCTATGCCCTCGGCGTGACGTACTTCCTGATGTTGACCGGAACCTACCCATTCGACGGCAAAAGTCTCAATGCGCTCATGCACGCCGTCCTGCACGATCCCATTCCCAACCTGCGAAAGCTGCAGCCCGAGATTCCTCTCGAAATGGCCGAATGCGTCAACATGCTGATGGCCTACGCTCCCGAACAGCGTCCGCAAAACGGAGTCGCCGCGGCTCAATTACTGAGTGCCATCCTGGGCGAGTTGCAAGACGTCGACTGGTTGTTGCGAGAGGCCTTCGGCAAGGATCCCCGAGTCAGTTGGGAGTCTGAAAACGGCAGTTATCGCGTGCGTTTGAATCTGACGGATGGACGTCATCAAACGGTGTTTGTCGAGCCCAGCAAACACAGCACGGCCGAACGCTTGCTGCTGATTTACAGTATTTGTTGCCCCAGTGATCCCAGCTACTACGAATTTGCCCTGCGGCTGAATTCAGAAATCGCTCACGGGGGTCTGGCCATCCGCAGCGTCGAAGGACGCGACCATTTCGTGATGCTGGATTCCTACCCCCGCAGCACGGTCGATGTGGAAGAGATCCGCCGCAGCGTCCACGAAATGGCGACACGCAGCGACACGGTAGAAAAACTGCTGACCGGACGCGACCTGCATTAGCCTACGATATCGTCCTTTAATACCATTCCCAATAATTACCAGCGCGTTTCTGCGTAGGGAGCGTGACAGACGGTGCGGACGATGTCGGTATCGAGGCAGGTGGCTCGCCAGGCCGTTTCGGCTGCATCAAACAAATCATCTACGGTTTCGTACTTCCGATTCGACC
>CAMAVF010000018.1 GCA_945861445.1 Planctomicrobium piriforme | reverse complement strand
GCGACGCGCGGGGCAGCAGGGGCGGGCAGTACTACGGCCGCATAGCTGACACCCTGCGGTGTCTGGTATTGCACCAATCCCGGAACACCCGCGGGGGAGACCGGTTTGACGGGTTCTGCAGCAGACGCGGCCGCGATCAGCAGACCGCTGCCAACCAGAACGAAACTGAGCCGCCACCCTGGCATCTTGTAAATGTTCATGACTGACTTCCTCGAAATCTTGACGCAAAACTCGTCTTGAGCCGGCCTGTCGGGGCGCTCTGTGGAACCAGCGTTGAGATTGCGGATATTCACTATCACCGTTCAGACAGACCGGCCATTGGAGGATATCATACCCTTGCCAGCGCTGTGAAGCAAAATCTAGGTCAGACGTGCCGACTCCCGCTGCGAAAAGTCTGTTGTGCGGAACAACCGCAACGCATCAGTCAGGCAAACTCTGCCACTTTCAAAACATCCCCACGGGCTACTTTCCAGAGTCGTCTGAATCGACATTCCACAGCTGCTCGCTCCGTGGATTCTCAAGGAAGCGTCCGCTCACGATCCAAGTCGTGACTGCAGCAACAATTGGAGAAAGTCCACGCAGGACGCGATCGCACCGGTTTAGAGCGATTGTGAGGGAGGATTTTGTCTTTGGTCCTTTGTCCTTGGTCATTAGTCATTGGGGGATGTCAACGGGATTTCAATGTGGGAATTCGCCCTCACAATTGGCGGCGATGGCCCAACTGGTACGGGCAGGCACTCGACTCAATCAAGGACAAAGGACCAAGAACCAAGGACAAAGGACCACCTTATCCCAATCGGCCGAATTGGCGATCGAGTTCCATCCGGCTGAGGGTGAGCGACGTGGGGCGTCCGTGGGGGCAATGGTGGGCGTCGTCGATCAGATGCCGCTGGGTCAGCAGACTTTCGATTTCCTCGGCGGTCAGCCGCTGTCCGGCCTTGATGGCCGCTTTACACGACATCATGTGCAGCAATTCATCCAGGATATCGCGACGCGTCGGGGCCAGGCCGCTGTCGCACAATTGCTGCGCAATATCCTTGACGAATTGAGACAAATTCAGCTTCCGCAACATGACCGGGTAGCGGCTCAGCAGGACCGTATGGCCGCCGAAGTCCGAGATCTCCAATCCGATCTGGGCCAGGATTGCCGAATACTCCAGCAACACGGACGCTTCCGGGGGACTCAGGTCAATCGCTTCCGGCAGCAGCAAGCGTTGCGATTCGACATTTCCCGCCAGCACCCGCTCGCGCAGATGCTCATACATGATGCGTTCGTGCAAGGCGTGCTGATCGATGACCGTCAGACCTTCGTCCGATTCGACAACCAGATAACAGTCATGAACCTGCATCGCCCGAAACGCTGACGGGAGGCCGGAAGTGGCCGTCGAATTTGATACTGCCGGCGACGAATCGTCAGGACTCGCAGCGGTCACGGGGGTGGCATCTGGCACCCACTCTGTTGGCGGAGGGGCAGACACTTCGGCGACTGCAATCGCGGAAGTCTCCGTATTTTCGGGAGCGATGACCGGAACCGTGGGTGATGGCCAGGCGGTTGTGGGCGGTCGATATTGCGGCTGTCCACCGTCTGGAAACGGTTTGAATGGCACCTGTGAGGTCGTCGACCACGGCACGGAAGAACTTCGAGGGACGCCCAGGCCAGACTCGCCAGCGGGTGCCTGTGAATTGCCGTCGAATTGGGCATTCGCCCACGTGTTCAATTCTTCGCGCAACGGCAACGGACGCTGTGGTTCTGGCACGGGTGGCGTCTTAAGTTCCCCCGCAGCGGCTGCCGGAACCTTGATCTGGCTCTCCAGATTCATCCCCAGGAACTTCGTGCGCAAGGCCGACAACAGCAACCGAAACAAGGTCTGACTGTCTTGAAATCGGACCTCGGCTTTCGTCGGATGGACGTTGACGTCGACTTCGTCCGGCGGCATCTCCAGGAACAGGAACGTGATGGGATACCGACCGACCATCAACAGACCGCGGTAGGCCTCGGTCAACGCGTGCTGCAGCGTGCGGTCCTGAATCCAGCGCCCGTTGAGAAACAGGTACTCCCCTTTGCGGGTCGCCTTGCTTTGACTGGGATGAGCCGCATAGCCCCAGACGCGATAGTTGTTGAGTGTCGTTTCCACCCAGATCAACTGCTCGGCCAACTGGGCACCGTAAAACAATTTGAGGCGGTCCAGCAGTTTGTCCGTTGCGGGCAACTCGTAGACCACCTTCTGATTGTGGCGCAACACGAGGTGCAATCGCGGGTTGGCCAAGGCAATTCGCGTGAATTGCTCGCAGATGTGCCCCAATTCTGTTCCAGACGAACGCATGAACTTGCGCCGCACCGGAGTGTTAAAGAAGAGCTGCTTGACCTCGATCGTCGTACCCAGCGGGCAGCCGCACTCGCGCGGGGGGGAAATCACCCCGCCGTTGACTTCGAGTTCCATTCCGGCGTCATTGTCGGGCTGCCGGCTGCGTAGACGGAAATGACTGACTTCCGCAATCGACGCCAGCGCTTCGCCGCGGAAGCCCATTGTCTGGACACGAAACAGGTCATCCGCTTCGCTGAGCTTGCTGGTCGCGTGGGTCGTGACGGCGAGCAGCAGGTCATCCGGATGAATCCCTTCGCCATCATCGCTGATGCGGATCAGTTCGGCCCCACCATCGACCACATCCACTTCAATTCGACTGGCCAGGGCGTCGACGCTGTTTTCGAGGAGTTCCTTGACCACGCTGGCGGGTCGTTCGATGACTTCACCGGCGGCGATGCGGTTGATGACACTGGGACTGAGTTGATTGATGCGGGTCATGCGATGCGGGAGTAGGTCAGCAAGAGTTCAAACGGCCGGGTGAATTTGTCACATCAAGTGGACCACCGCATGATAACGACCTGCGTTCAAATGAGCGACAAACCTCCCCATGTCCACGGGATATCAATTCGCCCGACACTGGAGAGTCAGGCCACCGGTTTGACATCCGGAGCGACAATCCATGACCGAATCCGTTCCCGATACCGTCGGTACAGGAACGACACCAGCAGCAACGCCACGCCCAGCGAGATGAAGGCGAAGACCCGGATCACAGTATCCAGGTGCCAGACATCGAACAGGAAGACTTTCCCCACCGTAATGATCAGCAAGCCCAACGAGAAGGCCCGTACCCAGCCCGACTTCCAATAGATGCCGCCGATCAGCGTCAGCGTGGCGTAGGTCGTCCAGACCAGCGTGATGGCCAGGCTGGTTGCCGTCATCCAGTCGCGCGACCTCCCCTGCACGAAGACTTCCAACGAGAACATGGCGACCCCCAACAGGTATGCGGCAATGGCGAACTCGTATCCGAGGTTGCGCGACTGTTCCGGACTGCCGCCGGCCGTCGCGTCCGCAATCTTCCAACTGTGATGCGGACCTCGATAGAGTCGGGCCGCGATCCCCGCGGCGATGATCGAGACCAGAAAGCCGATGAACCGGGGATTGAGGCCCCAGTCTTCCAACTCCAACCGGTAGGCCCGAACAGCCGACGGTCCTGACGTCATCACACTGGCCACCGAGCCCATTCCCAAAATGCACAGCAGCAGGAGCAAACTGACGAACGTGAAGACGACCAGGGAGTCAAAGTCCGCGGTCCGCCGACGCACCGACCAGACCACCAGGCCGAGGAAAAACACTGCAAACCAGATCGCATTCGCCGCGACCAAGGTGCCGGTCAGCCAGCCGTGCGGGTAGCCCCACGCGACGGTCTCCAGCATGACCATCCACAGGCCCAGCAAGTATGCGGCGACTCCCAACTGGATGCCTTGATCGCCGAGCCTCGTCCGTCTCGCATCCGGGGCGACGCGACGATACAGCCAGGCCCCGAACCCACAGGCAGCCACCCCGGCGAGGTAACCGATGCCTCGCGGATTGAGCAACCACCATTCCAGCGCGAGGTGAGACTCCGCTGCCTGGGCCTTGAGACCACTAAGCGTATGCAGCGTGTGGGGCAGAAGGAAGGCACAGAAGATGCCGAATGTGGCCCCGACCAACCGCTCGACCCACGAGGTCGCACTGAGGACTCGCCACAGGACGCTCGCCAGCAGGAACAGACTGATCCAGCTCATGCAGGCACTTAAGGTCGTGGTCATCAGCCACTGGTAGTTGTGTCCCCAGACCCAGGTTTCCAGCAGGACTGTGCCCAGACCCAGAAAGAACGTACCACCCGCGAAGATCCGCGACAGATTCTGCGAACTTTGGTTCGGGGCCACCCAGTCACCGGCGGGAGTGCGGCGTGGCAGGAGTCCGTAAATGTAAGAGACCAAGCCTCCCGCCAGAATGACGGTCAGGAAACTGAGTCCACGGGGATTGAGCAACCACTGGGCCTGCAGTCGATGTTGTGGGACGAGGTCGTGCTGGGTCAGTTCCAGGGCTTCAACCGTATTGAATCCAATCAGGCAGGCCAGGACGATCCACAGCGCCCAGCCCATGCGTTCCAACCGCCGCGAGCCCGTCGATTCGCTCCAGTAGATGGCTCCGCAGGCGAAAGGGGCGGTCCAGATGGTCCACACGCTGACGATCGTCGCCTTGTCCCACCCCCAGACGCGTCCCCAGGCGTAGGTTTCCAGCCAGACCATGGCCAGGCCGGTCAAGAAGCCAGCCACAGCCAGCACGCTGGACAGACTGACTTCTGTGGTCCGCGGCTGATTCATGATGCGCGGATCGCGGCGGCAAATCACCGCACCCAGCAGGCAACTCGACATCGCAATCAGGAACCCGATACCACGCGGGTTCGCGAACCACCATTTTCCGATGGTGAGTGATGCCAATTCCGGACTGGCCAAGGTCACCAGCGTATTCAGAGCGCTGCAGGCGAGGAAGAACGCCATCAAGGCCAGCGTCGGATAGACCAGGCCATCGACCCATTGTTCGCGGCGGGCTCGCAGCCACGCAATCGCCCCTAGCATGAACACCGCGATCCACGTGACGCAGGCTGTCAAGAGCGTCGCCACCAGCCAGTGATGATTGACGGCCCACACTCGCGTTTCCAGCAGCACCAGGCCCAGTCCCACGCCATAAGCACACGAGCCAAACCACCGGGCCAGTTGTTCCGACGTGGTGACTCGGCCGGAATGTTCCTCAGCGGAATCCCGATCCGCAAACACCTGATAAATGAACGCGATGCAGGCACTCGCCAGGATCACCGTCAGCACGCTGATGCCACGGGGATTGATCAGCCATAAAGCCTCGGCACGGTGTGCGGGGATCAAGTCGCCCAACAGGGAATAGCGGACCGCGTCTTGCGTCGTGAAGCAGACCAACAACGCCAGTAAGCCATACAGTCCCCAACCCAATTCTTCCAGACCTCGAGCTCGAAATGCCTTGTTCCAGAGAATGGCTCCGCAGGCAAATACGGCAGTCCAGATGGTCCACGAACTGACGATGGTCGCCGCGTCCCATTTCCAGATGATGCCCCAGACAAACGTCTCCAGAATGATCATCGTCAACGCGACGACCGGGACGGTAACATTAAGCCACACTTGCCAGACGGAAGTCTGCGGCCAGAGCGACCGCAGGGATGGGTCGTCTTTGCGTCGGCCGAGTTCCCAGGCCAGCAGGGCGAAGCCGATGACATCCGCCAGGTAACTGAGGGACCTGCCGTTGATGACTGACCACCACGCTTGTGCCGAATCCAGTGGAATCTCCGGACGGCCGATCAAATGCAACTGGATCCGCACGAAGGCCGTCTGGAAATGAACCGGGTCGGCCAGCGTGCCGAAGAAGTAAATCAACAGGATGCCCTGGACTTTTGCCAACAGGCCCAGGCCCGTCCACAACAGCGCCTTTTCGTGGAAATACAGCCCCAGTTCGACCAGCAACACGGCCTGGGCGATCCAGCAGATCGTCACCCAGTGTCCGGTCAACTCCAGCGGCGCCGACAGGATCAGGAACGTGGCTGCCATGCCGGACAGTGCGGCGATGACCGATTTTCCGGCCGGATGCCAAACCGCCGCCAGGGCCGCCAAGCCAGCGTAGAACACCATCATCATCAAGGCAAACTCGCCCTGCCAGTGCGGCAGTTGCTCGAAGGTCAGAGCATACAACGTGGCGAAGTAGGCGATCGGCGTGGCGAGAATCAGGAAGAAGTCACCGGCCAGCGCCTTGCGCCGGCGGATCACGTTGTGCCAGACGCTCAAGAGTGCAAACAACGCCATGAAGGCCGTCATGTAGCCGACCGTCACCGTCAAATCTTGTACGTCATAGAACTGGCGATGCCAGTTGAACCAGATGATCAATGTTCCGCAAAACGCCAGGACTTCCAGCCCCGCCCAGCGACGTACGCCGGCAATCAGCAGGACGCCCAAGTCGAGCATCAACAGGTAGGGGAACAAGGTCCACATGGGATCGTGGTCGGGCCACAGCATGGCCGGCGTCAGGAACCCGCCCAGCATGCCGAGCACCGCGGTGGGTTGGACGTTGTAGTAGCCCGCAAACGACAGCCCCAGGGCGGTCGTCAGAAACATGCCGAAAAACGCGGTCTCGTACGACAGGATCCCGTACCAGCCGAAGGCGGCGTACAGCGACAGGTACAGGACTCCCAGGCCCGACCCTGTCAGTCCCTGTGCCAGGAATCGATATTGGCGACACATGGCAAAGGCACCACCGGCGAAGCAGGCGAGTCCCGCGAGTATCCCGATCAGGACTCGCTCGCGCGGTCCCACCCAGTTGTTCTCGACAGCATATTTGAACCCGAATCCGGCACCGATGATGACGGCCAACGCACCCACCCAGGTCAGCCATTTGCCAGCCAGGATTTCCTCCAGCGTGGAAGGTTCATCCTCGCTGGTCGCGGTCAGCGATTTAGCGGCAACGGTCGCGGAGGGTTGAACGACTCGTGGTGCCACGACTCGGACAGGAGGCTCGACGGGAGTTGGTGTCACGACGGGTAGATACGGGACGACTGGTTCGGCCAAGATTTCCACCGGGTTCGGCGTCTCTGGAACTGAGGCAGATTCTGAAATTGAAGCAGCGTCAACCGGAGCAGGCGGCAGAGGTGGCTCGGTCGGTTTCGTTCGTGCCTCGAGTCGCTCGATGTATTCTTGGCCCGGTCGGCTGGCGGGCTGTGGCGGAAGCGTCATGCTGGGTTTTGATTCGACTTCGATGTCACTCGCCACCTCGATCGGCACACCGCTGATTGAAGTTTCCTCGGCGAGCGGAATCGGATCCAAAAGCGATACCGGTGGATTGTCGGGCGAGCGTCGACCCCTCAATTGCCGCTGCAACAGCTTCAACTGTTTTTCCAGATCGGTCACGCGCGTGCTGAGGCCGACGACTACGAACGGCGTAGCGAACGCCCACAGCAGATAGACGAATGCCGCCAGTCCAAACAACAGGCCGAAGAGTACGTCCATGATGAATCAGGACCTTTCCACATCAACGTCGTTGACGAAGCAAATCACTCTCTGGTGGAATGTACGATCCGCCGACAGCGGCCAATATTCGTGAGTTCCCGTCATTTCAGGCGGAATCTGAGGGGGAATATCACGGATCCGGCGAGAATTTGTTGCGAAAGCTTCAAACCCTTGCCATGATTGAGGTTTGAAGGATTCCTACGCCAGATGGAGTGATGAGCGAAGGAGGAATCTCACGCAAAGGCGCGAAGGCGCAAAGAAAGACCAGGTGAGCCCCGTGCCGTGAGGCCGGGGGTAGAGTAGAGGCTCCCGTTGCACAACCACATTTGAGTGACATCGATCGGCAATTAGAGTCGCTGCCCCACTCCGGGCCTCACGGCACCGGGCTCACCAGCTCTCTTTCGTGACCGCTCCAACCGACAACCGACAACCGACAACCGACAACTGACAACTGACAACTCAAAAATGCACGACCTCCACGATTGCCTGATCCAAGCCCGCGCGGGAGACGCTGCTGCTCGCGATCGCCTGTTTGCGGCGTGCCGGAGTTATGTCGGACTGGTCGCCCGCGCGACGCTGGAACGCCGGTTGCAAGCCAAGGTGGATGCTTCGGACCTGGTGCAACAGACGTTGCTCGATGCGCACCGCGATTTCGAGCAATTTGCCGGGTCCACCGAACAAGAGTGGCTGGCGTGGCTGCGGCAGATTCTGGCTCACAATACGGGTGATGCCTATCGTCACTTCGCCGCCGATAAGCGGCAGATCCAGCGCGAGTTTTCTCTTCATGTGCCCGTGCATGACGAGTCACAGAGGGATTCGCAGGGGCCGGGATTCGAGCCGGTCAGCCCGGGGGATACGCCCAGCCAGATCGTGCTCGGGCAAGAGCAGGACCTGGCGGTCGCCGAGGCGATCTCACAATTGCCCGACGACTACCGCGAGGTCGTGTTCCTGAGGAATGTCCAACGATTGCCCTTCGATGAGGTCGCGGTCAGAATGGAACGGTCTCGTCCAGCGGTCCAAATGCTGTGGATGCGAGCTCTCCACCGACTCCGAGAAATCCTGGGCGAAGCCTTTCATGAACACCCCTCCGCCGCTGCACCTGCAGAGCACAGTTGATGCGGTTCTACCCCCCGAGCTGCTCGACGAACTGCTGGCTGCGATCCAATCCAATGACCGCAACCGGCAAACGGAACTGTATCAGCGGCATCCGGAATTGCAGGGCTGGAGCGGTTGCCTGGCGGCCTTGAATCAGTTTGCGGTCACGGTTCCCGAGCCCCTTCCAGCGGCTCCCGATCTGGGGAAGTTTTCGTTGCTTGAGGAAATTGGCCGCGGTGGGATGGGGGTGGTCTACAAGGCCCGCCAGCACGACCTGCAACGCATCGTCGCGGTTAAAATGATCCTGTCCAATCAGTTGGCGACCTCCGAGGAAGTGCGCCGCTTCCAGCGGGAAGCCCGGGCGGCGGCCAGTTTGCGGCATCCCAATATCGTCGCCATCCACGAGATTGGCGAACGGGACGGCCGCCATTATTTCGTCATGGACTTCGTGGCCGGTGAGAGTCTCGCGGCCCGCCTGAGTCGTGGTCCGCTGGCAATCGATGACGCGGCACGGTTACTCGCCTGCATCGCGCTGGCGATCGAACATCTCCATGCTCAAGGGATCATCCACCGCGATATCAAGCCTTCGAATATTCTGCTCGATGAACGTGGCGCACCATTCGTGACCGATTTCGGGCTGGCGAAGATATTTGATACCGACGGTGGCCAGACTCGTACCGGTGCCATTGTGGGGACCCCCAGCTATATGTCCCCCGAGCAGGCTGCCGGCCGGAATCACCTGATTTCGCCGCGGAGCGACGTCTACAGCCTGGGCGCGATGTTCTACGAAATGTTGACGGGCCGCCCCCCGTTTCGCGAAGACCACGTCCTCGAAACTCTCGTGCAGGTGCTGGAGGGCGAGCCCACTCTGCCCAGCCGCTTGAACACGGCGATCCCGCGCGATGTCGAACTGATCTGCCTGCGTTGCCTCGACAAGGACCCTGCCCGGCGCTATGCCTCGGCCGCTGAACTGGCGGCGGACCTGGAACGCTTTCTGAATGGCGAAGCAGTCACTGCTCATAGCGGTCTGCTGCCGGCGATCCGGCGTTGGATGCGGCGGCGACCGGGTCTGGCATGTCACTGGGGGGCTCAAGGTGCGGTCGCGTTGATCATCCAGATTTACTTCGGGATATCATCCACTCCCGAAACCTGGGGATTGCACTGGACGTTAATGTCGATCATCGGTGGCTGGGCGGGGTTATCCTACCTTTGCCAGTTGTTACTGGAGCGTGAGGGACGCTCGCCTCAAGCCCACCTCGCCAATGTGCTGACCGACGTGATTCTGCTCACGGTCGCGCTCGCCATCTCAGGAGGCACCATCGGAGCCCTGCTCGTGATCTATCCCCTGTTGATCACGGCCTCCGGACTGTGGTTTCGAGTCCCACTGGTATGGACCACCACCGCCGTCAGCGCGATGGGTTTTTTGATCCTGGTCAGCCTGAAACCCGAACTCGCCGATCCCTGGCATTACCCATTTCTGGTTCTGACCGTGCTGATCATGGTCGGAGCGGCGACCGCCTATCAAGTCAAACGCGTCCGCGCTCTCAGCCGCTTCTATGACCGTCGCTTGCCTTAGCAGCCTGCCTGGAATTGAGCGGTCAGTCCACATTCTGCCGTGGAAATCCCGGGTTTTCGATTCGCACGACGTAGGGTCTATAGGCTTGGAATGTCCGCACGCTCTTTCCGGGGCTGTGCTGATTGCGAAAATAGAGATAGAGGGTAAGATCAAATTGTCGATTTGACGCTCATCACATTCGCTGGGTTTCGGGCGCGTCTTAGCCCAAGTTCATTTCTGTTGACCGTTTCGTGTTGGAGGAACTCCCGTGGTATTTGGCTGGGGAAAACGCGCAGAGGCGCAAGAGGACGACGACGATGACGAGGAAATGGACTACGTCCTATTCCAAGGTGCGCTGAACGGCGTGCAGCCCAATATGAAGGAGAACGCACGCCTGGTCAGCGCCGGGCTGATGCTGGCCAAGGAATTGGTGACGAATGGTCTGTCCCGCCGGGCCGGATCAATTCGCATCGATCCGAAGGGGGAACGCTCGCAAGTCACCTTTATCATTGACGGTGTTGCGTTCCCGGGTGATCGCCTGTCGAAACAGGAAGGTCTCGCGATCACTCAGGTGATGAAACTGTTGGCCGGCCTGGACATCAAAGAACGCAAGATACCTCAGCAGGGGGGCCTGAAAGCGGAATTCGAAGAACTTCCTTACGAGTTGCAGATCATCAGTCAGCCCGTGGACGGGGGAGAACGGCTGACCGTCCGGTGTACCAATACCAAGGTCAAGCTGGACACGCCCAGCGATCTCGGATTCACTGACGAATTCAAGCTGAAAATGCGTGAGATGGCTTCCAAGCTCGGCGTGTTTCTGATTGTGGGACCGGCCGGTTCCGGTGTGACGACATTGAAGTATGTCGTGGTCCGCGGCGTCGACTGTTTTACTCACCAGATCTTTACCGTCGGCGAATCTGGCCGAAAGCTGGACAATGTTACGGCATTCAAACCCAACGAAGGTGACAGTCTCCAGACCACTCTTGAGCGCATCTTTCGAATCGACGGCGACATCATCGTCACGCCTGACGTGCGGGATGCCACCACGGCGCAGACATTGTTCAAGGACCTGGAACATGCGGCGTTGATCGCCGAGATGCCGGGCAAGGATCCGCCGGCCGCCGTCGTCCAGTTGATCGAATGGGTCGGAGACCCGGCCTTGGTGGCGAAGGGACTCAACGGGCTGATCATGCAAAAGCTGATTCGCACGTTGTGCAGCAAGTGTAAGCAGGCCTATCGGCCGAATCCGCAATTCTTGAAAAAGGTAGGACTGCCGGAAGATCTGAAGGTCCTGTACCGCAAGCCAAAGATCGAAGAAGGCGAACCCGAGCCCGATTCTTGCGGAAAATGTGGCGACTTGGGCTACTTTGGCCAGGTCCCGATGTTTGAAGTCCTGGAAATCACTGATGAGATGCGGGCGTTGATCGCCACGAGCCCCGATGCGGCGGCGATTCGAACGCAGGCCAAGAAGGAGAAGATGTTGACCGTGCAGCAAGATGCACTGCGATTGGTGGCTGAGGGAAAAACCTCACTAGAGGAAGTACAACGAGTGTTTAAGGCATGATTTGTCATTAGTCCTTTGCTGCAGGGCGGTGCTCTTTCCAGGATCGTGAGTCCTGGTGTTGAATGTGTTTCGATGATCGAAAGGCCGGGCCGTCTCTGCTTGGGACGGGTCGGCCTTTGTCATTCTGTAGGAATTATTCCGACTTTGCCGATTTGTACCGAAGAATCGAATTGCGACGGTCGATAATGAGAGTTAGGCAGGAGCGGTTGAACCTGAAATTCAGGATTTTCCGGCTCCGTTCTTGGCAGGTACGGAATCTCGAAGCACAGCGAGAGCTATGATGGCTATCCACAAGTTGTTTGCAGGTCAGCGGTTCGCACTGTTAGGGTGCGCCTTGTTGGGGATGACGGCAGTGGGCTGTCAAACCACCATTGGGGGCCAGACGCTGCCCTCAGCCTACTACCTCAACGACGACGTCCAATACTTCCCGATGGGGCCTGAGTTCCGCCTCAGTCGCCAGGTTGAAGCCTTGGAAGCGTACAAGTTACGCCAGCAAGGTCTCGATCAGACGGCCCCGGCACCGGCACCCGCTCCCGTCAACTAGCTGCATTAGCGGATGCTGCGGCAGCGTCGGTCGAAGGCTGAAGTCGCCAGACTTCAGGCTGGAGCTCTGGCGAGTTCCCGGGATGCTGACGCGGCTCGAATTGAAACGAACAACCGACCAGATCAAATCGGGCGCGGCTAAGCCGTGCCCGTGTTTGTTGCGCCCGGTCGGCGCGAACTGCAATCCTCAGGAGTTCTGCCATGGACCCGATTACGATCCATCATTATGTTCACGAAGGTTTGACCTGGATCGGCTACGGGATGGTCAGCGGGTTGCTTGCCAAGGCCATTCTGCCGGGACGCGATCCGGGCGGGGCGGTCGTGACCTTGGTCCTGGGATTGGGTGGGGCACTCATCGGCGCATCGCTCTACGCTTGGGCGGGAGGCGATCGGATCCGGGATCTGATTACCCCGATCGGGTTCGCAGTCGCGGTCGGGGGCGCACTGGTTCTCTTACTCGTCCACCGGCTCTGTTCCGGTCGGATTGGCGGCCTGGATGAACGCGGTTCCCGGGATACCCGGTTACGCGGTCCACATTACCGCAATCGGCGGCGGGTGCGCGTTGTCGAAGACGATTAGGCCGAGTCACCAAGTGAGCGAATAGCTAGAGTCGTACATTCGCAGGTGCATCAGGCCAACTGTTGTCGAGGACTTTGTCGGTCTGCTGTTGCCTGTAGGCATGCAGTTTGGTTCGCAGCTCGGGCTGTGAGCTTCCGAGAATGCTGACCGCCAGGAGTCCCGCATTCGTGGCTCCTGCCTTGCCGATCGCGAGCGTCGCGACGGGAACTCCGCCGGGCATCTGAACGATCGACAACAGTGAATCCAACCCGCTGAGCGCGTGGCTTTGGACGGGGACACCCAAGACCGGCAAGACGGTATGAGCAGCCACCATTCCCGGCAGGTGGGCTGCTCCCCCTGCTCCCGCGATGATCAGTTGCAGCCCGCGCGATTCCGCTGTCGTGGCGTATTCCTGCATCCAGACTGGCGTCCGATGAGCAGACACAACCCGGCATTCATGCGGCACCCCGAATTGCTTCAGGATGTCTGCGGCATGCTGCATGGTTTCCCAGTCCGACTGGCTGCCCATGATGATGCCAACCAAGGGAGCTGCGGCGGATTGTGACAATTCGTTGGACATAATGGCGCGGACTATGCCAACAAACCAGGAATCAACTTGCCGCCGTCGAGGATCGGCACCGGCCGGCCCAATGGTGTCAGGTATTCCTTTGTCGAATCGATGCCCATCTGATGGAAGAACGTCTTCAGGATGTCTGCCACACCGATCGGATCGGTGGCTGGGTAGGCGGCCTGTTTATCGGTGGCTCCCAGAATCTGACCAGGCTTCACGCCACCACCGGCGAAGCAGACGCTTTGGGCCATCGACCAGTGATCGCGGCCAGCTTCCTTGGTGACGCGCGGCGTACGGCCCATTTCGCCCATCATGATCACGAGTGTCGAATCCAGCATTCCGCGGCGTTCGAGGTCGGTGATCAGAGTAGCGAAGGCTCGATCCGCAAACGGGATCAAGTCGGTCTTCAAGCTCGGGAAGCAATTGAAATGCACGTCCCAACCCGGAGCATCCACCCCCACGAAACGGCAACCCGATTCGACAAGTCGACGGGCCAGCAAGCAACTTTGACCAATCTGTGTATCGCCGTACTCGCGACGAATCGCTTCGGGCTCAGACTGAATGTCAAATGCCTTCTTCGCTTCGACCGAGGCAATCAATTCGAGGGCCTTTTCGTAGTAGGTCGACATGACTTTCGGACGCCCCTGCCCCATCGACAACTTCTTCTCAAGGCCAGCCAGCAGCCGCTGACGCGCGAGATTCCGCGCCGGATCGATACCATCAATGGCACTTAAGTCCTTGACTTCAAAATCGGGCTGCTGAGGATCCGATTCGATGACGAACGGAGCATGTTCTGCCCCGTAGAACCCAGGGCCGCCTGCGGACATCGGCTGGAGGACGTTGATGTAGGGAGGGACCGAGGTCTTCGCTCCCAATTCCCGCGAGACGATTGAGCCCAGTGAGGGGTACAAGTCGTTGGTGGGAATGTGATGCTCACCATCGGAAAATGCCGCTTTACGGCCCGTCATCACCCAGTGGTAACCGGTGCTGTGCCCATTATCGGCATGGCTATGGCTGCGGAGCACGGTGAACTTATCAGCAACTTTTGCCGACATCGAGCAGTATTCGCTGAAGAATGTTCCCGGCACCACGGTGGGAATCGTCGCGAACGGGCCACGAATCTCAATCGGAGCTTCCGGCTTCGGATCATACATATCCAACTGCGGCGGGCCACCTTCGAGGAATACGAAGATGCATGCTTTGGCCTGGGCAGCCAAGCCGGTGGAGGCGACCTGCTCCATCGCCATCAGGCCTGGTAAAGACATGCCCGCCATCATTCCGCTCGCACCAATCCGCAACATATGGCGGCGAGTGACTCCGGTACAATCGCGATAAATTTTGTTGTTAAATCGGTCTCTCATGCTCTCACCTATGCTGGTTGCGTTAGTGGTTATAGAGAAATTCTTTGGAATTCATTAATGCCCACAAGATATCTTCGGCCGCCGCGCGGCGTAACTCGCGGTTTTCAGTCAGATGTTTCAGCGTTAAGTCACGTTCGTCGGCAGTCGGGAAGCGTGACAGAGACAGCAAATACAGCTCCTCGATCAAAGCTTCGTCGCTGGAGATCGAATCCACCATCTTTTTAACTGTTCCGTCATGGTGGTGCAGTTTACTGACAATCTCGGGAGAATTCAGCAAATGCAGTGCCTGGCTGATACTCGGTTCGTTGCTGCGTTCGCAGTCACAAACGGTATTGCGGGCGGGACGGCCAAACACTTTGAAGAAGTAGGAGGGCATGCGGCTGTCCCAGATTTGAACAGCGCGATAGCCCATCGGCCAGCCGTTGAACTTTTCCGGCACGCCTGACACCTGGCAGACCGCATCCAACAACACTTCAGCAGGCAACGCCTTGTCGTAGGCGTGCGAGAAGTTCTGGCGATCGGTCGCGTTCGACCCAACCGGCTCGTAGCTCATTTGATAGACACGAGAGTTCAGCAGCGTGCGTGTGAACGCTTTCAAGTCGTACTTCACGTCCTGCATGTGCTTGGTCAACGCTGTGAACAGCGGCGGATTCGTCGGGGGATTGGTCTCACGCATATCATCAATGGGATCGACCAGTCCCCGGCCCAGGTAGTGAGCCCACATCCGGTTCACAATGGCCTGCGAGAAGAAGTGGTTATCGGGAGCCGTCATCCAATTGGCCAACGCTACGCGCCGGTCAGACATGGTCTTGAAGTCGGCCGCCGGAGCACCCAGGGCCCGTGCGGGGACCACAACTCCTGTGCGTGGATGTTTCAAATCCGTTCCGCCGCGGGACAACAGCACTTCTCCCTGGTTGGGAATGTTCTTGCGACTCATCCCAGTAAAGAAGCCGGCCAAACCGTAGTAGTCGTCCTGGCTCCATTTTTCGAACGGGTGGTGATGGCACTGAGCACATTCGATTCGGACACCCAGAAAGAGCTGACTGATGGCACGGCTCAAGACTTCGGGCTCGTTGAGAGCCTTGTAGATCGGAGCGGGGCTTTCTGAGAGCGACCCACCCTGCACCGTCAGGATCTCGCGCACCCAAGCGTCATACGGGCGGTTTTCGGCGAACTGCCGATGGACCCAGCGCGATGCCGCGACGGCTCCTTCGGGAGTCAGTGCCTGCTGATCAATTCGCAGCAAATCAGACCACAGCATCGTCCAGTAGTCGGCGTAATCGGGCGTCTGCAACAAATGGTCGATCAGCTTGGCTCGGCGGTCCGGGGCCTTGCTGGTGAGAAACTCGCGAGCTTCGGTAACTGTGGGCAAGCGGCCAATTGTGTCGAGGAAGACCCTGCGCAGGAACACGGCGTCCGTCGATTCACCACTGGGCTCAATTCCCAGGCGTTCCAGCTTGTTCCAGACCAAACCATCAATGAAATTGTTCTCAGGTGGACGCTGGAATTTGACACCGCTGCGGGGAATCGTAATCCGGCAAATGGCAACATGTCCGGCATAGCGAGCCAGAATGGCGGCTTCACCCAGGATGTCAGTGCCTTGCACCAGGCCGCGGCTATCAACAGCACCAATGCTGGGGGTGTTCGAGACAAACTCAGATTCGGCCGTCACACAATATCGTCGGCCCGAGGCATCGACCGCAGTGACTCGCAATTGTTGGAAGTCATTCGGAACCAAGACCCGTTCGGCCGGTTCGACCTCGATACTGACGACGGCTGACTCTTCCGGAACCGAGTAATTCGCTCCCTCCCGAATCCAGCGCAGCAGACGCAGATAACGAGCGTCTCCGCGTTCCAGTTTTCGACCGCCGCCATGCGGCACAATGGCAGCACCTTTTTGCAGCAACAAGCTCTTTTCAGGTGCGGTCAGATTGAGTCGCCGACCACGGCTTTCTTGAAGCAGAGACAAATGATCGGCAGCGGCATCAAATCCGAAGACACTCAGCTTAAACCCGTTCTGTCCTTCCGCCTTGCCATGACAGCCACCCGCATTGCAGGTCGCTTTGGTCAGAATCGGCAGGACTTCGTGCTGAAACGAGACGGGAACTGGCTTATTGAGGCCAGTAATCTCCAGCGGCACGTGAATCACTTCTTTGTCCAGACGAACGATCAGTTCGCCCACACCCTCAGCCCGCGGCCGCACCAAACCCCGCGCATCGACTTCGGCTAGGGTGACAGGCAGCACCTCATACTTGACCTGGCGCGAGAGATCGACTTGCCGCCCGTCGGCGGTGGTCGTGCTGATCAGCAATTGTTGCGATCTTTCCGGCCGGTCCAGTTGGACTCGAGGCGGACTGCAACGCAGTTCGGCTTGGACTGCCGACGAGGCGATTCCGAAGATCAGCAGGTTGAAAACGGACACCTGCAGGAACAGCCAACTGGGTCGCCACACGCACATCGGTTTCGTCTCCACGAGAAACAAATCTAATTCCCTTTATTTAACCCGATTTAAACGCCACCCGCAAGAGATTTAACCACATTCCGTCAAACCAGTTGCGAGATTCGCAGATTACCAGGTTCGGTCCCCAACACGGAGCTAATCCACCGCTGCATACCCACATCGATCTTCCCTACCCATATATTTGCCTGAAGTGACGATTGGTTCCATGATTGATGTTTTGTCCTTTGTCATTGGTCCTTTGTTATTTGGACTTCATCCCCGGTCCATTTGGACATTTAGTCATTCTCCCCCCTCCCTCCACGCCCCAAGTTTCCGATCCCTTCGCATCGTGCTACGATACTCCCTCATCGCAATCCACTTCATGAATTGCCACTTCGGAAAGCGCTCGGGATGGCCGTCACTGAACTAAATGATGCGGAAAGCAATCGGCTGGCCGCCGATGCGGCTCGCGATCCGGCCGGAAACTGGAAGCGCTGGGGACCTTACCTGTCAGAACGACAATGGGGGACCGTGCGTGAGGATTATTCCGGTAATAGCGACAGTTGGGGCTATTTTCCGCACGATCACGCGCGCAGCAGGGCCTACCGCTGGGGTGAAGACGGCCTGTTCGGAATCACGGACCGCGAGTGCCGTCTCTGTTTTAGCGTCGCCCTGTGGAACGCCCGAGATCCGATCCTCAAAGAGCGGCTGTTCGGATTGACCGGCCCCGAGGGCAATCACGGCGAAGACGTCAAAGAGGAGTATTACTACCTCGATTCGACACCTACGCACTCCTATATGCGAGCTTTGTACAAATATCCCCAAGCGCCGTTTCCTTATGATTTGCTGGTCGCCGAGAACAAACGGCGCGGCAAGAAAGAACCCGAATTTGAGCTGAGGGACACGGGTGTCTTCGCCGACGATAAGTTCTTCGATGTGCAGATCGAGTATGCCAAGAGATCCCCGAACGATTTGTTGATCCGGCTGACGATTTCCAACCGCGGTCCCTTTGAGGCCCCGCTGCATGTGTTGCCGACAATCTGGTTCCGGAACACCTGGTCGTGGGGTTGCACCCACGAGGGCTGCTGGACCAAGCCTCGTATTGTGGGTGGCCGGGGACCCGCGTTGATTTGCTACCACGCGACGCTCAACGAGTTTTCCTACGCGGCGGATGTCGGACCGGGCGGCGAGTCTCCCCCATGGCTGTTTACCGAGAACGAAACCAACTACGAACGCATTTTTGCTGCGCCCAGCATCGGCCCCTATCGCAAGGATGCGTTCCACGAGTATTTGATTCAGGACAAGACCGACGCGATCAGCCCCGACCCCAGCGGGACCAAGGCCGCCGCTCACTACGCCTTGAATATCCCTGCGGGGGGTGAGGTCGTCTTGCGAATGCGGCTGTTCGCCTCCAATGAGGCGCCGCAAGAACACTTCGGAACTGCGTTTGATCGCGTGTTCGACAAGCGGGCCAACGAAGCCCAAGAGTATCTTGTCGCGCGGCAGCCTGGAAGCGTGACACCGGACGAAGCCCAGGTCATTCGCCAGGCCGAAGCCGGATTGCTGTGGACCAAGCAGTTCTACCACTATGTCGTGGAAGACTGGTTGCAAGGCGATCCCGGTCAGCCACCGGTGTCTCCGGCACGCCTGGCGGGACGAAATCACGAGTGGCAGCATCTCTTCAATCGCGACATTATTTCCATGCCCGACAAATGGGAATATCCGTGGTATGCCGCGTGGGATCTGGCATTCCACATGATCCCGTTTGCGGCAGCGGATCCCCACTTCGCCAAGGAACAATTGCTATTACTGCTGCGTGAATGGTACATGCATCCGAATGGACAGATCCCCGCCTACGAATTTGCACTCGGCGATGTCAATCCTCCCGTGCATGCGTGGGCCTGCTGGCGTGTCTATAAGATGACGCGGCGCAGTGGTCGCCGTGACCGCCAGTTCCTGGCGCGGGCGTTTCACAAGCTGTTGTTGAACTTCACGTGGTGGGTGAATCGCAAAGATCCCAACGGGCAGAATTTGTTCTCGGGCGGCTTCCTGGGACTCGACAACATTGGAGTGTTCGACCGTTCAAAACCGATGCCCACGGGCGGACATCTGGAGCAGGCTGACGGCACCGCCTGGATGGCCTTTTACTGCATGATCATGCTGTCGATGGCCTTGGAACTGGCCGTGGACAGCCCCGAATATGAGGACGTCGCTTCCAAATTCTTCGAGCATTTTGTGGCGATCGTCCACGCAATCAATACGCTGGGTGGAACAGGTCTCTGGGATGAATCGGAAGGTTTTTATTACGATCACCTCAATATCAACGGAAAGAGCCAACCGATCCGCATTCGTTCGATGGTCGGCATCATTCCACTCTTCGCAGTCGGTGTGATCGACGAAGGCGCACTGGCAGGATTGCCCGGATTTCGGAAACGCATGGATTGGTTCCTCAAGAATCGCCCCGAGCTCGCACGGCATCTGTTGAGTTCAGAAACTGAGGGTTGCACCCGCCATGTCAAGCGGTTCCTGCTGGGAATTCCCACGCGCGAACGGCTGACGCGCATTCTGCAGCGTGTCCTGGATGAAAGTGAATTCCTGTCTCCTTACGGGGTCAGGTCGATGTCCCGTGCCCACGCTGATACACCATTTACGGTGCAGTTCGGAGGCGAGTATCTGCGGGTCGAATACCTGCCCGGTGAATCCGACAGTTGGCTGTTTGGCGGCAATTCGAACTGGCGCGGCCCGGTCTGGTTTCCGGTCAACTTCCTGCTGATCGAAGCACTGGAACGCTACCATCACTTCTATGGCGATACGTTCAAGGTCGAGTGCCCGGTGGGCTCCAAAAACTTCCTGAATCTGGCCCAGGTCTCGGCCGAACTGACCGCTCGCCTGACGCGGTTATTCCTGAAAGATGATCAGGGCCGGCGCCCGTGTCATGGGGACGATGAACGCTACGCGAAAAATCCGTATTGGCGCGACAATGTCTTGTTCTACGAATACTTCCACGGAGACAATGGCCGCGGTTTAGGTGCCAGTCATCAGACCGGCTGGACGGCCCTGGCCGCCAGTCTGATCCGCGACGCGGCACGCGACCGAGAGCGGCCGGATTACAGGGATTAGTGACGATAATCGCCATCTAAACGTAACTCTTCAGCGATAAGACAGAAATCAATGACAACTTCTAACAACTCCTCTACATCTGGCGATCCGCTGGCGGAATTCACTGCTGCGACCACTACCGCCGCCGTGTTTGATCTCGGTCAAAGGACCCAGCTCGAACTGACCGGTGCCGATCGTCAAAAGTACATCCACAACTTCTGCACGAACGAGATTCGCAATCTGCGTCCCGGTCAAAGTTGCGAGGCGTTTGTGACCACCATTCAAGGCAAGATCAAGGCCCAGATCTTTGTGTTCGCAGAGGAAAATGCGCTGTGGGTCGACGCCCTGCCCGGCTATGAAGATCTGTTGTTCGCCCACTTCGACAAGTACCTGATCACCGAAGATGTCCAATTCCATCGCCGATCCAGCGAATACGTCGAGTTCTATGCCAGTGGCCCCGAGGTCTTGTCGCGCTTGGCGGGACTTGGTCTCCCCGTTGCCGACCTGGGGGTGGCGAGCCACCTGCGAACGTCTGTCGAATCACATTCCCTGGCCGTGCGACGCGTCGATTGGCTGGGAGTTCCCGGCTGCTTGATCCAAGTCCCCGCCGCCGAGGCCGCCGGTGTCTGGAACAGTTTGACGACCGGTGGACTGCTCCCGGCGGGACGTGCCACCTACGACGCACTGCGGATCTCGGCAGGGCTTCCAGACCACGGAGTTGATCTGACCGAAGACAACCTGGCCCAGGAGGCCGCCCGGACGAATCTGGCGATCAGCTTCACCAAAGGTTGTTATCTGGGACAGGAGCCGATCGCGCGAATTGACTCGATGGGGCATGTGAATCAAGAACTGCGCTGCCTGCGATTACAACCCGGCCCTGTTCCGGAACCCGGTGCGAAAGTGCTGATGCCCGGCGAGGTCCGCGAAGCCGGCGTCGTCACCTCAGCCGCATGGGATCCGGCCGCTCAAGCACCAGTGGCCCTCGCGATGATCAAGCGGAATTATCTGTCGCCGGGGACGAAGCTCAATGTTGTCTGCGGTGACCAGGAACTCGGTGCGACCGTGTTTGCACGGACGTAATCCCAATACAAGCTCGAAGCGCAAGCGAGTGCATGCCTCGTGAACTCAGCGCTGCCGATCAATTCGAGGAATGCACTCGCTTGCGCTTCGAGCTTGTATCAAACTGCGTGTAATTTCACTTCGCTGCCAGGGCCAGCTTCGCACCCACGAAGGCCGTCAACTGGGCCTGGTTGGTCTTGAGGCACTCTTCGAAATGCTTCCGAGCCTCCGCAGGCTGCTGCGCGGCTTCGCTTTTCAGGCCCTGGAAATAGTGGGCCTCGCACAGCCATTGGGCTTTCGCATTTGCGTCAGCGGATGAACTGGCGACCTTAATCAGCCCCGCATCATCAACCTTCCCCAGCATGTATTGAGACAGTGTCACGTGCCAGTTCGGCGCTGGTGGTTGAGACTGCAGGAAGGTCTCCAATTCGGTTTTCGCTGCCGCCTGACTGGTTTTGGATTGGGCCGTGTACTTCCATAGAGCGTACAAAACCGTGGCCGGTTGCAATTGACGGGCCTTCGCAAAATCGGCGGTCGCTCCGATATAGTCCTTCGCAAAGTAGCACGCGAATCCGCGTCCGGCGTAGTTGTCGGGATCTTCCGGCGCGACGGCGATGGCATTGGTGAAAGCTTCGATGGCCGGTGGCAGCTTGCCCTGGGCAACTCGGGCCGTTCCCAACAGTCGCAACGCCAACGAGTTCTTCGGATAACTCTGCAATGAGAGCACGTAGTCATTTTCTGCCTCGAACCATTCCAGTTTTTGAGTGCGTGCGAAGCCGCGGTTCAGGGATGCCATGTAGAAATTGGGATTCAATTCCAGGGCGTGAGTGAAGTCGGCGATGGCCGCATCGATTCGTCCCTGCTGCACATTAAAGGTGCCTCGATTGTTGAAAACCAACGCATCACCCGGAAGCTCGTTGACTGCCTGATCAAAACTGGCTCGTGCCTTACCGGGATCTCCGGCCTTTAAGAAGGCTTCGGCACGACCAAAATGTGCCGTTTGAAATTCGGGGTCCAACTTGACCGCTTCACCATAGTCAGCCGCCGCGCCCAGGTAGTCTTTCAGGTACATTTTGGCGAGCGCCCGCTGATAGTAGACCAGTGGTCGAACATGCGGTGGAAGATCTACCTTCGCGAGCAGTGGAGTGGCGATGCTGATGGTCAAATCGGCGTGAGCGCGCTTGTTTTCCAACTCGGACAACGACGTGAGCCCATAAAAATACGGAATATGGAAGATCAGATACTGCTTTCCAGCAATCCCCAGCGCCTCACGTGCGTCAGCGATCCCCGCGCGAACTTTCTCACCGGAACCTTCAAGGCGTCCCAAGTCAATCAACGCGCTGGCTCGATAGTAGCGCGCGACCGAGTGTCGCGGATTGGAATTCAGGACCTGCGTTGTCAGATCGATGGCCTGCGTGTAGTGCTGTTGCTGGTAGGCTGCCTGAGCCTGCCGCACGATATTTTCCAGGGGCGAGGCGGGGTTCGCAGGTCTGCCAAACAGCCGGTCGATCTCATTCTGTCCCGCACCGGGTCCGGAATCCGGTTCAGGCTGCAGCTTGGGGTTGGTCGAGGGCTTCTGTGGCGTCGCATTGCGTTTGACGCGTTGTGCATAGGCCGACTGTTCGCCCACTGCACCCCAGAGCACGATGCACACCATCACCCAGCCGATTTGGTTCACAGACATTTCACATCCTCGCGGAAAATCAATTCGTTGCCGTCACGATACGAATGGGAGCGAATCACATTCAACTCTCATCTCGGACATGTTGTTGGCGACGAGCTTCGTAGCAAATGATCGCCAATGCGGCGGCGGCATTCAAGGAGTTCAGCGTTCCCTGTTGAGGAATTCGCACCGAGGCCCGGCAATGACGGGCTACATCGTCACTGATGCCGCGGCCCTCATTGCCGATGACCAGCACGACTGGCTGACAGAAATCAAACTCGTTGATGGTCGTACTGGCCTTTTCGCTGGCCGAGACGATTGTCATTTCTGCCGGCAGAGTCTCCAGGAACGCGCCCAACTCGGACACGCGGGCGATTGGCAGTCGATTCACTGCCCCAACCGAACTGCGCGCCACCTGGCTGGTCACACCGACTTGCTCGCGGGTCCCGATGATGATCCCCGCAGCATCAAAAATCTCGGCCGAACGCAACATGGCTCCAAAATTGAACGGATCCTGAATTCGATCCAACGCGATAGTCAACGGCCAACGCGAGGCCTTCCTCATCACGGTTTCTGCCGAATGGTAAGGAAACTCAGCCATCCGAGCCGCATATCCCTGGTGATCCTCACCGCGACACCGTGACACGAGCGTGTGGCGTGCGGCGCGTTGCACGGGGACGCCGGGGGCACCTGCCAAGGTCCGGATGAGGCTGACTTCTGGCTCGGGCAAATCATCCGCGAGCCACAATTCGAGAATCGGCCAGGTCCGCGACTGCAAGGTTTCTTGCACGAGGTGCCGGCCCCAGATCCAGGAAGTCTGGTGATTTCCCAGTGGTTTCACCCCAGGCTTGCCGGTTGGTTTGTCGTTAGGAGAACGGGCCATGAACCAGGTGTATCCGTAATTCGCCTTTCAGCACCGAATACCGGGATTGGTTGCGGGCTGCGGCTGCCTGCAGGATGATAACCGCTGTGCGTTCACCCGAGTATCGTCCCAGCCGCGAAAGGTCTGCTCCATGTCGTGCAATCGCTGGATGGTTGTGGTTTGTGTCGTCAACTGTGTGGCGTCCCTCAGTGCTGCAGAAAAGATTGTCCTCGTCGCCGGGGGGACCGAACCCGCTGCGGGAATTGCCGCGGAACGGACCAAACTGATTTCCCCGTTCGGAATTGACTTCAATCGCCAAGGGGTAGGGTTCATCATCGAACTCACCGGCGAGCGAGTGTTCAAACTGGAGAAAGGACTGTTGCACCAGGTCGCCGGGACAGGAAAGCTTGGTCAAGGAGGCGACGGCGGACCGGGTCTCAAGGCCGAATTCAATGGCATGCACAATCTGGCGCTGGGGCCAGACGGCATGGTTTACCTGGCAGATACCTGGAATCAGCGGATCCGGAAATATGATCCTCAGACCGGACTGGTGACCAATTTTGCCGGCACGGGAGCGAAAGGTTTTTCGGGAGACGGCGGACCGGCAGACAAGGCGGTGTTCGGTGGAATTTATTGCGTTACGCTCACGCCAGACAACAAACGACTCGTCATGGCGGATCTGGACAATCGCCGGATCCGGTCCATTGATCTGGCCACGCGGCAGGTCACGACGGTGGCCGGCAACGGTCAGCAAGGTGCGCCTGCAGACGGATCCATTGCGGCGGAATCACCCCTCGTTGACCCCCGCGCCGTGACCGCCGACCGGGAGGGCCGGATCTATATTCTCGAGCGTAGCGGGCATGCCCTGCGAATCGTGGATGGAGATGGTAAAATTCGCACCGTCGTGGGTACGGGCAAAGCCGGGCACTCGGGAGATGACGGACCCGGTCGGATGGCAACTTTGAACGGCCCCAAGCATTTGTGTCTCGATCGAGACGGCAGCGTGATCATCGCTGACACGGAAAATCATGCAGTCCGGCGCTATCTGCCCAAAGAGGACCGCATCGTCAAGCTGGCCGGAACAGGCAAGAAAGGGACCGCGGGCCTCGGCGGCCCACCCACTCAAGTGGAACTGTTCCAACCCCATGGAGTGACAATTGGCCCCAAGGGCGAACTGTATATTGTTGACAGCGGCAATGATCGCATCCTGAAGATTGAGCAGTAGTCCTTGGTCCTTGGTCAGCTGTGAAGTGCAAGTTCAAAACAGGTTCCGGTTGTGTGTGGAACAGGGAGTATGGCGATAGATCTGTAGTGTGTCGTTGCTTTTCCAAGGACAAATGACAAAGGTCCAAGGACAAAAAACCGGCTGACATCCTGTTCCCGGGCAAAATCCTTGAAGTCATTTTGACAATCCGAATTGCTGACCTAAGTTTAGGTGTCAGAGACAACTGACGAACGACACAATTTGATCGCCACAACGTGCTGTCGCAGAGCATGTTAGGCAACGTAAAACGTGGGTGCGGCAAGGCGAGCTGGGAGCTTCGAGGGGACCTTGCCGCACCTTTTTATATTCTGCAAACGGCCGGACAGGCGAGTTGCCTGTCCGGCCGTTTGTCATTTGTCATTTGTCATTTTCGTCCCTTCTGTCCTTTCCGTCTCTTCTGGAGGACAGGAATTCTATAGACTGCCGCCGACCAACCCCCCTCAAATAATCTGGGAAGATTTGGTTGACTTTGACGAAAAAAACGATTTTACAGGCAGCTAAACGTCGATAAATCGGATCAAAGGTCCGTTTAACAGGTCGCAGCGGGTTCGCACGTCGCGCTCGCCGGGCGAATTTCCCAAGGATCGACACTGTGATTCAGCCGGGTGAAGTTGAACAACTTGCTGCTGAAGGCCGCGCTAACTTGGGGAAACTCCTGGGATTGCTGGTCGTCATAATGCTTGGATGTTGCTGTTGGAGCGTTGTCTGGAGACGCGAATTGGTTCGCTCACGTTTGACGCCCAATGAGACGCTGCGGACTGCAGAGGGTAAGGTTCGCGTGACGGAAATTGCTCAGCAAGCAACGCTCCGTGTTGGTCCTGAATGATGATTCCTGCCAGGATGGCGATGATGAATAGTCTGTTTCGGATCGCAACTCGAACGCTGTGCCTGGGATTGCTGGCCGCGTTGAGTCTCGTGCTGGTGGTGACGGCTAAAGGGATTCATCCCGAGGTGTTGGTGGCCTTTAAGGAGCATTCCGAGGAAATTCAGTTGGCACAAGTGCCCGAATCGCCTCCGGCCCCCCTGCAATTTGCGCAAGTTGAGCCAGCAACTCGATTGGATGCACCGGCAACGGTGCGATCCGTAGCCAGACCGGGGCTCAGGCGAACAATTGCCCCTCCCGTGCGCACCACGGCGCCCCAGTCACCGACAGGTGAAGATGGTGAACCGGCGAAGGAATTACCACAATTGCCGCCCCTTCCGCGGTCACAAGTCGACAACAGCCTGGACAACGAGAACGCTCAGCCAGAAGCCGAAATTCTGAAATCGCCGACGGAAATGCCGTCGCCTGAAGATTTCGAAGTTGCCTTGAAGGATCCCGCCGAGCCCGCATCAACAACATCGGCCGCAGCGGGAAGTGCGACCGAGAACCCTTTTTCCAGTCCTACACCAGATGAAACTCCCGCTGCGAAATCTGTGAAACCACCTTCCAAATCGACACCTGCCGATGCGAGACAACCTGATGCCACGGGACTTGCCAGCCGCCTGGATTCGCTGCAGGAACAACTGCAAAAATTGACCCTGGAGCAGGAACATCAGCGACTGTCACAGCAGGCCCTATTAGGTCCCGCGCAACTCTTGCAGGAGCAGAAATTACAGGGAAAACTCGATAATATCGAAGCCGCGCTACTGGAGTTGAAGGCGAAACCGGACCGACCGGCCAAGTCCGAGTCCTACATTCAGCGAATCCCTCAGAAACACCCGGCCAGCGGGATCGGAGGCGCCCCCCTGGTCCGTGAGGAGCAACCTGGAGTCGACGGTGAAAAACGCTTCTCGATTGAGTCCCATCAGGGTGGACTGCGCGAACTGTTGGACATGCTCACACAGAAGGCGAATCTGAACCTGGTGTTGACGATCAATGTCGAAGGGGACGTGGAAATGAGCCTGCAGAATGCCACGGCGGAAGAGGCATTGAAGGCGATCGAGAATACGACCGGCTACATCGTCGAAAAGGCTGGCAAGAAGGTGTATGTCCGCCCGCCAGTTCCCATGAAACATCAGCGTGAACTCTATCTCCCGCCGATCGTCAAAGAGCCGGTATCAGCTCCGTCCGCTCCATAGACCGTGATATAGGCTTCGCCTGTCTGCTTTTTTAAAGGATGACAGGCTGGAAGCCTATCCCACGTTGGCTGTGCCTTCTCTCTCGGCTGGGCCAAGTGGGCAATTTGCGGCAGATGTTTGCAATACACATCCTGCCCAACGCTTTGCTGACAGTCAGGTTACAACTCGACGTCGGGAAATTGGTCCAGACGGTGAAATTTCATCGCCGGGGATCGAAACCCATTTTTTTGAGTGGTAACTGCGACGCGCGAGGCGTATACTGATAAGGGTAAGGGCGTACGAACTCGCAATTGAGAGAAAGGAAGCTGTCGAAAGCGAACTTCTTGACCCGCTTGTCCCTGGTGATGGTGACAGTATTTGGGCAGTCCCGCCGGGCGATTTGACTTCGCCGGGGGAAACGTTGAAGTGACATCTGAAACTCGTGGTTTTCGCCCCTTGACCAATGAGTTCGCAATGTGTGAGATGTCTATTAGCAACGCGAACATGCTCGACGCCAAGAATCACAGGGTGATCAGACTCGAGTGCTTGTTTCTAATGAGACAGGACGAGTCCGGGATCAGGCGAACTCATCGCTGCAAGTCATCGTCTAAGTGAGATGTGATGTATTGTATTCGACGTGCGATTGGGCAGCAGACCAGAGAACGGTCCTGCGAAAACCTAGTCGCCACAGATCAAAGTGCCGTGTTAGAACGTCAGAAATTGCTGAATCGCGGACAACAGATTTTGTTACCTCTTTTTTCGGCTTCAGGCTCCCTTGGACATGAGACAATCGACCCCATTTGCCATGGTAAACCGGAATTTCGCGACACCCCTGTGGTGCGCACGACGTCACGCTCCGCCGCCCGCCGATCCTCGACCCGGTATCGCCTGCGGCCCCTGGCAAACTTGGTGTTGATTCCGACCGTTTTCCTCACGGTCCCCGCCCTGCGTCAGGGCACAGAGTACACGGATGTGCGAACCCGCTAAATTCGACAAGGAGTGCATCGTGCCACGTTACGAGGCCAAACTGCAAACGCTACTGAATACAGGTAAAACCCAAGGCGGTTTCCTGACCTTCCATCAAGTTGACGATTACCTCCCCGATGAGGGTGGCGAGCCCACGATCGTTGACGAACTGGTGCTGGCGCTCGAAGAAGCCGGCTTGACCCTGATCGATACGACCACCGATGACGACTATAAGGTTGCCGATGGTCAGCATGACGATATCCCCGATATTCCCGAGGACAACCCACTCAATATGACTGCGGGCAAGCTGGGTGACCAGCCGACCGCCGTCCTCTCACGCGACCCGATTCGCATGTACCTCAGCCAGATGGGTGATATCCCCCTGCTGACACGCGACAAGGAAATCTATCTCGCCAAGGAGATCGAAGTTGCCCGCAAGCGATTGCGCCGCATGATCATGGAAAGTGACCTGTCGATGAAGGTCACCGTCGAAACCATGAAGAAGGTACGGGCCGGCGAATTGCCGTTCGAACGTACGCTGCGGACGTCGGATACCGAGAACGTCAAGAAGGAACAGATTCTCGGCCGGATGCCGCACAATCTGAAGACGCTTGACCACCTGCTGTCCGAAAACGCTGAAGATTTTAAGATTACGCAAGCCTCGACGTCGGCCCTGGCTGACAAGAAGGCGGCTCAGGAACGGCTGCGGGTCCGTCGTCGCAAGGCAGCCACCCTCTGTGAAGAGCTCAGTTTGCGAACCCAGCGTTTGCTGCCCGTCGGTAAGCGCCTGGAACAGATCTCGCGCCGCATGGACGAGCTCGAGAATTTGATCACGCAGAAGAATCGCCAGCATCGTACCGAGGAAGCTCAGTGCCTGCGACGCGAATTGCAGGACTTGATCGACCTGACCTGCGAAACACCCGCCACGATGCGGGCGCGGGTCAAGGAAATTCAACGCCGCATGGCCGTCTGGACCAAGGGCAAGCAACGCTTGTCAGGCGGTAACCTGCGGCTGGTGGTTTCGATCGCCAAGAAGTATCGCAACCGTGGGCTCAGCTTCCTGGACCTGATCCAGGAAGGGAACGCCGGTTTGATGCGTGGTGTCGAAAAGTACGAATACCGCCGTGGCTACAAGTTTTCGACCTATGCGACATGGTGGATTCGTCAGGCGATCACGCGAGCTGTCGCGGATCATGCCCGCACGATCCGCATTCCGGTTCACATGTTCCAAAGTATCTCGGCCTTGAAGACCCGTAGCGAAGCCATTCGCCAGGAAACCGGCCGCGAGCCGACCCTGGAAGAACTGGCCGAAGCCGTGGGGCTCAGCGTCGAGGAAACCGAACGCATCATGAAGACCTGGCGGCATCCGGTCAGCCTGGATACGCCTGTTGGTGAGAGCGAAGACAGCAGCTTCGGCGACTTCCTCGAAGACGACAACGAGGGCAGTCCGGCCGATACCGCCATGCACAAACTGCTCAAGGACAAGATTGAACATGTTCTACGCAGCTTGACGTATCGCGAACGCGAAATCATCCGTTTGCGTTACGGTCTGGGTGACGGCTACAGCTATACCCTGGAAGAAACCGGACGCATCTTCAAGGTCACCCGTGAGCGTATTCGCCAGATCGAATCCAAGGCACTCCGCAAGCTGCAGCATCACACGCGCAGCGAGCACTTGAAGGGATTTGTGGAAGGCTTGTCGCACCTCAGCATGGCAGAAGCCGGTCTGACCGAAGTGGCCGTCGTTTCAGCGACAGCAACGATCAGCGATCTGGGCGACGAATAGTCTGCTGCGGTCCAAGCCAAAAGTCCGTAATACAAGATGCCCCGGTTTCTCCTGTTGAGGAACCGGGGCATCATTTTTTGTGTTGATGCTACTTGTGGCCAAACATGGGACCAGTGGAACTCATCAGTCCCATTAGTCTCATCCGTCCTATAAGTCCCATTCCCTCGCGGTCCGGTCACCCTATATGCATTCGGGTTCCGATCACGAAGCAACTAACTACGCCAGGTCGCGGTCTTCGAACATAATGAACGCCAGCAGAATCGCCATGCCGGCATAGCACACGGTGTAGAGCAGCGCACTCAGCAGGTATTCCTTGGGGACTTCGGCACCTGTTGCAATCGCAGCCTGGATATTGAAGTTTTCCAATGCCGGCAGCACCGTCGCAAACAGTCGGGCCATGAATTCAACGAGTTCCAGGCGGTCAAGCGAACCGGAGTCAACCAGCGCCGGGGTCAGGTGGCCGATGACGAAAATCGCCAGGCACGAGACCATATTCACCACCATCGGCAGCCGCGTCGAAATGGCAACACTGACGGCCGTCATCACCGCGACTTCGAAGATGATCAAGACGATGCCGGGAATCGTCTGCACGGTCGTGACCCAGCATTCCATCCAGGTAATGTCGGTCTTGCCACCTTCTTTGCCGTCGTAGGGTACTTTGACATAGATGCAGAACAGGAACCACAAGACGGTCGGCAGATACATCAACAGTACGGCCTGCAGAATCCCGATGTATTTGCCAAAAATGAACTGCCGGCGATTGATCGGCTTGGACAGCAACGTCATTGCCGTCTTGCCTTCAATTTCGTCAGCGATACTGGTACTGGCGGTCCACACGGCAAGGATCAAACCCGAAATCAGCAATGTCGCCAGACCGCAGTCTTTCAACATCTTCACGTCTTCGCCCAGGGTGAAGAACGGAATGTAGGCATTCAGCAGATTGATCACGAGTCCCAGCACGATCATCAGAGCAAACACCGGCTGACGAACGGCTTCGGTCGTCGTGGCGCGGGCAATTGTCCTAGCGGGCGAGCCTGTAAAACGCCATATTAACCGGATGGCGATAATCGGCAGAATAATGCACAAAATCCCGAGTCCGGCAGTCGAGGTCAACAGTTCGTGATAAATGAACTGGATGGCGAATTGGAAATTCTGAGGCATCGCGACGGCCTGCTCCTGCTAATGATCGATAGACGGACGATTGGACTTCAAGGATCGTGGCTGGCAGTATAAGCCATTGATAGCGAACGAGATCGGACAACCGTCAAGGGGCCAGCAAGCAACGAAAACAGCTCTGACAGCAGGCTTTACGACAGACGCTCCACAATTGTTGGGAAAATTGCCTGCGAACACCCTACGAATACCAGCTCGAAGCGCAGCACACCGTAGAATACTGGACGAATCCCATTGGATTTACAAGGGAACTCAGTTTCCCAAACCGCGGCGTTTCAATTCTGCCAGCACATTCTGCACGATCGCGCTGACTTCCTTGGAATCGAACTTCTCGTCCCCTTTCACGGGGCAGCCACCCAAGGGTTCCGACGTAAATCCATGTTCGGCCAGCAGGCACTGCAGCGTATTGCGCAGGGCTGACAGGTCACGTTGTTGACCTTCCGACAGCGGTTGTCGGCCGGTCCCCATCCGGAACCCGCGGAGTTCGGCCGCAGCACGAAAACCTTCCGGAAATTCGGCCGAGTAGATCATCGTATCGAACAGGGTGACGAGGTCATATTGGACCTTGAGGGCTTCGTCGAGTTTGCCGGCGAGGGTCAGATCGTACAGTTTTCGAGTCACTTCCGGGACGACGCCCGACGTCGCGTTCGTACCGCCGTCGCAGCCAATCAGGAGCAACGGCATCAGGGCCGCGTCCCAACCGGTCAAAAAGCTGAAATCGGGACGATTGGGCCGGACCGCTTTGATCATGCGAATCATGTGCGGGATATCGCCCGACGAATCCTTGATCGCCACGACCTTGGGGCATTCTTCTGCCAGTCGCTGCACGGTCGGGACGTCGATCGGGCTGGCGAACAACGGAATATTGTAGAGGGTTACGTCGATCGGCGTGTTGTCGCCGATCTCCTTGAAGTAGGCGTAGACCGAGGCGGGACTCAGCTTGTAATAGAACGGCGAAACAATGGCCACCGCCCGCGCACCTAGGTCGTGGTAATACTCGCAGGCTTTAATCGTTTCGCGGGTGTTCGCTTCAGCAGCACCGGCCAGAACGGGGACCCGGCCACGCGTCTGGTCGACCATGATCTCGATGATCCGGCGGCGTTCTTCGGGGGTAAACCGCAGGAATTCGCCCGTCGACCCGTTGGGATAGAGCCCGTGGACACCACGCTCAATCAACCAGTCAGTGTACTTGCGGAGTTCCTCCTCGTTGATGTTTCCGCGCTGATCGAGCGGAACCATGTTGGGAGTAAAAATGCCCTGTAAACGCTGCGAACTTGCCATGTGTTTTCAAATCCTAAGTGGAAGCCAACCAGGGAGTCTGGCTGCATGAATCTATCGTAACTCTCGTTCCTGACTGTGAGAGTCGCTGGATGACGACGAGGTCCGCTGCATCAGCAGGCCATCGGGTTGGGTCGTGGCGATCAACTGGGTGCAGTCGAAATCGACACTTCCAACCTTCCAGATTGATCTTCTCTTACGCAGGCAGCAGAGTCACTGATGAGCTGTCGCCTGACTGTCCAACTCCGAGCGCTCCCTGCGGCAGCGAAGAAGCACCCGACTTCAAAGAGTCAGGCTGCAGCTTAAATTAGGGGAGATGGGCGCCTAGATCAACTCTTCGGGCAGCGGTTTGACGTAAGGCTTGGCCACGGGAGGCCCTAGAATGACCTTCATCTCTTCCTGACCGAGGCTCTCCTTTTTCAACAATTCATGAGCCAACTGATCGAGTTGCGGCCGATTGGCGACGAGGACTTCCATCGCCTTGTCTTGGGCACGCATCAGGAACTTTTGCACTTCCTGGTCGATGATCCGAGCGGTCTCTTCGCTGAACTCGCGGCTGTCGTGTAACTCTTTGCCCAGGAACGGGTTCTCTTCCTGTTGACGGAAGGCGACCGGACCAATGACGTCGCTCATTCCCCAGTGACCGACCATGCGGCGCGCCAGGCTGGTCGCCTGTTGCAAATCGTTCTCGGCCCCCGCGGTGAATTCGTCAAACACCAGCTTTTCGGCCGCACGGCCTCCCATTGTAAATGCCAGTCGCGCGTGCAGCCGCTTTTCGCCAATGCTGTAGTTTTCTTCAACCGGCATCAATTGCGTGACACCGAGAGCTCGCCCACGTGGGATAATCGTGACTTTGCGAACAATATCCACTTCCGACAACCGCCACGCCAACAAGGCATGCCCGGCTTCGTGGTAGGCGGTCATTTCGCGTTCGCGCTCGTTGAGGATCTCTTCGCGCTTGGGCCCCATGATGACCTTGTCTCGGGCATACTCGAAGTCGTCCTCATCCACAAAGTCCTTGTTCAACCGCGTGGCATTGATCGCCGCTTCATTCACGAGATTCTTCAAATCGGCTCCGGAGAAGCCAATCGTGCTGGCTGCAATTTCGTCGAGCTTCACGTTGTCCGCGACGGGGACCTTCTTGATATGAACTTTCAAGATGTCTCGCCGCCCGTCCTTGGTGGGGCGATCGACTGTCACGTGGCGATCAAAACGACCGGGTCGCAACAAGGCGGGATCGAGTACGTCCGGGCGATTGGTCGCGGCCAGGACAATCACGGCGTCGGTCTGCAGGAAACCGTCCATTTCGCTGAGGATCTGATTCAGTGTTTGTTCGCGTTCGTCATTACCCCCACCGTAACCGGCACCGCGCATACGTCCGACGGCATCGATTTCATCGATGAAGATGACGCAGGGAGCGTTCTCTTTTGCGGTACGGAACAAGTCGCGGACACGGCTGGCGCCGACACCCACGAAGAGCTGGATAAACTCGGAACCGTTGATCGAATAAAACGTCACGCCGGCTTCACCAGCGGTCGCCCGGGCGAGCAGCGTCTTGCCAGTCCCCGGCGGCCCCATCAACAGGACACCCTTGGGAATGCTGGCCCCCAGACGTTGGAAATGAGTCGGATCCTTCAGAAACTCGACCACTTCCTGCAGTTCGCGTTTGGCATTATCCATGCCCGCGACATCGGCGTAGGTCTTGTTGCTGGAAGACGACTCGAACCGCCGGGCCGGACTGCGGCCAAAGCTGCCGAACATGCCCGATCCGCCCAACGGATCGCTGGATCGTTTCAGCATGAGATACAGAATGCCCCCCATGATCAGTCCGGGAGCGATGAAATAGATGAACGCGAGCATCAACGGATTCCATTCCGTGCTCTCGGCCTTGTACTTCACCGTCGACAGGTCCAGTTGTTCCAGGAGCCGTTTGTCCTCGACGTTGGGCAGAACGGTGGAAAACTTCTTCGCGAGCAGCACTTTCTTATCGGACTCGGGATTGGCAGGTGCCTCTTTCCATTCGCCCGAGAGATGGCTCCCCACGAATTCGACCTGGGTGACGTTGCCTTTCTTCAATTGCTGCCAGAAGAAGCTGTAGGGGACTTCCGATGGCGGGGTTTCAAAGCAACCTCCGAAGCTGAACATCACCAGCACGAGCGCTAACACCACGAAAATCCAGACTGGCGGCCAGCCTAGAGGAGGTGGCGGAGCCGATTTCGGAAGGGAATTCAGCGAACCAGGATTTTCGGGAGACGACATCACGGCCTTTCCGACGGCGATGGCAGCAAGTAGCTATCAACAAAGAGTTTCGGCAGGGTACACGACCGGATGCCGAGACACAATGGCCCCGCGCTTACGAGAGGCCGAACGAGAGCTATGACGTGAGACAATAGTTTTAAATTAGGTGAGCCGGAGGCCGTAAGGCCCCGGACATATTGAGCTTGAGCCGCGAGAAAATGTCCGGGGCCTCACGGCATTCGGCTCACCACGGCTATGGAGGTACACGACCTCGAGGCGAAGCAGTCGCAGCCGTCAAATCACGTAGTCATCCGTCGGGGCAAACACGCGGACTTTACGCGGTGACGCAAACAGAAACTCGCCGGCCACGGGTCTCAACTCCGAGTAGCGGTCCAAGCTCAGTTCGATGTTCAAGTTCATCCCGAATTCATCAGACTGGACACGCACTTTTGCAACTGACCCAGCCGGGTGGACTTGCAGGACTTTCACTTGCATGGCAGCCCCGTTCGGGGCCACTCGATCCAGGTCGACTTCATGCGGCCGGACATAGGCGGTCGCCGTCTGGGCGACGTCGTGGGCATATTCGGGATAAGCCATTTCAAAGCCCGGCAAATGGACCTTGCCCGACTGCATCCGGCCGTGAAAGACATTCACGTTCCCCAGGAAGTCCATGACGAACGCGTTGGCCGGATGATCGAAGACTTCTTGCGGGGTGCCGAGTTGTTCGATCTTGCCGGCCTGCATGACCACGACCTTGTCGGCGACCTCAAACGCTTCTTCCTGATCGTGCGTCACGAAGATCGTGGTGACATGCATTTGATCGTGCAGTTGCCGCAACCATTGCCGCAGTTCCGCACGGACCTTGGCGTCCAGAGCCCCGAACGGTTCATCGAGCAGGAGGACTCGCGGTTGAACACCGAGAGCCCGTGCCAATGCCACGCGTTGACGTTGCCCACCCGACAATTGTGCGGGGTAGCGCTTTTCCAGCCCCTCCAGTCGCACCAGATGCAACAGTTCGCGAACCCGCTTGGCGACTTCGATGTTCGGAGTCTTCCGGATCCGCAGGCCGAAGGCGATGTTTTCGAACACCGTCATGTGGCGGAAGAGAGCGTAGTGCTGGAACACGAAGCCAATTTGCCGCTCCTGCGGACGGCTGTGCGTCATGTCCAGATCCAGGTAGCGCACCACTCCAGCGTTTGCGGTTTCCAGCCCGGCAATGATTCGCAGCAACGTAGTCTTGCCAGAACCGGACGGCCCCAGCAGCGCGACGAGTTCCCCTCCAGCGACCTCGAGGTTGATGTCGGTCAACGCCTGAAAGCTACTGAAGTTCTTGCTGACATGCTCAATCGAGATACTCATTTGATTCTCATTGTCTGCCAAGCCCCAACGGGCTACGTCGTGAAGGATTTTGTAGCGGAATCTCGTAAGAGTTCCGCCGATTG
>CAMAVF010000017.1 GCA_945861445.1 Planctomicrobium piriforme | reverse complement strand
TGACTAATGGCAGGGCCTTCTGTTTGCTGAGCAGAGCAGCGACCGCGAGTTCAATGTGTTGAAAGGCCGGAGCAAGAACGACGAAGACACGCTCAAATGACCGCGATCCACCCGCGACTCCTATCTCCCCTCGCCTCGGTACTCCGGGGAGAGGGGCTGGGGGTGAGGGGAAAACTGGATGGGGAGACCCACCGTGGGAAAGAAGACTATGACCGCGCGCGACAAACTTGGTTGGAGCAACAGGGATTGCTTGTTATACGATGTCCAAATGAAGATGTGTATGAGAAAATTGATGTGCTTCTTGAATTGATTGCAAAGCACTGTCAGGAGCGGTTGAGAGGGATATAGATTTGGCAGGTTAATGGACTGCCCTGCCCCTCACCCCCAGCCCCTCTCCCCGGAGTACCGAGGCGAGGGGAGATAAAGTCATCCTGTTTTTCGTGTACTGAAAACAAAGTGTAGAGTCATGTCATGGGACACCCGAATTGTCTGTATCTTGTTCCTGATTCTCGCACCTGCATCTCTCCATGCAGAAGATCCCCCCAGCGCTGTCGGCCCGCTGATGAAGCTGTTCCAAAGCGGCCGGCTGCCCGCCGAACGACAGGGCACCGTTGCGGAAATGATCTGCAATCGTGGCAACGAACATGATTTGCGGGTCGTATTTGATCGCATCGTGCAGGCGGATGGTTTTCCTCCTGAGTTGCGTCTCAAGGCGATGAGCTGGCTGGTAGATGCCGCGAAAACTCGCAAAGTGAAACCTACCGGCGACCTGTCGGCGATCGAGAAACTGGTGAGCGCGAATGCTCCTTCGAAAAACCCCGTCCTGCAATTGGCCGCGATCAAGCTGGCTGCCACCTGGAAGGTCCCGGCAATCTCGGACGAGTTGCAGCATCTGGCGACTGACGCCAAGACCGATGCCGCGTTGCAGCGAGCTGCGATCGAGGGCCTGATCGCGATTGGTGATGCGGGCAGCGTCGATACCATTCGCAAGTTGGCCGGACCCGGTCAATCACTGGCAACTCGTCTGCAGGCAATTACGGGACTGGTCACGACTGACTTACCGGTGGCTGCCGCGATGGCCGCAGACGCATTGGCGGGATCCACAGCGAAAGACGATCCGAAGGCCGTTCTGGACGGATTCTTGAATCGCCAGCACGGTACGGACGAACTCGCCGCCGCCCTGGAAAAGAAGATGCCGGCGGTCGATGTGGCCAAGCAATTGTTGCGGTATATGTACTCGGTCGGCCGCAGTGACGCGGCCCTGTCGGATGTCCTCAGCAAGGCTGCCGGCATCGCCGCCGATCCGGTCCCGCCGACTCCCGAGCAAGTCGCGAAGCTGGTCACGGAAGTCACGACCAAGGGCAATGCGACTCGCGGCGAGCAGATCTTTCGCAAGGCCGAAGTCAGTTGTATGAAATGCCACAGTGTCAGCCGCGCGGGGGGCCAGGTGGGTCCTGAATTGAGCGCGGTCGGGGGCTCGTCGCCGGTGGATTACATCGTCAATTCGATTCTGAATCCCAATCTGGCCGTCAAGGAGCAGTATGTCACCAAGGTCTTCGCGCTGGTGAACGGCATGGTCGTAACGGGAGTCGTGATCGACCGGGATGAAGTCAAAGTCCGGGTGCGAGATGCTGCCGGGCAGACAGTCATTGTCCCGACCGCGGATATCGATGAGGAAGTCGCCGGGAAGTCGCTGATGCCACAAGGACTGACCAAATTCCTCACCCACGACGAGTTACTCGATCTGGCGAAATTCGTCTCGGAACTCGGGAAACCCGGTGCCTATGGCATCCCCACCGTGCCGACGGTTCAACGCTGGAAGTTACTGCAGAACCCGCCCTCAGAACTGACCAACGAAGTACCGCATCTGGAACACATTCGCCAGTTCGTGCTCGGTAGCGAGCCGACAGCCTGGATTTCAACCTACGCCCGCGTGGCAGGAGTCCTGCCGCTGAACGAACTCCGGAAGGATCGTTCGCCGACGGTGCTGATCCTGCAAGGCGAACTGGAAGTCACCGCCGAGGGCAAAGTGGCGGTCAATGTGACTTCCACAGAAAAGACGCACGTCTGGGTGGACGCGGAAGCCTTTGAGACCCAACGCAAGTTCGAAGTCTCCCTGACGCCCGGCCGCCACAAGATCACAGTTCGGGTAGATGTTTCCGACCGCGAAGCCCCCGAGTTGAAAGTCGAGCTGACCAAGCCAGAAAACACCACGGTCCAGTTCGACGTAGTCGGCGGCGCGTAGGCGAGCGTCCGGCGTCAGCCGGATGGTTTCTAGCGACTCACATCAATCCTACACGCGTCACTCTTTTTAATAGGTCGCATTAGGTTTGCCATCGGACCAGCGGCGTTAAGCTCAGCAGAAACTCTCCCAAAACCATCCGGTTTACGGACGCTCGTCTACGAAGAGGTGTCTGACTATCAACGCAACGTCTTCAAATACTTCACGAACTCGGTGTCGAGGCGTTTCAGGTCACCGAAGACATCTTGAAACTCGGCCACTCGTTGCTCGGGCGTTGGAAAATCCAGCGGCTCCTTCGTCGAGATGTGCGTCAAATACTTGACGTAATTGGCTGCCTGCTTGCGCACGAGGAAATAGGTGAGCGCCCAGCTTTCGGCATAGCCATCTTCGGCCGTGTCGGGACTGGTCAGGCGGGTGTCGTTGCGGATCAGCGTCTCGAGCGAATCAGCGGGCCGGCGGGCCGTGAGGAATTCCTTGAACCTGCGCAGACGAGCCCGATTGATCTGCCCTGCCGTTTTCCAACCGGTCTTGCTGCGGAGATCGGGAGTCTCGAAATAGGTGGCCATCCCTTCGGTCATCCAGAGTGGATTGTCTGCCATCCGCGTGTGGAGACCACAGTTGAAGGCGATTTGATGGGTCGCCTCATGCACCATCGTCGCGACGTTATACAACGCCGATTCCAGGCGTTGCTCGATTTCTGCGTTCGTTCGGGCCGGCTGTCCTGTACTGGAGTGCGTCAGATCGCGCAGCACAATGCGGTTCGTCGGAATGGAAAAGTACCCCGGCACGCCCGCCACATCGGCCCCGGCATCAACGGTGGCGAACTCGGCAAATTGCGTCTGCTTCTGAAAGACCACGGCCACCAGCGGAAAGACGGGATCGACCGTCTTAAAGCCCAGCTTGTTCCAATAGGCACGAAAGGCGGTCGCGAGTCGCTCGAAGAGACCCAGGCACCAGTGAGCATAAGGCTCAGACGCATTCGTGCAGAGGGCATAGCGTTCCGTCGAGTAGCTGACGAACCCCGCGAACTCGCGTGTGATCTGTTTCCCGGATTCCGCAGCGGAAAGAGGAGCAAACGGAGTTGTCGCAGCCGCTTTCTGCTTCAGTTTGTCGGGCGGCACCTGCCAGATCCGCCCGTCCATGCCCTGCAACAGCAGGCCGCCATCCTGAGCTTCAACCAAGACCCTCGCGGTCATCTCGCGAATCTTCTGGTGACGGTCCTCGAACGTGAACTGCCCCGAGGCCATCTTGGTCTCGTCGGCCGTCAGGGAATCTGGGCGGATCAGCAGCGAACCGGCGGCAACGGCCAGCCATTGTCGGCGACTGAGCGAAGATTCGATCTGAAGAGCCACGGTACGAGTTCCGAGAGGGGTCGTGCGAGACACCGGCGAGCTTGTTAGAATCGCCAGTCGGCAAGTTAAAACGCTCTAACAGACGCTAACAATACTGAGACGTCAATTTCAGGAAGATATTTAGCTACGGATCAACACGGATTGAACACGGATAAATACAGAGAAAAGTCAGCTTTTCAGGGTAGTCGAAACGGTATTGGTGATCGTCGCGATTCTCTTGGAAGACCCTCACAAACGCTGACCCAATCCGTGTTTCATCCGTGTTGATCCGTAGCAAAACTCTTCTGAATCCACTCCGGACAGCAAACCCAATCGTTTTGAGTCTGAATCGTTTGTCGCGGTCCCCAAATGCCCGGAACTGGTTTTGTTAGGGTTTCTAAAGGTATTGATCGAGGATAGAAATGACCACGAATTTTCGCGACATCCTGGAAACCTTTGAAAATCAGTTTCCCGATCGCCACTACACGATTGAAACGATCTGTCCAGAATTTACGTCCCTGTGCCCCAAAACCGGCCAGCCCGATTTCGGCACCCTCACTATCAGCTATGTTCCCGATCGGCTGTGTTTTGAGTTGAAGTCGCTGAAGATGTATCTGCAGCAGTACCGCAACCACGGCTCGTTCTATGAGCACGTGACCAATACCATTCTGGATGATCTGGTCGCCGTGACCAAGCCCAGAAGCATGAAAATCGTCGCGGCCTTCACGCCTCGCGGAGGCATTCGTACCAACGTGATCGTCGAATTCACCGCCCCATGAACCCAGGGGGTCGGGCCTACGATTTTTCGAAGTTGGCGGTTGTGAGGCGAAATTGCAATACAACCGTAAGCCCGCCAATTTCCAAAAATCGTAGGCCCGACCCGCGAGCGGAAGACAGGCTGGAAGCCTATCCCACGGTTCCGACAGCCGGCAATCGAAACAACCGCTGGGCATTGGCCGTGGTGAGATCGGCGAAGTCCTTCGATGACAAGCCGCGGACGCCGGCCAGACAATCGGCCGTCAACGTCACGAATGCCGGTTCGTTCCGTTTCCCGCGATTCGGTGAGGATGCGAGATAGGGGCAGTCGGTCTCGATCACAATCCGCTCAGACGGCACGGCCGCCGCGACGGCCCGTAACGCGTGATTGTTCTTGAACGTCACCATGCCAGCAAACGAAATGTGCAGGCCCAGTTCCCAGCAGGCTTGAGCGGTTTCCATTGTGCCGGTGAACGAGTGCATTACCCCATTTAGGGGACCGGCCTGAGCCGCCTTACGGAGTTCCACGACGATGTCTGCATCGGCATCGCGGCTGTGAACGACGAAGGGCAAACCGGTGTCTTGGGAAAGCTGCAGGTGCCGGCGGAAGTAGTCAATCTGCAGTTCCAGCGGCACCGTCTTCCAATACAGATCCAAACCGGTTTCACCCAGCCCGGCCACGCTGGAATCCTGAGCCAGCTCGACAATGGATTCCCAGTCGGCGGGCCGCGCTTCGTGGGCGTAGTTGGGTTGGATGCCGACGACTGCTGACAGCCGGGGATGGGCCTGGGCCAGCTCAACTGCCCGACGGCTGCTGTCCAGGTTGAAACCCACCACGACGATGTGCTGGACACCGGCTTCGAAGGCGCGCACCAGAACTTCAGCGCGATCGGCTTCGAAGGCATCCTCTTGAATATGAGTATGGGTATCAATCAACTCCATGACGATACCCTTTGCAGATTAAAAAGATGTGGATTCCGAGCGAGGCCGGAGCCAATACGCTCATGGCTCCTTACGTGCCATTCAGGTGGCAGCAACGACTGCGGGTTGGGGAGCAACCAGGTCCCGGGCGGTCTTCAAGATTTCTCGTTCATTGTTCGCCACCGTCTGCAGCAACGGCGAATCAGGATACTTCTGAGCCGCTGCTTCGAAGGCTTTCACGATATCCGTCTGCGAAATGACCACCTGCTTCAACAAATACTTCAGCGACACATAATGCAGATCGGTAAAGGAGGTCGAATACCCACCGCAATCAATCACCCAGCCCGCACTCGTCAAGGTGTCGGCGAGCAAGGTCTCATCCAGTTCCTGCTTGGTGACAATGCCGCGAATCGCCGCCAGCGTTTCAGCCTGATGGCTGTCTTCCGCGGTCCACGGCGAGCATTCCCCCAGATACTGCAGCAGACTGCGATGCAGCAGAACGAACAGCGAGTTCAGATGTTGGGAGTCGATCGCAGCCATGTCGTAACTTCGCTTGTACTCAAAAGGTTCGAACTAGGGGCAGGAATTCTGTAGCCGTGTTCGCCAGCACGCGGGCCGTTCAGTTGCTCGCCCGCACTCTGGCGAGTGCGGCTACGATTACGGGAACAACGCCGCAGCCACCTCGTGAGCCGTGGCACTCAAGGGAGCCGCCCCCCACATACCGGTCAGCAGCACCAAAACTGCCAGGGACAAAACAAAAAACCAAGCCGCAGACCACGCCGGCACTCTGACACGACGGGCACCGTCCTTCGCCGGAGCGATAAACATGAACTTCAACACCCGCACATAGTAGAACAAGCTGAACACGGTATTGATACCCGCAACCGCCAGCACGCCCCACATGGCCCAATGGTAGTGTCCCGCCTGGAACAGCGACGAGAAGACCATGAATTTCCCGGTGAAGCCCCCAAACGGCGGCATTCCGATCAAGCTGAACATGCAGCAGGCCATCGTGAAACTCAGCACGGGGGCCTGAGTCCAAAGGCCGCCGAAATCGGTGATGTCTTCACTGAAGAGTTCGTTCCGAATCAACGCGGCGACCGCGAAGGCCCCCAGATTCATGAACATGTAGACCCACAGGTAGAACAGCAAGCCTTCAATCGCCCGGATGGCCAACTCCCACCGCGCAGCGGGATCGGGGACGTGCTTCGACGCGTTTAACAGAACCATCATCGCGCCCACGGCCATCAACATGTAGCCCGCATGGGCGATCGTCGAATAGGCCAGCAGACGCTTGATGTTGTTCTGCGAATAAGCCGCCAGATTACCAAATGTGGCCGTCACGGCAGCCAGAACAGAGATCGCAATTCCGAGGTAGAAAAAGACCGGCGTCATTACTCCCGACGGAGCCTGGTCAATTCCGACCAAGGCCAGCAGCACTCGGATCAGCAGGGCAAATGCCGCCCCCTTCGACGCCACCGACAAGAACCCGGCAACCTCAGTCGCCGCACCTTCAAATGCGTCTGGACCCCAGAAGTGGAACGGGAAAATCGACAGCTTGAACGCAATCCCCACCAGAATCATGACGATCGACAGAAGTAACGTCAGCAACGTGGCGTCGAGCTTCAGCGGACCGCTGCCAATGACCAGATTCAACCGAGCCGCCATCTCCGGGAAGCTGGCCGTGCCCAGCAATCCGGCCATCAGACTGATGCCATACAGCATGACCCCGGCCGCACCGGCGCCATACACGACGTACTTGAAGGCCGCTTCGCTGCTGGTCCGGCGACCTTTCAGGAAGCCCACCATTGCATAGCTGGGGACCGAGGTCATTTCGATACCCAGGAACACCATCAGCAGATTGTTCGAGCTGATCATCAACAGCATGCCGAGCGTTGATCCGAACAGCAGCGTGTAAAAGTCCGGCGCGTCGTCTCGGTCGGGCAGACCGGTCAACTGCGTCAGATAGACGACCAGTTGCAGAAACAGCAACAGGAAGACTTTGAAGAAGACGGTGAAGGCGTCATAGACCAGCAGGCCGGTGAACATGGTCTTGGGAAGCACGACACCCGACGTGCTGGGGTCGAGGTTCTTGATTGCCAAAAACTGCACGACAGCGACCAGCAAGGCGACCGTAGCCCCCAGCAGCGCGACCGACTGGCCGGAGATGACCTTGTCGAGATCGAGCAGCCGGACAAACAGCAGTGCCAGAATCGTGCCGACCACGATCAGTTCCGGCAAGAACATCAGCAGCGAACCATCCATGAAGGTGGGCTGCTTGCCGGACAGCACGCCGCTCAGATCGCCGAAGGGATTGTTCCCGACGGTATCCTGGACGACGCGACTGAGAAGTTCCGAAAAATTCATATCACACACCATGGGGAGCTAGCTGCATCCCCTAATGACTTGAAATCGTACAAGTGGAACTTGCTTTACGTTCGGTTGCGTGCGGAGGGACCTCACGACACGCCACCGAGTCAACTTATTTTGTATTGGTAATCGCGGCCGTCGTCGTCGCCGGCTTGATAGAGGCTTGGTAACCAGCATCCATCGTCGACACGAACTGCTCGGTCGATTTCTCCATCTTGCTGAACAACAGGTTGGGGAAAACACCCAGGATGACCGCGAACACCAGCAACGTCAGACCGACGAACGCTTCACGTTCGGTCAGCGGAGTAATCGCTTCAGGATGCGGCCCCTTGTATTCCGGCCCCAGGTACACACGTTGCACTGCCCACAGGATGTAGCCGGCAGTCAGGATCACACCCGACGCCGCGACAATCGCCAGGACCGGGCTGTAATTCCAGGAGCTCAAGACGACGAACACTTCGCCGATGAATCCACACAATCCGGGCAGACCCAGACCGGCGAAGAACAGGCCGATCGCAATGCCACCGTACAACGGCATCAGGCCGATCAGGCCACCGAACTTGTTCAAATCGCGATGATGCACGCGGTCGTAAATCACGCCCACCATAAAGAACATGCCGGCCGAAGAGATGCCGTGACCGATCATCTGGAACATGGCCCCGTTGATTCCCTGCAGCCAGAATCGCGAACCGTCCGCGGCACCCGTATCAGTCAACTTCCAGACCGCAATCCCCAGCAGCACATAACCCATATGGCTGACCGAACTATAAGCGACCATGCGTTTGAAGTCGGTCTGAGCCAGTGCGGCAAACGCCCCGTAGATGATGCTGATCACACCCAAGGCAACCAGCACCAGGCAGGCTGCCTGAGCTCCCGCCGGACAAATCGGGAAGGCAATTCGCAGGATTCCGTAGCCACCCATCTTCAACAGCACGCCCGCCAGAATCATCGAGATCGGCGTCGGGGCCTCAACGTGAGCATCAGGCAACCATGTGTGGAACGGCCAGACCGGCACCTTGATCGCAAAGCCGATGAACAACAGGATGAACGCCGTCAACTGCACCGCCGGTGAATAGGCGAGGTTCGGAATCAAGCCTTGCCCGATGGCCGACAGCTTCAAGATATTGAACGTCGGTAGAACATCGCCGCTCCCGGTGCTGCCGAAGTACAGCATCAACAGGGCGATCAACATCAGGATCGAGCCGAACAATGTGTAGAGGAAGAACTTGATCGCCGCGTATTCACGACGCGGTCCACCCCAGATGCCGATCAGGAAATACATCGGCAGCAACATGACTTCCCAGAACACATAGAACAGGAAGAAGTCGAGCGCCAGGAAGACACCCATCATGCCCGTTTCGAGCAGCAGGTACAGAATCAGATAGCCCTTCACTTCCTTCTGGATGCTCCACGAAGCGACCATCCCCAGGAAGCTGATCAAACCGGTCAACAACACCAGCGGTACGCTGATCCCGTCGTAGCCCAGGCGGTATTCGATATTCCAGCCCGGAATCCACGTGGTGGAGACACCGCGTTGCCCATACTGCTTCGCGATTTCCTGCGAACTGAAGCCACCGGCCGCCTTGGAGACCAGCTCGGGAGCCCTGGGCTGGATTCCCGGATCGGTCGGGTCGAAGACGCCCCACGTCAAGTAGATCGACAGCAGGAACGTGGCGAACGTGATGGCCAATGCGAACGCTCGCATGGTCTCCACGGATTCTTTTTTGATCAAGGCCACGCCCGCGGCACCTGCCGTGGGGAGGAAGATAATCCAAGTCAGCAGCCAAAATGTGTCGTTCATGTTTCGTCAAACGTCTCAATGATCAAGCCGAGCCAGTGTTTAGTAATACGGGCTGGAACGGGCCAATTAGTTGGGGAAGAACATGATCAGCAGGGCAAAAATGCCCAGCAGTCCGACCGCGATAAACATCACATAGTTCCGCATCCGCCCGGTCTGCACCACGCTGAGCGACCGGCCGATCGCAAACGTCCAATTACCGACTGTATTCACTGCGCCATCCACAATCGTCTCGTCAAACTGCCGGTCCCAATCGCTGACCTTCACGGCCGCTTTGGCCGAGGCATGCAGGAATCCGTCAAAGATCACGCGGTCGATCGCTGAACACCAGCCAGCCACCACGTGCGTCGGTTTGACAAACAACATGTCGTAAAATTCGTCGAAGCCCCATTTATTCACCAGGAAACGGTGAATGCCGCTGAACTGCTGTTTGATCTCCGCCGCGTTCACCCAGCGGACTCCGTAGACCAGGTAGGCACAACCCGCCCCGACGAACGCCATGATCAACGCCAGCGTTCCCGCCCGATCGTGTTTGGCGTGAATCGCTTCATGGCTGGGCAGCTTCAAGTTGAGCAGCCCCTGACTCAGATATTCGGTCTGAGCCACATAGCCGCCAGGCACCGAAGCCGGTTCACTGTCGAGGAGCAACTTGAACAGAAGGCCCTTCTCGCCGCCGAACGCACAGAACGCCGCGAAGAACGACAGCACGACCAGCGGTCCCACCATCACCCAGGGGGATTCGTGAGCGCGTTCATACACTTCTTTGTCGCGAGGTTCACCAGCGAACGTGTAGAACCACAGGCGGAACATGTAGAAGGCCGTGATTCCAGCACCGGCCAGCGGCAGGAAGAACAGTAGATGGTGCCCGTTCAAGTTCATGTAAGTCAGGGCCGTGGCGACAATCGCATCCTTCGAGTGATACCCCGAAAACGCGATCGGTTCACCACCGGGCAGCGTGACATACGGAATCGCCAGACCGGCAATCGCAATCACACCCACCAGCATGGTGTAAGCAGTCAGCGGCATCTTGCGTCGCAAACCACCCATCTGGGGCATTTCCTGCACGTGATGACAGCCGTAGATCACGCTGCCGGACGCGAGGAACATCAACGACTTGAAGAAGGCGTGAGTGATCAAGTGGAACAGGCCGGCGGCCCAGCCGCCGAGGCCCAAGCCCAGCATCATGTAGCCCAGTTGGCTGATCGTCGAGTAGGCCAGAACCTTCTTGATATCGGTTGCCACGACGGCAATCGTCGCGGCCAGGAACAGCGTGATCGCGCCGATGTAGGCGATGACCAGCAGCACTTCCGGTGTGAACATGGGATAGAAACGACCGACGAGATACACACCGGCCGCGACCATCGTTGCCGAATGCACCAAGGCGGAGACAGGCGTGGGACCTTCCATCGCGTCGGGCAACCACGTCTGCAGCGGGAACTGAGCACTCTTGCCGATACAGCCGCCGAACACGCCCAAACCTGCCGCCACCAGCAACCAATACGGGATCGTCCGCTGCTCGCCGTTGGGCTTGGTCTGGATATGGTTGTCCTGATTCTTGAAGACGACTTCGGCCTGACCCGATTCCGGCACGTGCAGCTTCATCTGGCCATCGTTGCCGCGCACCATCGAGAACAACCCGGGTTGCGTCTGGCCATGGGCGGGCAGATCACCGAACTGGAAGTTGCCGAACCACGTCCAGACAATCATCAACCCGATCAGGAAACCGAAGTCCCCCACGCGGTTCATGATGAACGCTTTGTTGGCCGCATTCGAAGCCGACTTGCGCTCGGTGTAGAACCCAATCAGGAAGTAGCTGCAGACACCGACCAGTTCCCAGAAGATGAAGACCTGGAAAATGTTTCCCGCCAGCACCAGACCCAGCATCGAGAAGCAGAACAGCGACAGGAACGAGAAGAACCGGTGGAAACGCCCCGGACGGTGCAGATGCCCGTGCGACGTATGCACTTGATGGTCGGCGTAGTTGTCGGTCAACTCTTCGCTCATGTAGCCAATCGCGAAGATGTGAATGCAACTCGCGATGAACGTGACCATCGTAAACATGACCAGCGTCAGGCTGTCAATGTAATACGACAGAGAGATATCGAGCGAACCGAATTGTGCGAGGCGATAGAAGATGCCGGTAAAGACGACCTTCGGAGCCGCATGATGGGGCGTCCCGTGGGCATGATCCGCGGCGACATGCACTGCGGCGGCCGGCTTGGCATGATCATCATGAGCGGGATGAGCGGCATCCTTCGCCACGGGCTTGGCATGATCGTCATGCCCGTGGGCCGCTTCCGCCGCCGGTTTCGGTGCCCCGTGGGCATCCACGCCGGACGCGTGCCTACTGGGCTCGGCATGCGACGTCCCATGCGTCGCTCCGTGGTCTTTCAGAGCCGACCATTCTGTCGCATTGCCCCAAGTCATGAGGGCAATGAAGCTGCAGACGAAGCCGGTGACGATGCACATGACCGAGAGGTACGCCGCATTCTTGCTGTAGCGACCCCAGACCCAGCCCCCGCCGATCAACTCGACGACAAAGCCCAGCAGCGGCAGCAACCAGGCAATGGTCAGCAGCCACTTCAGCGTCAGGCCAGTAGTTTGTAGAGTTTGAGGATCCATATTCCACCTGCGGGCAAATCCGCCGTTGCGTAGTAACGTCGAATTAAACCGCGTTGAGTCCGACTAAAGCTGGTTGACTAATTTACTCTGCCAAGCCCCCACCGAGTTCGTCTCGGTGGAGACGGGCCTTTGCACTACGCTGATACCGGCCGTAGTGCAGAAGCCGCATAACCACCGAGGCGAGCTCGGTGGGGTTTTGTTTGTACCTCTAACCCTGCAATTGATTCGCTTGATCGACGTCGATCGTCAAATGGTTGTTGTAGAAACTGAGGGCAATGGCCAACGCGACGGCCGCTTCGGCTGCTGCCAGAACAATCACAAACAACGAAATCACCTGGCCGTCAAGACCCAGTCGCGTGTAGTTGGCAAACGCCACGAAGTTGATATTGGCTCCGTTGAGAACCAGTTCAACACCCATGAGCACGCCGATGCCGTTCCGCTTGGTCGCCATACAGACGACACCCGCGACAAACAGCACGGCCCCCACCAACAGATAGCTACTAAGATCCACGGACAAGCCTCGATTTTCAGGATCGAAACGAAATTTCTCAAAACACTCACCAGTAAAAAACTCGGCTGGCAAATGACTTACAGTTCGTTCGGATGAACTCGGCGTTTGGCTCGCGCCAGGTACGCCGCACCGATCAACACCACCAGCAAATGAACGGACGCAATTTCAAACGGCAGCAAATAGCCGGTACTCAATGTCTTGTTGCCAGCAACCAGGTCGCGATCCGGCCGCATTCCTAGAAATGCCATGCCCAGCGGATGACCGGTGTTGCCTTCTTCGGGGCGGTTAAAACCGTGATTGAGTGATTGTTGGTTGGTGATCTGATGACCGGAATTGGTCGCCGCGATCACGCGGTCCCATTCGACCGAACAGACGGAACTGCCCAGCAATCCCAGCAACAAGATGGCAACGACACCGGCGAGAAACAGTTCTCCCGGCCGTGTTTGCATCTTGGAAAACGGTCCACTGGCAGTCAGCATCACGCCGAACACCAGCAACACCAGCGTTCCGCCGACGTACACCAGTAATTGAGCCGTGCCGACGAAGTCCGCATTCAGCAAAAAGAACAGCCCCGCCGATGCTCCCAGGGAGACAATCAGCCAGAAGGCCATGCGCACGACGTTCTGGGTCAGGACCACCGCAATGGCCCCCCCACACGTTACCGCCGCAAATACCCAGAACAACAGTTGATGGCCGGTCATGCCTCTTTCCCGGACCCTTCTCTAATAATGGCGGCAGCAGGTGCCGGGTGGGGAGCGGAGTGACTCTTATGCAACGGCTGCACAGCCGCCGGTCTTGGAGAATAGGCTCGATCGCCCATGGGAGCCCGAATAATGTCAGTCTGCCCGGCAGTCATCGAATGCAGGAAGAGTGGCCAAACGGTCGCTCCCAAAAACAACGTACAACTGATCGGTAGCAAGTACTTCAGGCAAGTCATCATCACCTGGTCGATGCGGAGCCGAGGCAATGTCCACCGCACCCACATTTGGAAGAACACCAGGCTGGTGCCTTTCGCGATGAAAATCGCCAGGCCGATCACATTGACCGTGTATTGGCCCAACCAGCCGCAACCATTGTCGAGTACGAAGCGGTCCAGTGTTTCAATAATTCCAAATCCGTCGTACCAGCCGCCCAGGAACAGGAATACAGCAATCCCGCTCACAGCGAACATGCTGGCGTACTCAGCCATAAAGAAGTACGACCACCGAATTCCGCTGTATTCCGTATGGAAACCAGCCACCAGCTCGCTTTCGGCTTCCGCCAGATCGAACGGGGCACGCTTCACACTGGCCGTGGCGACGGTGAAGTAGACGAAGAACGCGACGAATGTGAACGGGTTCTGAAAAATCAACCAGTTCCCCATCCCCCCCGCTTGAAAATGCCCAACTTCCACCAGATTCAGCGAACCTGTGGCAATGACCGGCACCAGGGCGCAAATCGCCATGGGGATTTCATAGCTGACGACTTGGGCCGCTTCACGCATGCCACCGAACAGGGCCCATTTCGATCCGCTGGAATAGCCCGCGAAGACGACGCCCAAGACTTCCAGAGACATCAAGGCCAGCATGAAGAACAGGCCGACTTCCAAGTTCTGCACGACGAATCCGTTGCCGAACGGCAGTGCAATAAACGCCCCAAATGACGCCACAAACACAAGATACGGTGACATCCGGAACAGCATGCGGTCGGCATCCGCCGGGCAGAGATCTTCCTTTTGAATCAACTTCACGCCGTCAGCCAGCGTCTGTAACCAACCGAAACGGCCACCGACACGGGTCGGACCGAGGCGGTCCTGGATGCGTCCGGCGACTTTCCGTTCGAGCCAGATGAAGACCAGCGGAGCAACACCGAAGAACGTGAGGATCAACACGACGTGGACCAGGGCCGCAATGGTGAAGGCGACGGAACCATTTCCGGGGAAGTCCCAGAGAATCGATTCCAGCACATATTCAGCAAGCGAATTCGCAGCGATCAACGGCATCATGTCGTTCAAATTCCTAGTCGGCCCCTGCGTTGCGCACAGGGAACACGCCCCCTCACGGCTGAAGGCAGGCTGAACTATGCCAAATGTGCTCGTGGGATTCAAGCGACTGACCCATCAGAAGCATCCACCGCGAACCACTTTGCGGGAAAAGCCGAGGGGCCATTTGACAGATTTCTCAATGTTGAGATTACAGGGCGACGCGAAGTTCTCAACAGGGGGAAGATTAAGGACAAGAGAAATGACTAATGTCTAAATCCTAATGACTAAAAGGAGGGGGCAATTCCGATCCAGGTTGTGCGTGAACGACCAAGCGGCCCTCGATCCCAATCCTTTTAGACATTAGTCATTAGACATTCGGATTTCCCCCACTATTTTCCGCCCAAGAGCTGCAATAACAAGTTGTCGTGGGGGTACGGGTGCCCTTTATGTTGGGTAAAGGCCTCCCCGTAGGCTTTGCCGATTTCCTTGCCGCGGGTGCTGCTCCATTTGGTGCAACTGTCGAGGTATTCGTCGATGCCGTGCTGCTTCATCAGCCAACCACGCTGACTTTCGTGGCAGGCCAGCATCTCGCGTTTCAGCTCGAAGGTTTCGCTGATGTCGACGATGAATTCGGGCGGGATCGGTCGGCCGTACCAGTCGATTCCTTCCAGTGGATCGACGTAGTACAGATGCGGAATCTTGTTGAGGGGTGGTGCGGGATTGGTCTGGTGCGTGTCGTAATTCGGTGCCGACGCATTAAAACAAGCGTCCCGCACCAGTCGGCTGGTCATTTCGTGATCGCTCATATAGTCGATCGGCGGGGCAGTGATGACGATGTCCGGCCGCGTCTTCCGCACCACTTCCGTGACCCGACGCCGGCTGTCGTTGTCGACGACAATCTGCAGGTCGCGAAATTCCAGGCACAGGTACTCGGCACCGAGTAAATCGACCGCTTTTTGCTGCTCGGCACGACGGACGGCGGCGATTTCCAGCGGACCCAGTTCGGCACTGCCACAATCGCCCGGAGTCATCGTCGCGATGGCGATGTCACATCCCAGCTTTTTCAGCCGCGCCAGGCTGCCCGCACATTGGAATTCGATGTCGTCCGGGTGGGCGTGGATGGCAAGGATCCGGGGGTGTTTTGTCATTTCAGCCATTGCAAACTCATTTATCGGGAGGTTTGATGGATTGAACAGGATCAAGAAGTTCAATAATTGGGATACTGCGCGATCTCTTTGGTCGATATTTCAGGGGGCGACGAGTTGTTTCTGGCGCGTCCCCTGCGTTGATCGCCCGGCAACAGTCTGATCATGATGTCCGCGCCGGCGGATGACAAGGAATCCACGTTTGCCATGGCCACTTCTTCTGCTTCACGGACCCAACGCCTGCCCGCTCAATATCTGCGGCACACCAAGATCCCGACTTTGATGTTCCGCAATTCGCGCGAAGCCGCCAAGCATGTCGCGTTGATGGTGGAGAGCCTGATCCGCGAAAACAATGCTGCCGGCAAGCCGACTGTCCTCGGTTTGCCGACCGGATCGACCCCGGTCGGCATTTATCGCGAATTGATTCGCCTGCACAAGGAAGAAGGACTCGATTTTTCGCTGGTCGTGACGTTCAATCTCGACGAATACTTCCCGATGCCCGCCGATTCCATGCACAGCTACAACTGCTGGATGCACGCGAACTTCTTCGATCACGTGAATATTCCGGCCGCCAACATCCATATTCCCCCCGGCGATGTCCCGTTGGAAGACGTGGAAAACTGGTGTGCGGATTACGAAGAAGCCATTCGGCTGGCGGGTGGCATTCAGTTGCAATTGCTGGGGATCGGCCGCACGGGCCATATTGCCTTCAACGAACCTGGCAGTTCGTTCAATTCCCGCACGCGCCTGGTGGCGCTCTATCCGGTCACTCGTAAAGATGCCGCCTCCAGCTTTTTTGGTGAAGACAATGTCCCGGTGCAGGCGGTCACGATGGGCGTGGGCTCGATCCTGGAAGCGCGCAAGATCGTGATCATGGCGCTGGGCGATCATAAGTCCAAGATCGTGCGGCAAGCTGTCGAAGGGGAAGTGACCGACGAAGTGACGGCCAGCTATCTGCAACGGCACACGAATGCCTTGTTCGTGCTGGACGACGCCGCAGCCAGCGAGTTGACGGCTATCAAGACTCCCTGGCTGGTGGGCCCCGTCGAGTGGACTCCACTGCTGGAACGCAAGGCCGTCATCTGGCTGTCTCGGGAAACCAAAAAGCCATTGCTGAAGCTGGAGAAAAAGGACTTCATCGAACACTATCTGCACGATTTGGTCCGCAACGGCCGGACGGCCGATTGTCAGCGGGAACGTGTGTTCGGCGGTCTGTTGAAGGGAATCTGCACGCATCCCGCCGGGACCGAAAAATGCACAGTGATTTGCTTCAGTCCCCACCCTGACGACGATGTGATCTCAATGGGTGGAGCGCTGATCCGTATGGCCGATCAAGGTCATGACGTGCATGTCGCCTACATGACCAGTGGCAACATCGCCGTCTTCGACCATGACGCCTTGCGGCATCTCAATTATGTCAAGCAGTTCAATGAAGTCTTCGGACTGCAGACGCCCGCTGGGTTAGAGCTCGACAAGAAGATCCGCGATTCGCTGGCCAACAAGCAGCCGGGTTCGCCTGATATACCAGAACTCCTGGAGATGAAGGGCTTAATCCGCAAGACCGAAGCCACCGCGGCCGCCATCTGTGCCGGTGTGCCCGAAGAGCGACACCACTTCTTAAACCTGCCCTTTTATCAGACCGGCAAGGTGGAGAAAGCGCCCGTCTCCGAGGCCGACTCGCAAATCATCACCGCCTTGTTGCGCGACTTAAAGCCGGCGCAGATTTACCTCGCGGGCGATCTGTCCGATCCGCACGGCACGCACCGGATGTGTGCCAGCGCGATCTTCCTGGCCCTGCGGGACATCAAAGATGAACCGGGGTTCCCCGAAGTCTGGATGTATCGCGGCGCCTGGCAGGACTACGAGCCGCACGAAATCGAGAAAGCCGTGCCGTTGAGTCCCGAGTTGATCACTCGCAAGAAGCTGGCGATCTTCAAGCACGAATCTCAGAAGGACGCGGCATTGTTTCCGGGCAACGATGAACGCGAATTCTGGTTGCGCGCCGAAGAGCGGACAAAGAACACCGCCTGCATCTACAATCAGCTCGGGCTGCCGGAGTACTATGCCATCGAAGGATTTGTCCAATGGCGCGGGCAATTGGTGTGAGTCGTTGCGAATTGCTCGCCATAACGGAGCACTTAGGGTGGTAGCCGAACTCGCCAGAGTGCGGGCGATCAACGGAACAGCCCGCGTTCTGGCGAACACGGCTACACCGTTTGTTTTGAACTCCCACTTAGCGACTCGCTTGAAACAGCTCTCGAATGCGTTCGACACGTTTCCGGTTGACGCCGAGGTCTGAATGTCCGGCTCGTGATGCCGACCGCACGTGGATCACTCCCGCCGCCGTGTCGACCAGGAATTCCACATCGTCCACAAATCGAAACCAGGTTGACGTGATTTCAGCGTGCAGGTAATCAGGGTGATCGCTGGTCTCGCAACGAGCTTCGGGGAACGTGGCGATGACACTCGTCAGCCTTCGCAGTCCCTCTTGAGCATCGCCCTGCCAAATCAGGGGGGCAATGGAGTGTCCGGCTGAGTCATCGCAACTGCACACGCAGTTCGGTGAATCGGGACAACGTCGCAGCTTCCCGGCAGCGAGGCCCAAAGTGGACGGCCGACGAGAGGTCCAACTGAGGACCGCCAGCATCAGCAGGGGCAGCAAAATCACGACGGCCGCGGCAATCAATCCCCATTTGGCAACCGGCCCCAGCATTGCAAATACCCTCGCTGATTGAGAAGCCAATCGTGCTGTCACAGTAGGCTGATTCTGACAAGCGGTGGGTGATCGTCAACCATTCGACGCCAGTTCGACTGCCATCAACTTCGAAAACAGCTTGCTCGCGTTGGCGATAACCCATAGAATCAAACGGGTTAGGATTCTTGAAATCGACGAACTTTCAGGGAGCATGCGATGCTGCGTGTGAGATTCTTCGTGGCCATCTTGGCTGCGTCCGTGTGTCTGGGCTGGATGGCTTCCTCGGTGCGGGCCGCCTCGCAGGAAGAAGAACTCTTCGAATCGATGCGTTTGCTGATTGATTCGTTCGATCAAGTGGATCGATTCTACGTGAAGGAAGTCAGCCGCCGCGAGCTCGTGGAAGCGGCTTTGCGTGGCATGCTGGACCGGCTGGATCCGTATTCGAATTACATCAGCCCGGATGACCTGGCACGATTCAATTCGCAGGTGGAACAGGAATTTGGCGGGATCGGCATTCAAGTCGGTCTCGATTCGCAGAACCGCTTGCAGGTGCTGACGCCGTTGCCGGGCAGCCCGGCCTACAAGGCGGGCATCCGGGCTGGCGATCTGATCATGCAGATCGAAGGCGAGACCACTCACGGCTTTGATCTCGAAAAGGCCGTCAAGCGTTTGAAAGGGAAAGCCGGAGTCGCGGTCAAGCTGGGGGTCGTACATCTCGGCGGCAGTGCGATCGAAGAACTGACCGTGATGCGTGAAATGGTTCACGTCTCCAGCGTCCTGGGTGATCGCTACAAGCCCGACGGCACTTGGGAATTCATGCTGAATCCTGAGAAGAAAATCGGTTATATCCGCCTGACATCGTTCAGCCGCGATACGGTCAAAGAATTGAAAACGGCGTTGACGTCGCTGAAAGCGGCCGACATGAAGGCGCTGGTCCTGGACCTGCGATTCAATCCGGGTGGCCTGTTGTCAGCCGCGACGGAAGTCTCGGACATGTTTGTGGAAGAAGGCAAGATCGTCAGCACGAAGGGCCGCAACACGGAAGAACGAGAATGGAAGGCTCAGAAGCCCGACACGTTCGCTGGATTCCCGATGGTGGTGCTGGTGAATGGTTATAGCGCCTCGGCCAGCGAGATTGTCAGTGCCTGCCTGCAAGACAACAATCGCGCGGTGATCGTCGGCGATCGTACCTGGGGCAAGGGTAGCGTGCAGAACGTGATTGAGATGGAACAAGGCAAGTCGGCCTTGAAGCTCACGACGGCCAGCTATCATCGTCCCAACGGCAAGAACATCCACCGCTTCCCCGGAGCCAAAGACACCGACGAATGGGGAGTGATGCCCAATGAGAATTACCGCATCATTCTGCCGATTGAAGAATTGAAGAAGTACGACGAATATCGTCGCAGCCGGGATGTCCTGACCGACAAGGAACTGCCGGTCAGTGACTTCGTCGACCGTCAGTTGCAAAAGGGACTGGAGTATCTGGACGCTAAATTGAGTGGCAAGGGTGACAAGGCTCCGGATCAGAAGCCCGAAGAAAAGAAGGCTGAAGAGAAGAAAACCGAGGCTGATAAGAAGGCCGCTCAGATTCAAACTCGCTCGGCCAGAGAAGCGTTTGTCTTGTTGTTTGAATACGAATTCATCTTCAAGACGCTGCGGTTGCTGAATTCTCGGTCTGCTTGAAAGTCGACCATCATGAATTCCAATCGTCGTCGAGCATACCGCGTCGTGCCATCGGTTGTGCTGTTTGTGTCGCTGACCGCGATGGCCTTCGCCCAGGATCCGTTGGTGGATCGGGCTCCCGTCGGGCCAGTCAGCGTGGCACCGGCCGCTGTCCGGATCATCCATCACCGTCAGGGGCAGTCCCTGCTCGTGACTGGCCGAACAATGGATGGAATCTCATTGGATCTAACTGGCGACGCCAAGTATCAGGTTGCCGACGCCACGGTGGTTGTCATCGAGAACCACTTCGTCCGGCCGTTGAAGTCGGGTGAGACCCGGATCACTGTCACGGTGGCTGGTCAGACCACTGACATCCCGGTGAAAGTCGAACTCCCAGCCACAGAACCTCCCTATAGTTTTCGCCACGAAGTCATGCCAGTCCTCTCCAAGGCGGGCTGCAATATGGGAGCCTGCCACGGGTACTCGCTCGGCAAGGGGGGGTTTAAACTCTCACTGCGCGGGGCCAATGCGATTCAGGACCACGAAGCCATTTTCAATGATGCGTTCGGACGCCGAGTCAGTCGGCTCGATCCCACCAGGAGCCTGCTCATCCAGAAGCCGGTCGGAGACGTTCCGCACCGCGGTGGTTCACGGTTTCCCCGGAATGGCCTGCTGCATGAAATCATGCTGAAATGGCTCAGTGAAGGGGCCCGGGGAGACCTCGACAACAAGGCCGAAGTGGATCATGTTACCGTCACTCCTGAACGGTTCGTGGTCGAGCCGGGGATGCGACATCAGTTGCAATTGATCGCCCATTACACGGACGGCACCACGCGCGACGTCACGCGGCTGGCGATCTTCACCGTGAATACCGAAGGGGTCGCCGATGTGAATGAAACCGGGCTGGTGACGGCTCGCGATTTTGGTGAGTCGGCCGTCGTCGCTCGCTTTGAACGCAAATTTGCCGCATCACGATTGATCGTCCTCAAACGCAATCTGGGCTTTCAACCCACGCCTGTGCCGCAGGATCATTTCATCGATCAGCACGTGATTACCAAGCTCAACGACTTAAAGGTCCATCCTTCTGACCTGGCCACCGACGAAGAATACCTACGCCGCATTTATCTCGATCTGATCGGCATTCAGCCGACCCCTGATGAACTGCGGGCCTTCCTGACCGATACCAATCCGGCTCGCCGGACGACCATTGTTGATGCCCTGTTTGCGCGTCCGGAATTCGTCGATCACTGGTCGTTGAAGTGGGGGGACCTGTTTCAAAACTCCCGCACCCGCAGCAACGAACCCGCCGTTTATGCGTTCCGCGAATGGGTCCGCAGTGGAGTGGCCGCGAATCTGCCGCTCGACGAATTCACGCGGCAATTGCTGACCAGTCGGGGGGGAGTCGGCGACAACGCCGCCAGCACGTTCTTCGCCATCAGCAAGGATACGAATGAAACGTCCGAACGTGTCGCCCAGATTTTTTGCGGAGTGCGGATGTTGTGTGCCCGGTGCCATCCCCATCCGATGGAGAACTGGACTCAGGAAGACTACTACGGCCTGAACAGCTTTTTCAATCAAGTGACGACCAAGAATGATCCGCGCCTGACAGGCGTGACGAACCCTCGTTCCGTCATCCTCCAACTGTCGGCCCCATACGCGACCAATCCACGAACCAGCAGTCTGCAGCCGCCCCGTTACCTGGGGGGTGGCGAGCCGACGATGTCGAATCCTGGTAGTGATCGCCGCATCGATTTCGCCCGTTGGTTGACCGCCAAGGACAATCCACACTTCGCCCGCAGCCTGGCGAATCGTTTCTGGAGCTACTTCTTCCAACGCGGCATCATCGATCCAGTAGATGATTTGCGGACCACGAATCCGCCCATCAATCCCGAGTTGCTCGACGCCTTGACCAAGGACTTTGTCGACCACAACTTTGATGTCCGGCACCTGATGCGCACCATTGTGACGTCGCGCACCTACCAGCGGAGCAGCGTGGCGAACGCCACCAATCAGCATGACACGCTGAACTTCTCTCACGCGATCCCGCGCCGTATTCCCGCCGAAGCACTGCTCGACTCATTGGTGCAGGCGACGGGTGTCCGAGAAAATTTCGGCGGGGCTCCGGCCGGCTTCACCGCAGCACAGCTTCCCGATGCGGATGTCACCAGCGAATTCCTGGCGTTATTTGGCAAACCGCAGCGTATGGAAGCCTGCGAGTGCGAACGCGACAACGACTCGAACATGCTGCAAGCATTGCATTTGATCAACGGCAATTCCATTCTGCGGCGCGTGACCGACCCGAATGGCCGGGTCATGCAGTTGCTCAATCAAAAGTTGCCTGATGAGGCCCTGGTCGAGGAACTCTACTTGTGGTCGCTGGTCCGACGCCCGACGCCGAAGGAACTGGAAGTCGCCAAAGTCCATTTCCAGACCTACGGTGCCGACCGCGCCGCTGCGGCCCAGGACTTGATGTGGGCCATCTTGAACAGCCGCGACTTCCTGTTGCTGCATTGATCTGCCGGGTGATACACCCCGAACATCATGGACGTCCGCTGGACGAATGCGTATTGTAAGGAGCTTCCTTGCATCGCAGGGGGCATTGGAATTCGGGGCCACTCAGATCGAGTCACCCGCTGATTGTCTGTAATGAGGTATCGATTCATGGCAGGATTTGGACACGGACCGGCTCATCCCGTTGAGGAAGAAGATCCGCGCGTTGCCAGTCGGAATGCCCGGCAGGGCATGCGGTTGTTTTTGGTCTATCTGGGGTTTTACGCGGGCTTCGTCGGACTGAACGCCTTCGCCCCGAAGCAGATGGAATCGACCCCCCTCTTCGGCGTCAACCTGGCCATTTTGTACGGCTGCGGATTGATCGTCGCGGCGATGATTCTCGCCCTGGTTTACTGCTGGCAATGTCGCGGCAACCAGGCATTCCCTCCCACACAGCCCTGATGCCAGTCAGCCCCGTTCAATCGCCAAACACACTTCCACTCAGCTTCTGACAACCGACAACTGTGTGATAATCCTATGCTTCCCGATCCTTCCAGTCTGTCGATTGTCGTCTTCCTGATCTTCGTCGGCGTAACTCTCGCCCTGAGTTTCTACTTCGCTGCGAAGACCAAATCGGCCTCGGGCTACTTTGCTGCAGGGGGACAGATTCACTGGTTTGTGAATGGAATTGCGTTTGCTGGCGACTACCTGTCGGCGGCGTCGTTCCTGGGGATCTGCGGGATGATCGCCTTCTACGGCTACGACGGATTCCTCTATTCGATCGGATTCCTGGCCGGTTGGGTCGTTGCCCTCTTCGTGGTCGCTGAACCCCTGAAGCGACTGGGCAAGTACACGTTTGCCGACGCCTTGAACAGTCAGTTCCAGTCCCGCGGCATCACGCTGGCAGCCGGCATCAGCACTTTGGTCGTCAGCGTCTTTTATCTCATTCCGCAAATGGTCGGAGCCGGTTCGCTGATCAAGCCATTGCTGGGATTCCCGCACGAGGTGGGCGTGGTCCTGGTGGGTGTGATCGTGGTGTTGATCGTGGCGACGGCCGGCATGGTCAGCACGACCTACGTGCAGTTCATCAAGGGAGCCCTCCTGGTCTTCTTCAGCGGCATCCTGACGATACTGATTCTGCAGCGGGGCTTGAAGGTCGAAGATCGACCTGAGGCGAATCAACCACAAACCATCACCACCTTGGCGAACGGCAAAAAACTGGTCAATGGGCTACCCCAAGGTAGCGGAGCGGGCCAGGGGGACCTGCGTCCGGTGGGACACATCAGCAAGTTGCCGGGAGGCGTCACAGAGACCGGGCCGCTGGGGCCATTCCAGTATCTGGCGACGTTGCAAGCCAGCGAAATTGTCCTGTGGACCCCCACTCCCCAGAAGAACGCCGACGGCGGCAAGACGATCACGTATACCCCGCGGACGGTGTCGGGCAACGAGGTCTTGCGGCCGGGCAACAGTCCAACCTTTAAGGGCTTGCAATCGAATAACGTCTATTCCAAGTTGAACTTCATTTCCCTGATGCTGGCGCTGTTTTGCGGCACGGCGTCGTTGCCTCACATTCTGATTCGCTATTACACGGTCAAAGATCAGGCTGCGGCGCGACTGAGCACGGTGGTCGGAATCGGCACGATTGGTTGCTTCTACGTTCTGACGCTGTTCATGGGCCTGGGGGCGATGACCAACGGAAACTTAGATCTGACCGACAGTAACATGGCCGCCCCCATGCTGGCAAAAAGCTTCGGCGAACTGTTGTTTGCCATCATTTCGGCCATTGCCTTCACGACGGTTCTGGGAACGGTGAGCGGTCTGATCGTCGCCGCCAGTGGCGCCGTCGTGCATGATCTGCTGGGCAGCGTGTTGCAACTCGGATTGAGCGATCATCAAAAGGTGCGGATCGGCAAGATCGCCGCGGTCATCGTGGGTGTGATTGCCATTTTCCTGGGCATCGGCTTCAAAGAATTGAACGCCGGATTCCTGGTCGGCTGGGCCTTCAGTGTCGCAGCCTCGGCCAACTTGCCAGCACTGGCCATGTTATTATTCTGGAAGGGAACGACCAAGCAGGGGATCACCACCGCCATCTTTGCCGGGATGATCAGTTCGCTGGGGTGGATCCTGGTCAGTGCCGAAGCGTTCGAGAAGGTCTATGGCTACGCCGCAAAAGACGCGGAAACGATGGCGCTGGTGCCCTTCAGCCAGCCCGGAATCGTAACGATTCCCCTGGGATTCATCGTGCTGATCGCCGTTTCGTTGCTGACGCGAAAGACAGCAAAGTAGCCTTCACGCTCCTGCGTGAAGGCAGATGTTACCATAGGTTCAACGGGGCGTACCACCACGGTTGCATGCGCAACACGCACACCGTCTGAACGACAAATGGCAACCAGATCCACCCCAGGATCCGCACGCATTCCGCGCGCAGGCCGCGGACGTTCAAATCAATCACTTCGGGTGATGTGTACTGCGAAAATCGCGGCCACCAGCGGGGCACTCGTGAGCAGTAACCGAGATATTCATCTCCCAGTTTTTCGGTGAGATAGGCTTCCTCGGCGGGGACGACACCCAGCATGTAGATCAACATGGGAATAACCATCCCGACCGCAAAAATGCCGCTCTTCAGCAACAACACTTGCGACACAACGACCAGAAGTGTTCCCCAGTACAGAGGGTTGCGGCAGATGGAATAGGGTCCCAATTCGACCACGCCCTTGGCTTTACGTCCGCCGATGTACAGGGTCGCCCAGAGGCGAATGGCAACGCCCGCGGTGAACAACGTCCAACCCACGGCGTTCAAACCCCACGCCGCCAGAGTTCCCTCTAGAACACGCGGGGCCGACATCAACCCCAGTGCTAGGCAGGTCAACAGGCAGGCTGACGTAATCACGGATCGCCATTGATACCAGAAGCTGTGCTTGATCAATCGACGTCCCGCGACGGCACTGCCGGAAGCGGTATCTTCGACGACCGCACCCGCAACGAACTCAGACAGCGTTGTGGACATTCAATAACCCTCGAAACGCAATGGCGTTGCCAGCCGCTCTTTGCGTCATACGAATATTAGGATCAGTATGGCAGACTCGTGTATCCGGTTTTGAAAATCCTGTCAATCGAAAGTCCGTCCGGGAAACCTGGCACCCGGATCATTTTCGAACTTCACAAATCTCCTGTTGACCCAACTGGCCAAATCGCGAGAATGCTCGCCACTTCACCGCAGTTATCCATCACCCACACAGTTGACATGCCTGCCTGATCCGCGTGCCAGTTCTGGCCCGTTGCGATTTTCCGATCTCATCAACTTTCCATCCTGAGTTCCACGCTGGAGCTGACTCCCCAGGGGTAGTGTGCCATGCTGCATGGACCGACATCTCGCTTAGGCGGTGCAATGCCTGCTCAGGTGCCGGTTCAATTGCGTCAGGTGTTTCCCGGGGCCAGTTTCGTCGGGTGTGCCAACATTCGCGTGACGGGGGCGACGGCCAATAGCTGCAATTGCCGGCCGGGCATGCTGTTTGCCGCCATTCCGGGAACTCATGTCGATGGACACGACTTTGCCGCGGACGCGGTCTCCCGCGGAGCTTCAGCACTGCTGGTGTCGCATCCGTTACCGGAAATGACCGTCCCGCAGTGTGTCGTGTCTGATCCCCGCCGTGCGTTTGCCGTCTTGTGTTCCCAGTTGTGGCGCAGTCCATCCCGGGCGCTGAAGACAGTGGGAATCACAGGTACCAACGGAAAAACCACGACCACCTGGCTCTGCCGGTCGATCCTGCAAGCCGCAGGCCGGCAGACCGGTTTGCTCGGGACGATCGAATACCACGACGGCCTGTGCGGCGAACGCTCCACGCTGACGACCCCCGATTCGGCAACGATTTCGAATTGGCTGGGCCGGATGGTCCATCAGCGGACGACGCACGTCGCGTTAGAGGTTTCCAGCCACGCTCTCGATCAAGATCGAATTGCCGGCACCGAACTCGATGTGGCGGCCATCACCAATATCACTCAGGACCACTTTGACTATCACCACACGTACGACGAATACCGCCGCAGCAAGTGGCGGATTGTCGAACATCTGAAACCGGGCGGCTGCATCGTCTTGAACGCCGATGATCCGGGCAGTTGGCCGTTGCCGGAACTGTTGGAGAATCACTCGCGGCTGACGTTTGGAATTGATTCCGAGGCCGATGTCACGGCCCAGATCATCGATCAATCGCTCGCCGGAACGCTGTTCGAATTGCGGCTGCCGCACGGCGCCATCGAAGTCCAGACGCCGCTGCTGGGAAAACATAACGTCGCCAATTGTCTGACGGCGAGTGCCGCGGCCTGTCATTTGGGCCTGACGATTGAGCAAATTGCGGCCGGATTGCGATCATTGCGAGCTGTGCCGGGGCGGATGGAAACCGTGGAGTGCGGCCAATTATTCTCGGTATTTGTGGATTACGCCCACACGGATGATGCCTTGAGACGCTGTATTCGTGGTCTGCGGAGTATCACGCCTGGACGCGTCGTTGTCGTTTATGGTGCGGGTGGCGATCGCGATCGCTCGAAACGGCCGCTGCTCACACAAGCCGCCAGTGAGGCCGACGTGGCCATCCTGACCAGCGATAACCCGCGTACCGAAGACCCCGCACAAATCATTCGCGATTGCCTGACCGGCACGGTCAGCGGTCGCCCGCAACCTCTAGCCATCGCAGATCGAGAATCAGCCATTCATACCGCGCTCGACCTGGCACGGCCCGGTGACAGCGTGTTGATCGCCGGCAAGGGGCATGAAACCGAGCAAATTGTGGGCACCGAGCGGCATCACTTCGATGATCGCGAAGTCGCCCGCCAGTTCCTGACTTCCATCGACAATCCCACCGCTGCCTTTCTGCCGCCCACATCCATTTATACGACATCATCCTGAAGTTCGCCCTTTCGGCACCTGCCTGAAATTGCATCATGGAATCCGTTTCCTTAGCACAACTTGTCGCGTCCACTCGAGGAAATCCGAAAAGCATTTCCGACGTGGATGACATGTTCCTGGAGATCGTGACCGACTCACGCGCCGTGAAGCCGGGGAGCGTTTTCTGGGCGTTGTGTGGCGAACACCAGGACGGGCATGATTTTGTTGCCGACGCCGAAGCCCGCGGAGCCGCTTGCTGCGTCGTGAATCGTGGACAGCCAATCGACAGTCTGGGGCCGCTGGTCGAAGTCGAACATACGCTGCAGGCCCTGGCCGATTTTGCCGGCTGGTATCGGTTGCAACGCGATGCGTTAATCGTCGGCGTGACGGGAAGCGTCGGCAAGACAACCACTCGCGAGATGATCTACGCGACATTGAACACCGGTTACGACGGAATCCGCAGCGAGAAGAATTTCAACAACGAAATCGGTCTGCCGCTGACCCTGTTACAAATCTCACGCAACCAAGAATTTGCCGTCCTGGAATTGGGGGCGCGACGGATCGGAGACATTCGCAAGCTGGTCGAAATCGCGCAGCCCGAGATTGGCGTGATTACCGCGATTTCCCCCTGCCACCTGGAAACCTTTGGCAGTATGGCTGGCATTCTGCAAGGCAAGGGTGAACTGTTCGAAGCATTGCCAAAATCGGGGTTCGCGGTCCTGGCGGGAGATGATGATGTCACTCGCAGTCTGGCCAAACGGGCCGCCTGCAAGGTCATTCTGGTTGGCCAGGGATCGCATAATCAAGTCCGCGCCACGCAAGTCGAAATGGGCATCAACCGCCTGAAATTCAAGGTCGGCGGGACGAATTTTGAAGTCCCCGTTACGGGACGACATTACCTGGTCTCGGCATTGGCAGCGATCGCTGTGGGTCGCGAGATCGGTCTGGAAAACGAAGCGCTCGTCCGGGGACTCAAATCATTCGTGCCAGCCGACAGCCGGTGCGAAGTCGAACAACTCGGGGGCTTGACCCTCATCAACGATACGTATAACGCCAGCCCGGCCTCTATGCAGGCGGCCTGCCAGTTGCTGGCAGACTGGCAGACCGGACAACGACGCGTGCTGGTCGCGGGCGACATGCTGGAACTGGGCGACGAATCGGACGCCTACCACCAACATGTTGGCACGTATGCCGCACAGGCCGGAATCGACAGCGTGATTGCCTTTGGACCGCATGCCGATCGGATTGCTGCCGGGGCCATTGCCGCCGGGTTTCCGCGGCATGGGATCGCGACGTGCCAGGAAATGGACACCGTGTTCGCGGTGCTGGATTGCTGGCTGGACGCAGACTCGACAGTGCTGATTAAGGGATCACGCGGGATGCGAATGGAACGTGTGGTCGAATGGGTGCGGCAGAAGTCCGGAATTGGTCCGGAAGGAAAACGCAGATTGAAAGCGGTCGCTTAGTAGCCTCTTATGAAACAATGAAATGTCGGTTTGACGGTGTGCATCCAGGATTTGCGGGAATCCCTGCACGGCTCTCTGGGTCTGAGCTGAAGCATTTATGACATTGGAACATGTGGTCTCTGGGTCGATCACCCCAACGTCGCTTGGCCGTTAAACCAACACCGGGTGTCGAGAACCTCCCTCGACACCCGGACGTACAATCAACCGGGCGTGCCCTGCATTTCCTCCCCCCCTCCAGCAGGGCACGCCCGAGTTGAACTTCCCGCTAATCTGCGCACTTCCGACAGAGAAGCCACCACTGGTGAGCCCCGTGCCGTTAGGCCGGGGGTTTGGTTCTGAATTGGATGCCAGAATCCCGGGGCGTACGCCACCGGGCTCGCCTGGTGACTGGTGACGCTCTTCTAGTAAGACCTTCTCATCGGAGCGGCGTTGAATTTCGGGTCTGGACCTTGTTCCGGTGTTTGCTATGATCCCGCCTGCTCGTGGCGGACATCCCTTACCCGGCTTCCAGGACCCGACTTGCCCTTATGCTTGTCTTTCTGCTGCATTACTTTGGCCCGCTGCTGGAGCGTCTGGAAGTGTTTTCCGCGGGCGATTCCCGCGTGTTCCTGACAGCCCGCACGGCCCTCGCCAGTCTGTCCGCGTTCCTGTTTGCGATTGTGCTGGGCCCCTTCGCGATTCGGTGGCTGAAACGGCATGCGCGCGAGCGAATCGCCAGCGATTCTGACCGGTTGAACGAGATTCAGAAGCACAAACAGTCGACCCCGACGATGGGGGGCGTGTTCATTATGGCGGCCCTGCTGGTGGCCGTCCTGATGTGGGGTAACCTCGGCAACGCCTACGTCCTGCAGGCGATCTCCGTGGCGGTGGGCTACGGTCTGATTGGCGGCGTTGATGACTGGGTCAAACTCAGCACGACCAGGAACGGGTTGACCGCCAAACAAAAGTTCTGTTGGCAGTGGGTCGTGGCGCTGGGCGTCACGACGGCGCTCTATTTTGTCAGCCGCCATGTTCCGCATGGGACAGACCTGGTTCTGCCGTGGCGGAATCATGTCATCCCGCTGGGCTTGCTGTTCATTCCCTGGGCGATGTTTGTCCTGGTGGGCAGTTCGAACGCCGTGAATCTGACGGATGGATTGGACGGACTGGCGTGTGGCTGCATGGTCTTCGCGGGGACGGCATTTGCCGCATTGACGTACCTGGCCGGGCATCGCGTGATGGCCGAATACCTGCATATTCCCTACGTCCCGGGCAGCGGCGAACTGTCTGTGATCACCGGGGCCATGGTCGGTGCCGTGCTGGGATTCCTGTGGTTTAACTGCCATCCGGCAGAAGTCTTTATGGGGGATACGGGATCGCTGCCCCTGGGAGCACTGATCGGCTACGCGGGGTTGGTGACGCGACAAGAATGCCTGCTGGTCGTGGTCGGAGGGATCTTCGTCGTGGAGACGCTGAGCGTCATGGCACAGGTCTTCTGGTTCCGGCGGACCGGTCAGCGGATCCTCGCCTGCAGCCCGCTGCACAATCATTATCTCTTCAAGGGGCACCACGAAATGAAGATCGTGGTCCGCTTCTGGATCTCCGCCGCATTGCTGGCGATCGCAGCCCTGGCCAGTTTGAAGTTGCGCTGACGGATCCAGTTAGGCCCGCCCGCATCGGCACCAGAGAGGCCCTGTTGAGTTCCCTGCCGGGGCTGTACTCACCATAATGGGCTGGCTGGATTATTCATGGGTCGATCTGCATCATACACAAGTATTGGCGCAACAAAGGAGTTGGGACCATCTTGCCAAAACACCGCGCAAATCAGCCGGAACGCGCTAGCGTCCGGTTTCTGCGGGAATGGTGCTAACCGTGGGCTAGCGCCCTGCGGCTGATGAATAATCCGGGCTAGTAGAAAAACTCTCTTCCCGAAAGGAACTCCCAATGCTGGGCCGAATCATCTTGATGTGGGGTTGCTGTTTCTCTCTCTCGACCGCCCTCTTCGCTGCCGACGAGCCCAAGGTTGACCTGGGAACAGTCACCGAAAAGCATGTGATGATCCCGATGCGGGATGGCGTCAAGCTGTCGTCCTACCTGTATTTCCCCAAGGGTGACGGTCCCTGGCCGGTCATCTACGAGCAACGCTATGCCAATGGTCGCGACGTGGGCACTCGTCAGGCCATGGCCCAGCTGGCTCAAGGGGGCTACGTCGTGTGTCTCGAAAACTTCCGTGGTTCGCAACTGTCGGAAGGCAAGTGGAAGGGTTATCGGGCTCTCGGCTGGGGCGAGTTGCAGGACGGTTATGACACAGTGGAGTGGTTGGCCAAGCAGCCGTGGTCCACGGGAAAGATCGGGACGTTCGGCAGTTCTCAAGCCGGGTTCGCTCAGAATTTCCTGGCGGTCGCTCAACCCCCGCATCTGACCTGCCAGTACATGATCGACACCGGCTTGAGCCTCTATCATGAAGGCTATCGCATCGGCGGCACGACCCGGCCCGAACGCTTTAAAGGGATGGAGGCGGTCTGCCGCAACAAGGCCGATAACCTGGAACTGATGAAGGAATGGTTTGCTCATTCCACTTTTGATGACTACTGGAAGGATGAAGATTGTTCCCTGCACTTCAACAAGATGAACGTCCCCTGCTTCACCATCGGCAGTTGGTACGACTTCATGTGTATCGGCTGCGTCGACAGCTATGTCGGTCGCCGCAATCATGGCGGTCCCAACTCGCGTCAGACACAGCAACTGGTGCTGGGGCCGTGGCTGCACGGCCGTTACAAGGAGATCAATAAGGTCGCCGAGATGACCTATCCCGAGAACGCGAAGTTCCCGATGGAAGCCCACATGCTCAAGTGGTTCGACCACTACCTGAAGGGCGTTGATAACGGTGTCGAGAAGGATCCGGCCGTCCGCTACTACGTCATGGGCGCACTGGGCGAAGACAACGCCCCCGGTAACGAGTGGCGGACCGCCGACAACTGGCCCATTCCCGCTCAAGCCACCTCGTACTACCTGCAGCCGGAAGGCAAGCTGACGCTGACGGCCCCGACGGCAGCGAGTTCAGAAACGACGTTCCTCGCGGATCCGCTGCACCCCAATACCATTCCAGCTGGCGGGCTGCCCGCAGCCAAGGATGCTCGAGGGTTTGAAGAGCAGGCACAAGTTCGGACATTCACCACCGATGTCCTGACCGAACCGGTCGAATGGACCGGCAAGATCCAGACCGAGTTATTCGTGACGTCTACCGCCAAGGACACCGACTTCATCGTGCGCGTCAGTGACGTCTATCCCGACGGCCGGTCGATCATGATCATGGACTATGTCCGCCGGGCGCGGTATCGCGAGGGCTACGAGAAGGAAGTCTTCATGGAAGCCGGCAAGATCTACAAGGTCGCCTTCGATATCGGCTGGTTCAGCCAGAACTTTAACAAGGGCCATCGGATCCGAGTCACCGTGGCCAGCACCGGAGCCCCGTTCTTCGAGCCGAACCCCAACACGGGCGAACCATTCACCATCGATTTCCCTGCAAACTCCGTGGTCGCGAAGAACTCAGTCAAGCACGAGAAACTACACGCGTCACGCGTGATTACGCCGTTGATGACTACGAAGCCGTAGTCGTGGCATGCCGTGGGATGGGACTCGCGGCCAATGCGGTCGCAATAGTATGGGACGCCGTTGATTCCCCGTTAAACGAGTTGGGCAGCTCTTGCGCCTTTTCGTAGGCGAGCGTCCGGCGTAATCCGGATGGTTTTTGGCGAGGTTCGAAGGACCTAAACGGCACTTTCCAGAGGACAAAACCTATTGCGGCCTCTCAAAAAAGACCACTCATAATTGTTTGATGCGAGTCGCCAACAACCATCCGGCTTACGCCGGACGCTCGCCTGGGAACGCTCATCACACCGTAATGGCGCGTACGTTAAGTCAGAGTGCCATATCCTACACTGTCTCTTCCGCAATCTTGCTTTGTAATTTCGCAATGGTGAGCGCCAACTTTTGGCCCAGTCCTTGAATCGCCGCCTGTTTGGCTGCGTCGGCCAGTTGTCCCTCAGCAGTGAAGGCTTCGGCCGCGTTGGGGATCGAAATCTGTTCGGGGAGTACCAAGACATTGATGTTGCTTAGGATGGCGCGCAGATGGACGAGGCCGCGGAGGCCGCCCAACGCCCCCGTGGAGGCACTCATCAGCACGGCTACTTTGTCGATGTAGCACGCCAGACGTGGCTTCCCCGGAATTGGGCGTGAGATCCAGTCGATCGTGTTCTTCAGCACGGCCGACAGCGAACTGTTGTATTCGGCAGACGAGATCAGCAAGCCTTGATGTTCGAACATGAGTTGCTTGAGTTTCAATGCGTTTTCCGGCGTCCCCTGGGCCTCAAGATCTTCGTCGAATACCGGCAGCGGATAATCACGCAAGTCGATGTACGTGACGTCGGCACCTGCCTGTCGCGCCCCTGCGGCAGCGATCTGCACGAGCTTCTTATTGTAGGATCCAACGCGCAAACTACCGGCGAATGCCAGGATTTTCGGGGACGGCATCTTTTCAAACCTTCACTCGGGAATACGAACGGGAAAACAGCAGGAGCGCGGCTGGTTCTATTAGAGTCTGACGGCGACGGACCTACAACAACAGTTCCGGGCATTGTGGAACTTGATCGTCAGGCCGCCCGAAAAAAATCATCCCCGGCAGATCAATCCGGGTTTGAGACTTGGTATTCTAAGCAGATGCGCACCAGAAAATAGGTGGTAGCCGCACTCGCCAGAGTGCGGGCGATCGACGGGAAGGCCCGCGTTCTGGCGAACGCGGCTACGCATTCGATCAATCGGAGATTTCGTTTTCCCATGTCCGGCCCCGACGACCCACTCCTGACTCCGTTGCAGTTTGTCACCGGAGTGGGGCCCAAGCGAGCCGAATTGTTGGCGAAGCTGGAGCTGCGAACGGTCCACGACCTGCTGTGGTACTTGCCGCGGGATTATCTGGATCTGACTGATGTCCGCGGCATCAAAGACTTGCAAAAGGATCTCGTCCAGTCGGTGGTGGGGCGCGTCGTCGATCAGGATTACCGGCAACTCACCAAGGGACGCGTCATGGTGGGCATCCTGCTGGAATGCCAGGGTGGCTACCTGCGCGGCGTCTGGTTCAATCAACCCTGGATGCTGAAGAGGTTCCAACCCAGCGAGCAAGTCGTGTTCTCGGGGAAGCCGAAATGGAGCCAGGGGCGCTGGGAGATTTCGAATCCCGATGTGCAATGGATCGGGGACGAGGATGATACCTCGGCGGCGTTGAAAGTGCTGCCACGGTACGGCTTGACCGAGGGCCTGCGGATGTCCGAGATGCGACGGATCGCGCAGCATGTGGTCCAGGAGTTTTCCCAGTTCATTCCCGATCCCGTTCCCGCCGCAGCTCAAGCTGAGTGGCAACTAACCCCCATTCAGGATGCACTGCGGAGAATTCATTTTCCCAAAAGTTTGCTGGATGCTCAGGAAGCCCGCCGCAGCCTGGTGTTTCATGATTTGCTGGATTTCCAACTGGCCCTGGCACTGCGGCGGCGCTATTGGCGGCAACGCAGTCCCGCACCCAGATTGCCCACGACGCCAAAGATTGATGCCCGTATTCGGCGGCTGTTTCCATTCACGCTGACCGCGGGGCAAGACAATGCAATCAAGGATATTTCCGGCGACATGGCCACAGGTCAGGCCATGCAGCGTCTGTTGCAGGCCGACGTCGGAGCCGGCAAGACGGCCATCGCCATCTATGGCATGCTGGTCGCCGTCGCCGCCGGGTATCAGGCGTGCCTGATGGCGCCGACTGAGTTGCTGACGATGCAGCACTGGCAGACGGTGGAACGACTGTTGGGGCACAGCCGCGTGCAACGACTATTGTTGACCGGGAACCTGACCACCAAGCAGCGACAACTGGCACTCGAACAGATCAAAAGTGGTGAGGCGCAACTGGTCGTCGGCACTCAATCGCTCATACAGAAGGATGTGTCGTTCTCCAAGCTGGGCCTGGTCGTCGTGGATGAACAACACCGGTTCGGCGTGATGCAACGCGCCCACTTCTCGAGCGGGACTGAGAACGTCCATATGCTGGTGATGACAGCGACGCCGATTCCGCGCAGCATCTGCATGACGCAGTTCGGGGACCTCGATCTGACGATCAATGCTGACTTGCCTCCCGGTCGGCAAAAGGTTGTTACGAGCCGGATCTCGACGGAAGGACATCGCAGCAAGGCCTGGAATTTCATTCGCCAAAAGCTGGAATCGGGCAGGCAGGTCTATATCGTCTGCCCGCGCGTCGAGGAAGGGGAATCCACCGGTGACGCCGTGAATATGATGAGTGCCGAGACCGCGTACCGCGAACTGCAGGAGACCGAGCTGCAAGGTTTCCGCGTGGGACTGGTCCACGGGCAACTGGATCGCGATGTGAAAGCCCAGCAGATGGCAGACTTTCGAGCGGGCAAGATTCAGGCGCTGGTCTCCACCACGGTCATTGAGGTCGGCGTCGATGTTCCCAATGCCAATCTGATGGTGATATTTCAAGCCGAGCGTTTTGGGCTGTCTCAGCTCCATCAACTACGCGGCCGCATTGGGCGCGGTGAGTTTCAAGGGTACTGCTTCCTGTTCACGGAAACCGACAAGCCGGAGGCCCTGCAACGCCTGCTGGCCCTGGAAACATCCACGAACGGTTTTGAAATTGCCGAGGCCGATTTTCGACTGCGCGGTCCGGGAGACATTCTGGGGACCCGGCAGCATGGCAATCTGCCACTCCGCGTGGCCGATCTATTGCGGGATCAGGCGATTCTCGAAGAAGCCCGCTCGGCGGCGTTTCACCTGGTGAACTCGGGGCGTCTGGACGAGCCAGAATTTGCCATGTTGAAGATCCGCGTGCTGGATCGGTTCGAGACACCGATGGAGTTAGTGCGATCGGGGTAGTAGGGAGGGTCTGAGAAATACAAGCTCGAAGCGCAAGCGAGTGCATCTTTCTCGATGTTTCATTTAAAAGGAATGCACTCGCTTGCGCTTCGAGCTTGTATGCGCGGTCACTCCGTGACCAGTCGGAATCCGTTTTGTCGCGACCGACGAATGCGCAATGATTATTCGCTATAATCGGCGTACGATCATCGGACCAGGAAATCAAAACGAGCCATGTGTTCATACCTCAATCCCTAACGAGATCAGCGGACATGCCTCAACTTCCCAAAATTGTCACTGACCGTGGATCCAACGTGTCCCGACGGTCATTCCTGCACGCTGCTGCGGGATGTGCATCAGGCTGGATGTGTTCTCCTCAATTCGGCCTGGCAAATTCTGCGGCACCTGCAACAAGTGCTCCTCAAACCCGGGCCAAGCAGTTGATCATGATCAATCTGGCGGGTGGTCCCAGCCAGATCGATACTTGGGATCCCAAGCCGGAAGCCCCTGTTGAGTATCGGAACTTCGATCCCGCGTGCGTGACCTCGGTTCCCGGTGTGTGGATCAGTGAGAACTTGCCCGGGATGGCCCAGCGTATGCAGCAAGTTGCACTGGTTCGATCGCTATTCCATGATGGTCCAGCCACACATTCGGCGGGGCAACAACTGCTGCTGACCGGGCAGTGTTTCTACCACCATGAGACCGCTCCCTCGATCGGTTCTGTCCTCTCAGACGCGCTGGGGCGTCGTGGCGATTTGCCAGCGAATGTCGTTCTGGGTGGACGGTTGACGTCGGATTTCATTGCCGATGGAGATGGCCAGACTGCGGCAGGACTGGGGCGGCAACATGCCCCCTGCATGGCGAACGATTCGGCAGCAAGGAACACGTCGCCGCTGCTCAACAAAACGCTCGATGTGCAACGTGAATCGTGGAATATGCGACGGCAATACGGTTTTCATCAACTCGGCGAAATGTGCCTGCAGGCTCGGCGGTTGGTCGAACGTGGTACGCGAGTGGTCACGGTCAATCAGTTCCGATCGGTGCTGGATCAAACGACTTGGGATATGCACGCCAACGGCGGGCGATTGAACTCTACGGCCGCCGACTATCGCGCGACTCTCTGTCCCCAGCTCGACCAGGCGTTGAGTGGTTTGCTGGACGATTTGTCGGATCTTGGATTGCTGTCAGAGACGATTGTTGCGGTGAGTGGCGAGATGGGACGTACCCCGCTGATCAATAGTCACGGCGGGCGTGACCATCACACGGGCGCCTGGTCGGCATTGTTAGCGGGCGGTCCGATTCAACCGGGTGTCGTTGTGGGTTCGACGGACGCCTGCGGTGCCACGCCGGCAACTCGACCGGTGACACCCGCTGAGTTGTGTGCGACACTGCTTCACTCGCTGGGAGTGGATTCCTCGCGACTTACGACCATGGGGACGCGCTGGGCGGTCGTCGATGCCGAACCGATCCGCGAGTTGTTTTGACGCTCTCCGTATCCTTTGGAAAATTCTCGAAAAGGGATGTGAACCGCACTCGTCAAGAATCCGGGACACAGGAGCCCGCCCCTCCTACACACCCTCCAACTCTTCCTCTTGCAGTTGGCACCAGCGTTCTTCGGCGTCTGCCAGTTGCTTCGTCACGGCACCGACTTCGTTGTGCAACCGCAGCGCGTCGTTCTGGTTGGACGTATTCATCAACTGCTCACTGAGCTGTCGTTTTTGATCGTCCAGGCGGGCGATCGTCTTTTCCAGGGCCGAAATCTCCTTGCGAATCTCACGCTCGTTCCGTTTGACTGCC
>CAMAVF010000016.1 GCA_945861445.1 Planctomicrobium piriforme | reverse complement strand
CACGCGGTCAACTGGCTCGCGTGGGTCTGTTGACGGCTCTCGCTCATCGTCCGCCGTTACTGTTATTGGATGAACCCTCATCGGGTCTCGATCCCGTGGTCCGGAAAGACATCCTTGGCGCCATCATCCGCACGGTCGCCGATGAAGGGCGCACGGTGTTGTTTTCGTCGCACTTGCTGGATGAAGTCGAACGGGTGGCCGATCAAGTGGCGATGCTGTCCAACGGCCGGCTGGTGTTGAACGATTCGCTGGACAACATCAAGTCACGTCAACGGGTGGTGACCGTGCGCTTTTTGCATCAAGTCACTGAAAAACCCCTGATCGCGGGGTTGATCAACCTGGATGGATCGGCAGCGGAATGGAAGTACCTGTGTCCCGAGGGAACCGCCCTGTTGCGGGCGACGGCGGCCAGTATCGGAGCCGAGATTCTGGAAGAAACGATTCCCAGCCTGGATGAGATTTTTGTGGGTCATAGCAGCCGCGAGGTCCCATCATGCTGACCGCAGCCTCTGCATTACGCTGGGAAATTCGCCGTGGGTTGCGCTGGAACGTCGGGTTGACGTTCTTGGGGCTCGTGATGATCGCCGGCTTTACTTTGATCGAGGCCTTCTATCGCCGGTTTTGGGGGTTTGAGGTGTCACCGGAACACTGGCGGACGACGCCCGCTATTCATCTGGCAGTGACTCTCATCAACCTGGGGATCTGCCTGTTTGGGATCGGCCAGGGAGTGGGAATGTCGACGCGTCAGTATTCTCTGCCGGTGACTTCCCGATTGCTGGCCACGCTGCGCATCCTGCCTGGAGCTGTCTGCTGCGCGGGCCTCTATCTGGTGCTCTGCACTCTGTTTAACGTGGTGTTCGCCGCGGATTGGCCGTACCTGGGACCCGCGTTGACCTACGGGGTCAGCTTCATGGTGATGTATGCCACGGTCTATCGGTTTCGAGGCAATGACAATCGCGTTGGATTGGCGGGATTGATCATGGGGACGATCATCGTCTGCTGGGTCCTCGGGCATTACCCGCGGGATTCTCAGGATGTCTACGTCTACGTCTACGTCTATCACCGGTGGGTGGAATTGACCGTGACCGAAGTCTTCATTTTGGGACTCACGGCGTTATTGTCCTGGTGGAGCCTGGTCGATGCCATCGAACGTGACCGGCGCGGGGCGGGTTGGGGACGGGCAATCGAATTGCCCTTCACGGCCGCAATCTCTGCCGGCACCCGACGCAGGACATTGCGGCCATTCAGGTCATCCGCGACAGCCACGTTTTGGCTGGAATGGAAACAGGATGGCTGGTTGGTGCCCAGTGTCATCATCGGCCTCACCGCGCTCATCGCCGTCTGGAATGTGACGAATGTGATCGATGAGATCTGCCATTCTGACGGTCGCCAGGTTAGCTTTGGTCATCAGATGGAGATGGGGGCGTTGGTATTCGCGTTCATCCCGATTTGCTTCGTCTCACCCTGGTTTTCGAGCGTGTTGGGTACGCATGGGAAACGTGCGATCGCGCAACGCGTGTGGCCCACGGGACAATCCACCTTGCCGCTGTCCGATGCCACCTTAGGGTGGATTGCTCTGATTCGATGTTTGACGAGTACGTTGGTTTCCCTCTTCGGAGTGCTGCTGGTGGGAATGGTCTGGATTGGAGCAGTCGAACTCGTGATTCGATTTAATCCAGTCGGAAAACCTCTCCCGTTCTGGCCCCCCAATCAAACGGGGCTGGAGCAGGCGCTCATCATTGCAATGTACATTGCAATGTTAACATTCATTGGTTGGATCGGTGCTGGATTGGCCACCGCTGCGGCCCTCAGCGGACGTCGCTGGATTGCAGCGATCCCGCTGGGAATCGTGCCGGTCTGGATCATAGTGCTATTACTGGGCCAAGGCCCCCTGACGTGGGGAACGGGGACGGTTCTGGTATGTTTGCTGCTGTGGATGTTCGCCGCCTACAGTGCCGGAATGCTGCGCGGCATCATTGGAATGCGCAGCTTGTTATTCGGCGGGCTTGTTTTCGTATTCGCGGAAGCTGCCGTGATCGCCCTGTGGCGTTGGCGACAGGCAATTGCCCAGTCCCAGAATCTATTCGGGGGCTACCAGTCGGAACTGATTTTCTTTATGGCCATTGCGGCTCTTGCAGCGGCACCGCCCGCAATCATCCCGCTGGCGACCTACTACAACCGGCATCGCTGATTGCTGCTTTTGCAGGTCCCATGATTCCCATCTGTCCCATGAATGTTGATGGGACTTATGGGACTTATGGGACGAATGGGACTGATAGGACTTATGGGATCCAGGCAGCGACAAACAAAACAGCACCCCGGATAAATTCCGGGGTGCTGTTTTAGACTGTCTGCGACGCGTTGCGAATTACACACCCACAGGTGTACCACGGGTGCTGCGTTTGCGGCCGATTTCGGTGAGGATCATCTTGCGGAGCCGGATGATCTTCGGAGTCACTTCGACGAACTCGTCGTCTTCGATGTACTCCAAGGCTTGCTCGAGACTCATCTCGCGCGGCGGCTTCAACATCATGTTTTCGTCCGAGCCCGACGCTCGCATGTTCGTGAGCTTCTTTTCCTTGATCGGATTGACCACCATGTCGTTTTCGCGGGAGTTCTCGCCGACGATCATCCCTTCATAAACGTCGTCGCCTGGTGCCACGAACAGTTCTGACCGCTCCTGCAACTTCCACAAGGCGAAGCCCACCACGCGACCGACTTCTTGAGACACCAGCACGCCGTTCCCACGATGCGGGACTTCGCCCTCCATCGGCAGATAGCATTCAAAGCGGTGATTCATGATGGCTTCACCCTTGGTGACGTTCAGCACGCGGGTTCGCAGACCAATCAGTCCACGAGCCGGAATCAGGAACTCCAAGTGCGATTGGCCGAGATCGTTGCTCGCCATGTGTTTTAACTGGCCACGACGGGCACAGACCAATTCCATCACACCACCCATGTCAGGCGTCGGCACGTCCACTGTCAGCAGCTCGAACGGCTCGTGCCATTCGCCGTCAATTCGCTTGCGAATGACCTGCGGCTTGCCGATCGACATTTCGTAACCTTCGCGACGCATTTGTTCGATCAAGACCGACAAGTGCAGCAATCCGCGACCGGAAACGTTGAAGCTGTCGATGCCGCTCGTGCTTTCTTCGACCCGCAAGGCGACATTGGATTCCAGTTCGCGTTTCAAACGCTCGCGGAGGTGGCGCGTCGTCAGATACTTGCCATCGCGACCGGCGAGCGGAGACGTATTGATCGTGAACAACATCGACAGCGTCGGTTCGTCGACCTTGATGCGTGTCAACGCGCGTGGGTTTTCGAAATCGGCGACCGTGTCACCGATTTCTGGGTTGGGCAACCCGACCAAGGCCACGATATCACCCGCTTCGGCAACGTCGGTTTCGACGCGACCCAGCTTGTCGAAGACTTCAACCGAAACGACTTCACCCCGTTCGTTCTTGCCGTCGGCCTTCATCATGACGACCTTCTGGCCCTTGCGGACCTTGCCGCAGGTAATCCGGCCAGTAGCCATCCGGCCCACGAATTCCGACCAGTGCAGCGTGGTCACCATCATCTGGAAGGGTTCGTCGGGACGCGCTTCCGGGCCGGGGATCTTTTCCAGCACCAGATCGAGCAATTCCGAGATATTCTGTGTCCGCACCTTGGGATCGTGCGTGGCGTAGCCTTCGCGGCCGCTGGTGAAGATGTAGGGGAAATCGAGCGTTTCGTCGTCGGCACCCAGTTCGACCAGGAGGTCGAAGACTTCGGACAGCACCGCGTGGGGCCGGCAGTCGGGACGGTCGATCTTGTTGATGACGACGATCGGCTGCAGCTTGGCTTCCAGCGCCTTCTTCACGACGAACCGCGTCTGGGGCTTGGGCCCTTCGAAGGCATCAACCAGGATCAGGGCGCCGTCGGCCATCATCAACACGCGTTCGACTTCACCACCGAAGTCGGCGTGGCCTGGGGTGTCGATGACGTTGATCTTCACACCCTTGTAATGGATGGAGATGTTCTTCGCGAGAATGGTGATGCCACGTTCGCGTTCCAAGTCGTTGGAATCGAGAATGCATTCCCCTTGAAGCTGCGATTCACGGAACTGACCGCTCTGCTTGAGCATGGCGTCAACGAGCGAAGTTTTGCCGTGGTCAACGTGTGCAATAATGGCGATGTTACGAATATCTGGACGTCGCATGAACTGAATCAACCCATCTCGTAGCGACAGAAAATCCAACACGGGGGGCGACTACACGTGCCACCTGTGGCGTGTCAAATCACTGGGCTCTGTTTATAAGTGTATACCAGCAAAGAGGAAGCAAAAAGCGGGCGAGCTGCATTCTCGGTGGGGTATGCTCAAAGAGTGTACGGACCATCTCTGCGAAAATCGTCCGGCGCAACAGTAGTTTACCACTCCGAGGCATGACAAAACAAGTGGGCTTTTGTTCGAGTTAATAAACCGGTCTTGCCAGAATCGGCGAGGTGTTGATAATCCCGCTTCCGCAACTCACTCCCCAATCAGACCTACCCCCAATTCTCGTGCTGCCGGTTTTCACCGGAACAGGATGGGCGCGCTATGTGGTGTGCCAAATGCCAATCCGAAGTCGCCGTCGAAGCCCGGCCCAACAGCCAGCGGTTGCAGTGCGCCACGTGTGGGTCCGAGATTCTGCCCAAGATGTCGGGCCGTTCCTCGCCGCTACCGCCGCCGAACCAGCCCCCCGCCGAGCGGCCTGCTGATCCCGGGGACGCCACGTCCGGCGGACAGCCGCCTGGCCCGGGCAAGAATCCCCACGATCTGCTGGCCCGCTGGACCGGCAATCAGATGTTTGATCCTTTCGGACCGCTGGTCCCCCCCGAACCGCGCAAAGAACCTCCGCACCCGCCCCATTTCGAACCGCCCAAATCCAAGTCGGACAGCCGTTCCTCCGGGAATGTGGAATCGCCGCGATATCGAGTCGACCCGGCGTTTACGCAGGGCTGGAGTGAAATTCCCGCCCCGCACGTGTCAACGCCACTGCCGCGCCAGGGGAACTCGCGGTCATCGAAGCTTACCGAACGAGAAATGTCGCCGGGTTACTACGCCCACGCTCCGGCCCAACTGCGCGGTCCGCATTTCGATCCGGCTCGGATGCGATCACCCATTAAGAAGATCAACTGGGTCGCCTGGTTTGGGCAGGCCCTGGCCTATGTCGGTGCCGCCACCTTGACGGCGGGTGCCGGGATGGTGCTGGTCGGGTACCTCGGTGGCCCGCTGCACTACGCGCCGACCGGCTGGTTCACGACGACCGTCGGGCAGATGCTGCTGTTTCTGGGTGTTGTGACGCTGGTTTCCGCCGGCATGGAACAAACCACGGTCGAAGTGGCGTATCGCATCGACACTCTGGGCGAGCAACTCGATCGCATGGAATACCACAGCCAGACCCACGCAGCGGCGACCGATGAGGGAACCGAAGCCGAATTGCGAGCCGAAATCGCACACCTGCGACAGCAGTTGGGCGACCGGGGACGCGGGTAGAGTGTAGCCGCGTTCGCCAGAACGCGGGCCGTTCGGTTGATCGCCCGCACTCTGGCGAGTGCGGCTACAACTCGATCAGTTCTACGCAATTACCTAGCTATCCGCCTGGATATCCGCGCTGTCGAATTCGACCTCAATCAGCGTCGTGACTCCCCACCTGCTGCGGGGGTTGTAGCCCTTGCGAAAGTGGACTCGCCAGCAGAGCGGACCCTTCAGATCGCTGAGGTCTTCGTCGTTCGAGGGAATGTACGTTTCCCATTCGTCTTTGGGACGCAGGGGAGTGTCCAGGTGCTGGCCCTTCAAGAGCCAGTCTCCCTTGATCGGAAAGGTGTAAACCGGAACCCGCTTTCCATTGGGTTTGCATTCCGACTGACGGCAGATGTAATTGTTGCTGCGATCCTGCAGCGGGTTCTTCCGATCAGGGACTCGTTTGAATAACAGAGTCTCGTCGAGCGCCGGGAAGGTCTGGTTCGAGGAGACATTTTCGAACTTGACCCATAATTTGAGAACCGGAGATGGGGTGGGGGGCTTGGTCTGATTACTGCCATCGAAGTAAACCCACTCCAGCGGCCCTTTGGTGACTTTCAACGGAGTGACCAGCAAATTGCCATAACGCTTGGTTTCGCCAAGCTTGAGCCGGAACGGAGTTGGTAACGCACCTTCGGGCCCCAATCGCAGCCCGTATTGGTCGTTCTGAATTTGAGGTCGGACGTCGGGCAGGTCGAGCGTCGAGACCTCACCGGACCGCGCCCAGAGATACAGAAACGCCAGCGTCATGGCACTCGCGTAGCTGGCGACCACAACAAAGTACACGCGCGGCACGGTCGCGTCGCGACGTGCGTCGGAAGTGACAATCGTCGGGCTGGAGGTGCTGACTGCTGCCGCCGCCGTGGAGGGCGCTGTCGTCGGAGCGAAATTCGGTACGGCGGCGGGTGCCGCTGCGGTGAGCGCGGGTACGGCCGACGGCGGCACGGTCGGGGCAGTGCTGAAGTTCCCAAAGCTGGCGAACGCAGGCTCCGCACCGGGAAATGAAATGGCTGGTTCTTCGACGCGCGAGCTCTCTACGCGTGTAGGATTCCAGATGTCGGTCTGAGCTGGGGCACCACTGGGTGCGGGCGGGGACAGATTGACCGTGGAGGGACTGGCATCGACGACCGGCATCGCAGGCGCCAGCATCGTCACCGTTTCTGGCAGGGCCAGTGGTGGCGGAGCCGCTGGTGCCGGAGGTTGCGGCGGTGTCTCGACTGCCGGGGGCAGCGTCAAATTGATCTGCGGCATCCACGAATCTGACGCGGTTTGCCCAGCGGGAGGGGCGATCGACTGGGGCGGCTGCCAACTGAGTTGAGCGACCGGTTGCGGCGACAGGTCAACGGGCGGAGCACTGGAAATGGCGGTCTCAGCGGCGGCTGCCGCGACTGCGGCCGGTACCGGAGAGGGAGGCGGGGGCGGCGACGGAGGGGCTGGGGGTGTCAGAATGATTTCTGGGAACACCGGTTCCGGTTGAGCCGGCGGCCGAAACGCAGCCACAGGGGGCGGTTCGAAGGATATTGGAAATGGAGAAACTGGCGGTGGCGCCTGTGGAGGAGCAAACTCGGGTGGAGCAAATTGCAGCGGGGGCGGAGCCGGTGGAATGAAGGGGGCCTGAGCTTCCGGCTGGGGCGGAGCAGATTGGGGAGCGGGTGGCGAGAAACTCGGTGGGGGGGCCTGTGCAGCGGGCGGTGCGGGATCGCCAATTTGCAGATGGGCACCACAGTGCGGACAAGCGACCACGACGCCCGTGTGTTCCACCAAGAGTCGGCCCTGGCAGTTGCCACAGACCACTTCCATCGCCATAAATCACCTTCCGGCCATCTGAATCGCAGGTTGTGAGGGCACATCCTGGCTCCTTAATGTTCCTCCAGCAGACCAACCATTCTCAAGAAAGCCGGATGGTGAAGCAAGTCACCGTGAGTGGAATATGGCAGAACCCCTAGAAATGGAGCGGGGCAGCGTCGCGCCAGTTCGTCTGGATTGGAATTCACCGACTCGTCGGCACCTGTCGGCTGTGCCGCGTTCAAGACGACACCCAGCACCTGCAAGCCGCGGCGCTGAGCGGCTTCGACCGTCAGCAGGGTGTGGTTGATGGTTCCCAATCCCAATCGGGCCACCACCAGAACCGGGTAGCCCAGGCTCACCGCCAGGTCGGCATTGGACTCGGTCTCAGTGAGAGGCGACAACAAGCCTCCGGCACCTTCGACCAGCAACGCGTCGACCTGCGATTCCCACCAGCGGGCCCCGCTGACGAGCAGTTGCCAATCGACGACGCGGCCCATCTGACGCGCGGCGACCGGAGGCGCCAATGGTGCGGCGAAGGATTGCGGGCAGATCCGATCTCTGGGAAATCGACCATCCAAGGCGGCGAAGTAGGCTTCAATATCGCCCCAGAACGGGATGCCCTGGGCGTTGATTTCGCAACCACTGGCCACGGGCTTATAGGCCCCGATGTTGCGGCCGTGCGCCTGCCAGTGCCGGACCAGTGCCGAGGTGACTGTAGTCTTACCGACTCCGGTATCTGTCCCTGTGACGAACAGCCGCTGGCAAGTTGGAAGATTGATCGCCATATTTCCGCGATACTCTGTGACGCCGAACTGGAGGAGTAATTTGCGAGTTGCATCAGGCGAAAATCAGAGCCCTTGGATTGAGGAATCATCTCCCCTCGCCTCGGTACTCCGGGGAGGGGCTGGGGGTGAGGGGAACGAGCGACCCTCGACGCCGGGTTCTGTTTTTCCAGCAAAATGCCACTTTGTATTGCTAATCGAACGACGCTCGCGGAGCCCCTCACCCCCGACCCCTCTCCCCGGAGTACCGAGGCGAGGGGAGATAAAAATTCACGTTGTCGCGTTTGACTGATCTTGCAGCACGCCTCACTTCTCGACATCTCCGTCGGGCGAATCTTCCATCGGTAGTCCGGCCAGCAGTCGGATCTGGGAACGCAATGGCGGCACGCTGGACGGACGCAGGACGCGGCGGTAGGAGCCGTCCGGCTGCATCTCGCGCGTCTTGATGTTGTCGCCGAACATGGTGGGCAGAATCTGATCCAGAATGTGGCGCTTCAGTGAGGGTTGCAGGACCGGGAACATCACTTCGACGCGGCGGACAAAGTTTCGCGGCATCCAGTCGGCACTCGACAGCATGACTTCCGCGTCGTCAGTGGCTCCGAAGACGTAGATCCGGCTGTGTTCCAGGAAACGGTCGATGATGCTGGTGACGCGAATGTTTTCCGAAATGCCCTTCATTCCCGGTCGCAGGCAACAGCTTCCCCGACAGAGAATCTGAATTTGAACGCCAGCCTGCGAAGCCCGATAGAGCGCTTCAATGACCGTGCGATCCACCAGGGCATTCAGCTTGACGAGAATGCGCCCCCCCTGCCCTGACTTGGCTTTGTCCGCTTCGATCTGGATCAATTCCAGGATCTTCGGTAGCAGGTCGTGGGGTGAAGTAAATAACCTTTCCCACTTGTGGCCGCGCGAATAGCCAGTCAGCAGATTGAAGAGTGCGGTCGCGTCGGCCCCGTACTTGTGGCGACAAGTGAAGAGGCCCAGATCGGTGTAGATTTTGGCGGTCGTTGCGTTGTAGTTGCCGGTTCCCAAATGGACATAGCGGCGGAGTTTGGTCCCTTCCTGCCGGACGACCAGGGTCACCTTGCAGTGGGTTTTCAGATCGAGAAACCCATAGACCACATGCACTCCGGCCCGTTCCATCTGACGGGCCCAGTTGACGTTGGTGTGCTCGTCAAATCGCGCTTTCAATTCCACGACAGCCGTGACGTTCTTGCCGTTGTCGGCCGCGTTGATCAGCGCCTTGATGATGGGGCTTTCACTCCCCGTGCGATACAGCGTCTGCTTGATGGCCAGCACGTCCGGATCAGTGGCTGATTGATTGATGAAATCGACGACGCACTGAAACGATTCATACGGGTGATGGACCAGGATGTCCCGGCGGCGGATTTCGCGAAAGACGTCGCAACCTTCCGGCAAACCGGTGGGACGGCGCGGCGTGAAGGGCTCGTCCTTCAAGTGCGCACAGCCCTCAACGGACAACAGCGACATCAGACAGGTCAGGTCGAGAGGCCCATTGATTTCATAGATTTCCTGGTCGAGCAGTTCCAATGGCTGGCGGATGGCTTCGATCAATTGGGGATTGGTCCCCGCCGCGACCTCCAGGCGAATGGCGTCGCGAGTCCGCAGCGCCCGCAGTCCCTCTTCAATGGCTTTCGAGAGATCCTGCAGGACCTGGTCACCGTCGATATCCAGATCGGCGTCACGCGTCATCCGCATCACGGTCCAGCACAGGATCGTGGAACCCCCGAACAACTGTTCGAGCCGTGAACCGACGAAGCTTTCCAGCATCACGAAATCGGCTCCGTCGCCCGGCAGCCGGATCAAGCGCGGCAGCACGTTCGGAATCTGCACCACCGCGAGCAACCTGCGTGGACCACCCAGCCGGACCCCCTTTTGCTGGATAATCGCCGCCAGGTAGAGGCCTCGATTCCGCAAGTGGGGGGGCGGATGACTGGGATCGATGGCCATCGGCGTGAGCACGGGAAAGACCGTTTGCTCGAAGTATTCCGCCATGAATTCCTGTTGCCTGGCGTTCAAGTCTTCAGGCAACAGGAGTCGGATCTTCTCCTTTTTCAGGCTGGGAAGGATCTTGTCGTTCAGACAGGCGTATTGCCGTTCGACGAGTTCGCGGGTTCGCTGGTGGGTCAAATCGAACTGGTCACGGGCGCTGAGTTGATCGGGGATTGGATCTTCCGGTTCGGAGACCCCATGCACTTGCGACCGCAATCCCGAGACGCGGACCATCATGAATTCGTCGAGGTTGCTGCTGAAAATGCTGAGAAACTTGACTCGCTCCAGCAGGGGATTGGTGTCGTCCTCGGCTTCTTCCAGGACACGTGCGTTGAATTCGAGCCAGCTCAATTCGCGATTCACGAAGTGAGCCGGTCCGAAGGCGGATTCGGCAACGGTGGGACTCGGAACTGGAGGGGGAGCCATGTCGATTTACCAAGATCTTGATTGCGGTCGACCGGAGGGACCCCGCGGCTTCGCGAGGACCTCACGCTGCGCCGATTATATCACCGGGCCACAAGAACTCACGCTGCAAACAAAAACGGCTTGACTGTGAGATCAGTCAAGCCGTCAGGTGTTTTCAAATCCACGCGTTTCAATTGGCCGCCGATTGCGCTGCGCGACCCTTTGCCTGCCTAAGTAAGTGGACAGACAGAATTGGGCGGTAGCCGCACTCGCCTAGAGTGCGGGCGATCAACGGAACGGCCCGCGTTCTGGCGAACGCGGCTACACAATTGCTTTTGAACTCCGACTTAGAATGCCAGCCGTACTCCGAGCGTGTGCCGATCGCGGAACGATCGGCGACAGACTACGATGAAAAACTATTGCCGCAACCGCAGCTCTTGGTCACGTTCGGATTGTTGAAGGTAAAGCCGCGTTTCTCGAGTCCATCGAAGAAATCGAGTTGCGTGCCGTCCAGATGGAGGGCACTGCGCTTGTCAACAGCGACGGCAATCCCGAACTGCTCGGTGACCTGATCCTTCGATTCGTCGATCGCGTCCTTGGTGTCGAAGCCCAGCTTGTATTGATAGCCGCTGCAGCCACCGGCAAGGATCCCGATCCGAAGTACAGTATTGTCCAGAGCGAACTTCTGGTCCTCGATGACGCGTTTGACTTCCTTCGCCGCTTTTTCGGTAATGGTGACTGACATGTGACAGCCGTCTCCTTCAAAATGTCCACGACCGAGGGCCCCTGCTCGAAATTCAGGGAATGACCTCGACCAGCCCGGAAGACCCCAGACGGGGCCACCTGCGGCCACTCGTCCGAACTCACCCGATGGTAATTGTTTCTAACCGATTAATTATAGACGTGAATGGCCGCTAAGAACAAGAGGCGCTGGCGGCGCTTCCATTCCGATTGGCAAATAGGCGAATTCCTCCGAAAGTGGCCAATTCAAGACAAAACACCGCAAATCTCAGGGCGGGCCATCATTCGACTCGATCTGGATCCCGAATTTTGACATTTATTCTCTCACTTCATCGGCAAACTGCGCAATTTTGACCACAGTTATGAGCTAGACTTTCATGTTGCTCGTTTCTGCGACAGTCTTCCCCCTGTCCAGAGATCGTCTTGATAGACTCCATTCGATCCTGGAACACGCTATGGCTCACTCTTTGGAAGAGTTCGGGACCTTCTTTCGCGGAATTGGTCGCCGCATGTCGTCGGTCATCGTCAATTTGAAGATTGGTGACCGAGCGCCGTTGAAAGACGCGCCCTGTCTGCTGCGAATCACCATTCCCATGCAGGACGCGGCAGCACACGGCATGGGCAGCCCCAGCGAACGTCAGGTCTTGAACGCGATTGACCGCGAACTGGTGGCGGCGCTTTCTCAACAGTGCGCGGCAAACTTTGTCGGGCGCGAATTGACGAAGGGACAGTTGAAGTTCTACTTCTACGCTCCGACCGAGTGCATTCCGGAACCCGTGACCGCAGAGGTCCTGACGAAGCACCCTGGCTACCGGTTTCGACTGAGTCGCACTCGAGATCCCGAATGGAACGTCTACTTTGATGAACTGTATCCGAATCGAGCGGAATTCCAGCTCTTGACGACCCACGAACGTCAGGCTGCCGCCGCAGAAATGGGCGATTCACTCGAAATCCCCCGCCCGATCTGTCACTGGACCTACTTTCCGTCGGCCGAGAGTCGCGAACAGTTTTTGAAGCAGGTTCGCCCGCAGGGATTCCATATCCACTTGCTCGAAAACCACGAAGCCACCGGCCACAATTACGTCTATTGTGCTGAGTTGGCGCGCAAGGATCGTGCCGACCATCCGCACCTGGACGAACTGATTTTGTGGCTGTTCCTGAGAGCGGAAGAATGCGGCGGCTACTACGACAGCTTTGAAGCCGAATCAGTTGCCAATCTGACATTCGGCCTGTCGGCAAACGCCGATTGAGGGATCCGCTTGCGAACCTTTCTCGCCTGGAAAATGTCTCAGTGATCTGCCAACCGGCTTGTCAGTCGGCTGTGCTGCGGCATAGGATCGCCGAACGATTCGTGGCCGTGCTGCCTCTTCGATCGCGGTTCGCTGATACGCTGGTGCTGTTCGCATGTTGGAAATTAACGATCAAATCCAGATTCCCGACGACGAATTGCACTTCACCTACGCGCGCTCGGCCGGGCCCGGCGGCCAGAATGTCAATAAGGTCAATTCCAAGGCCATCCTGCATTGGAATGTCACCCAGTCCGCTCATTTGCCCGAACCAGTGAAGCAGCGCTTTCTCACGCGTTACCGGCCGCGAATCACGGTTTTGGGCGAGGTGGTGATCAGCGGGCAGGTCTATCGCGATCAAACTCGCAATGCGGAAGATTGTCTTGAGCGGCTGCGCGAGATGATTGTCACCGTGCTGGTCCCACCCACCCCGCGCAAACGGACCCGCCCCTCGCGAGGCAGTATGGAGCGTCGTTTGCAGTCCAAACGCGAACAGTCCGATCGCAAGACCTCGCGCCGCCGGCCACAAGGCCACGATGAATAGCAATTCGTAGCCTGACTCTGCAGATTCAGGCTACGAATACGCTACTTCTTCTGTTTTACCAACATGCGTTGCTCGTGCTCTCGCAACTCTTGCACGGCGGCCAGCAGATTGCGACTGGCCTTCTGGAAGTAGGTTGCAATCGGCTTGAACTTCATCTGCGTCGCTTGAAAATTGACCTCAGTCCCCACGGAGCGATCGAGTTCCATGATTACCGGGACGAGTTTATTCCTGAGCTGATCGCGGAGATCTCGTGCCGCCCGGGCAATGCTGCGATTGAGCACCTGCAGGATATGGTGGTCTTCCTCACGCTCCTCTTCAGTCAGGCTGCGGAAATTGGAAGCTTCCAGCGTATCCTGCTGACGGGCCGCCACGGTTTCGGTATCGACCAACCGTCCGAACGGACTGAATGCCGTCTTGCCCTGTTCGCGCATCAACTGGGCCTTTTCGAGACCCACTTTGGCTTTTGCGAATTCGGGGTCGATCGCCAGGGCCTGCTTAAAATGCGAGATCGCCTCGCGGGCATTCCCCATCTCCAGGAAGACATTCCCGAGATTCTGGTGCCCGACGATCAATTGGGGATTGATGCGAACGGCCTCGCGATAAGCCGGCACGGCCAGCGCCAACTGATTCAGTTTTCGATGTGCAATCCCCAGATTGTAGTAACCGTCGGAAGACTTCTTGTTGAGCTGCACGGCTCGGCGGCACGCTTCAACGGCCTTCTGAAATTCGCCCTGGCGGTTGTATAAGGCCCCGAGATTCACGTAGGTCGAGGACCGGCGTGGATCCAGCAGCGTGACGCGTTTGAACTGCTCGATCGCCGCGTCAATGTTGCCGGCCAACACATAAGTCGTGGCGAATGCTTCGTGCAGATCCGCATCATCTGGATCGATCTTCTGCGCCTGCTCGAACAACGCAATCGCCTGGTCGAAGTGGCGTTGCTTCAGTTGCACTTTGGCTTCGTCGAATAGTGCCTGAAACTTGGGATCGGCTTCCATGTCGTCGCTCCGCGGCCAACCGCTAGCAGCCTGTTGAAAAAGGTGTCTGGAACTTTGCCAACCAGACAGAATCGAGCTTTTTTTTGACGTTCGGAGAGTTCCAGACACCTTTTTCAACAGGCTGCAAACGATGGACTTTGCAGGAATGGGGAGAGCGAAATCAGTTCAATTTGTGCCCGAATGAGCCCAGTGTCTTGAGTATAGGGTAATTGATCATCAGGGGTTACGAAGTTACGCTCAGAATAGCGAGACAAATTGTCGAATATGAAGATAACGCCGTAATTCTCCGTAGGCTGACTCTCCAGAGTCGGGCTACGACTACTTGACCAGCGATGCAAAATAGAGACCCGCGAAGACCTTGGGGTCGACCAGCAGGCCCTGGCGTTCCTTTTTTCGCAACCAGGCTACGGCCCGCTTCAAGGGGACTTCGTGAACGCGAATATCTTCGCCCTCGACTCCGCCCCCCTGCTCGATCTTCTCAATCTTCTGGGCCAGGAAAAACGAAATCATCTCGGTGCCAAACCCGGCAGAGATCGGTCCGGCGACCAGCGGTTTGATTTTCTTCGCAGAATAGCCAGTTTCCTCCAGCAATTCGCGTTTCGCGGCGACGGCCCACGCTTCGTCTTCCTCACCGGGAATGTCACCGACCAGTCCGGCGGGCAATTCAATCACCGTGGCTTGAATCGGAACGCGGTACTGTTCGGTCAGTAACAGCTTTCCCTTGTTGGTGAGGGCCACGATGACGACCGCTCCGGTGGCATTGTTTCGCTCGGCATACTCCCAATGTCCCTGCTTGATCAGGCGGAGATACTTGCCTTCGGCGAGAATTTCTTTGGCAGGCGGGGCAGAAGTCAACGAGATTTGTTTCTTTGCCTTAGCCATGTCGGTTCCATTGAGTTGGTTGGATGTTTTTGAATTGATTGGCTGCGGACGACGTCGGTCCTGCAAACTTGGCAGCAGTCGCATCACACTATAGAGGATGGCAGTTCCAGTACAAAGTGCATGTGGCGTGTCGCGTTCACGAGTTGAAGCTTGATGGGAGGGTGAGGCTCCTGCCGAACCGCGTGGTAATTCGGCTCTCGATAAACATCCGCGGCTCGGCAGGAGCCTCGCCCTCCCATCGTCTGCATTGCCTCCCTGAAATGTCTTTCAGGCACCGGGGCCTTATAATCAAGGTGTCCGACAGACGCCAGTCGTTAGAAAGCCATCAGTCATGTCCGGGTTCATCGAGAAACTGCGAGAAAACTATGCGGCCGTGGAAGGCCGGATTCAACGCGCCTGCGAGCGTGCGGGTCGCGAACGGTCAGAAGTGACACTGGTAGCCGTGACGAAGTACGCCAAACGGGAATGGGTTGAAGAATTATTCGAGTTAGGCCAGCGTGATTTCGGCGAGAATCGCCCCCAACAGCTCATTGAACGGGCTATGCAGGAGAGTTCAATGGCACGCTGGCATCTGATCGGGCACCTGCAATCCAATAAAGCCAAATCCGTGGTCACCAGCCCGACTCCAAGCTGTTGCACGTCGCTACTGATTCACTCCGTTGACTCTATTAAATTGCTGGAACTCCTTGATCGACTAGCCGCTGAATTACAAACGCGGTATACGCCGAAAAATGAGGATTTTCCTCACCGATACCTTGACGATCTAATAGAAGATTTGCAGATGCGGCCACATCTGCTACTGGAAGTGAACGTCACGGGAGAAGCCACAAAGCACGGCTTCATTCCTGACGAACTGCATGCTCACTGGGATGCGGTCCTCGCCTGTCAGCACGTCGTAATTCACGGTTTGATGACGATGGCGATGGCCAGCGACGACCCGGAAACCGCCCGGCCGGCCTTTCGAGCACTCCGTGAGTTACGGGATGAACTGCAGCTTCGTTCGCCCACCGACAAGATCACCCTGTCCGACTTGTCGATGGGGATGACAGGCGATTTCGAAGTCGCGATTGAAGAGGGAGCGACCTTCGTGCGGATCGGAAGTGCGTTGTTCGACGGATTGGACAAGATGTAGGACGTCCTTCCCTGGCCGTCTAGCGGGCAGGAAAACCCGCACTACGGCACTGATTGATACGCCGATTCTGAGAACGACCGAGGATGCACTCGCTTGCGCTTCGAGCTTGTATTTGCGGTTACTGCGTGACCGGCCGCGAGGGTGTCACGGCGAATCGTTGATCGTTTCAATATCCAGCTTGCGATCGATCCGCTTCATCAACCCCTTCAGCACCTTGCCGGGGCCGATTTCGTACATCTTGTCGATTCCTTTCGATAACAACAGACGCATGGAATCTTCCCACAGCACGGGATTCAGCACCTGCTGGACGAGGATCTGCCGAATTTCTGCCGGGTCGGAATGCGGCTGGGCATCGACATTGGAAATCACTGGAATCCGTGGCGGGCGGATTTCGACATTCGCCAGCGCTCGTGCCAGTTCCTGATCGGCCGGTTTCATGATTTCTGTGTGAAAAGCTCCCGCAACCGTGAGCGGAATGGCTCGGCCATTCGCTTCGGGCGCCAAGGCGGCGATTTTCTCGCAAGCGGCCTTCGTACCGGAGACCACGATGTTGCCCGGACACAGATTGTTGGCAATCTGAATCGTTCCGGCGTCGCTGGCCTGGCGGCATAATTCCAGGACCTTGTCGCGATCGAGCAACAACAGGCTGACCATGCCTGACGGTGTCGCGTTGGCGGCAGCCTGCATTGCCTGGCCCCGTTTCTGGACGACTCGCAAACCATCCGCGAACGACATCGCGTCGGCAAATACCAAGGCGGTGTATTCACCCAGGCTTAACCCGGCCGTCATCTGGCAACTGGCGAGAACGCCTGGCTGCTCAGCCTTCAGCAATTCCAGGCAGGCCAGGCTGGTGACATAAATCGCCGGCTGGCTGACTTCGGTCGTGTCGAGTTTTTCGGCGGGCCCTGCAAAGCAGATCTGGGCCAGATCATAGCCCAGAATTTCCCCAGCCTGATCGAACAACGCCCGAGCGGCTGGGCATTTCTCGACAATCGATCGCCCCATGCCCACATGCTGAGCCCCCTGACCGGGGAACAAGAACGCCACTTGACTCACGGCAGATCCTCACGATTTTAGAGGCCCTGTTGGCGGGCCGAAAATGTCTGGTTGAAACACGCCGAAGTTTAGCTACCGCTCGTTTTTTCGCAAGCAGTAAACAGCCGGAACGCGCTAGCGTCCGGTTTTCGTAGTGGGAGAGGCGTCGAATATTGTTCCGAACCGTGGGCTAGTGCCCAGCGGCTGATTGCGGTCGCCATTTTTGAGTTGCTGACCCTTTGTTATCATCCTACCTGCGTCTAGAAATGTCGGGATATCAGCCAGTGGAAAGCGGGCAACGTCGTGCATAGTTCGTTAACTTGTGGGCTCTGCGGAATCTCGCACCCAATCGACCAGTTGCAGAATCTGTGTGTGAGTTGCGGCAAGCCGCTCTTGGCCGGCTATGACCTGGATGCGATCCGGAAAGGGGGATTCACTCCGGACCTGGTTCGTTCGCGCACCGTGCGTTCGCTGTGGCGTTTCGTGGAAGTGTTGCCCGTCGAGACTGTCGCTCATGCCGTGTCGCTCGGCGAGGGACTGACCCCCCTGCTGCGATGTCAGCGTCGGGGCGAGTTTGCTCCGTTTGAAAACCTCTACATCAAAGACGAGTCGTTCAACCCGACGGGAAGCTTTAAGGCACGTGGCATGTCTGCGGCCATCACCCGTGCGGTGCAACTGGGTGTACGAGCGGTCGCCCTGCCCTCGGCCGGAAATGCTGCTGGCGCTGCGGCGAGTTATGCGGCGCAAGCGGGTTTGGAATGTCATCTCTTTATGCCGATCGATACTCCGCCGGCGAATATTCTGGAATCGGTGGTGGCGGGCGCCAATGTGTATCTGGTCCGCGGCTTGATCAGCGACTGCGGCAAACTGGTAAAAAAGGGCTGTCAGGAATTCGGCTGGTTTGACCTGTCGACCCTCAAAGAACCCTTCCGGCTGGAAGGGAAGAAAACGATGGGTTACGAACTGGCTCTGGATTTTGCTGACGAAATGAACATTCGGTCGGGGCCGTTGCCCTTACCGGATGTCATCTTCTATCCGACTGGTGGCGGTACGGGGCTGATCGGCATGTGGAAGGCGTTTGATGAAATGGAACGCCTGGGCTGGATCGGATCGCAACGGCCGCGGATGGTGGTCGTGCAGGCGGAACAGTGTGCGCCGATCGTGACGGCATTCCACAAGGGGAGCGAGTTCGCGGAGATGTTTCCCAACGCAGCCACGGTGGCGTCTGGACTGCGGGTCCCGGCTGCGGTGGGTGACTTCTTGATGTTACGCGTGTTGCGTGAAAGTGGCGGAACAGCGGTGACGGTCAGTGATGCGGATCTGATGACGGGAGTCCGCGAATTATCGCGTCTGCAAGGCGTTTATGCGTGTCCCGAAGGAGGTGCGGTCTGGAAAGCCGCCCAGCAATTGTTGCAAACGGGCTGGTTGAAACCGCACGAACGGATCGTGCTGTTCAACACGGGAACCGGCCACAAATACAACCACTTGATCCAACTGCCCGAACTGCCCATCGTCGACGATAACTGGCCCGCCGGTGCGCGATCATCATAGGTCCCATTCGTCCCATAGGTCCCATTCTGAATTCATGGGACTGATGCGCCCATGCCGCTACCCCGTGAAACCTTTTCGAGAGTGGTTTATCTGAAGACATGGTTGATTCGTGTTTCGAGTCGATGGGAGGGCGAGGGACCCAGAGGATACCCCGCCGAGCCGCGGTTGTCTATCGGGCGTCGCAAGACCACGCGGTTCGGCAGGAGCCTCACCCTCCCAGGGTGCCGAAAATCCCTCACGTCGTTGCACATGCCGTCTACTTCAGGCCGATGCCTGAATATGTGATTTCCAACTGCTGCATCACCGACGGTTCATACAGATTGCGTCCGTCGAAGATCACCGGTTGCTTGAGGCGCTGTTTCATCAAGTCGAAGTTGGGGTTCCGGAACTCGCTCCATTCCGTGACGATCGCCAGCACGTCGGCTTCACTGAGTGCGTCGTACATGTTGTCGCAGTAGGTCAGCTTGTCGCCATACAATGCACGGACGTTGTCGATGGCGATCGGATCATGGACCCGGACAGTCGCACCCGCTTTCAGGAGTGCGTCGATCAGGGTGAGTGACGGGGCTTCACGAATGTCGTCGGTCCGCGGCTTGAAGGCCAGGCCCCAGATGGCGATGGTGCGTCCCGCCAGGTCGCCTTGGAAGTGGGCGAGGATCTTGTGAAAGAGGACTTGCTTTTGCGCGTTGTTCACGTTGTCCACGGCGTTCAAGATCCGCGTTTCCATCTCATGGCATTCCGCGACATTGACCAGGGCCCGCACATCCTTGGGAAAACACGAGCCGCCATAGCCGACGCCGGGAAATAAGAACGAAAACCCGATCCGTTGATCGTGTCCGATTCCCCGGCGAACTTCGTTGATGTTCGCGCCGACTCGTTCGCACAGATTCGCCATTTCATTGATAAAACTGATCTTGGTCGCCAGCAGGCAGTTGGCCACATACTTGGTCATCTCGGCACTTTCGAGACCCATCGTCAGGAAGGGATGCTCGGTACGCAGGAATGGCCGGTAGAGATCGTGTAAGACGGCAGCGACCTCCGGACGTTCGACGCCCACGACCACGCGGTCAGGCTTGGTGAAGTCATCAATGGCGCAGCCCTCTTTGAGGAATTCCGGATTCGAGGCGACATCAATGGTCCGTCCGGTCAACTTTTTCAAGCGTTCGGCGACCGCGCGATTCGTTCCGACCGGTACCGTGCTCTTTACGACGATGATCGTGCGATTGGACAGCAGCGGCGCGAGTGAATCGACCACTTTCCACAGTCCGGTCAGGTCCGCGGCTCCGGATTCACTTTGTGGCGTTCCCACTGCGATGAACACACAGTCGGCCTCCGGGACCACATTCGCGGCGTTGGTGGTAAAGGTCAATCGGCCGGCCCGCACATTGTGCAGGACCATTTCCGCCAGACCCGGTTCGTAAATGGGAATCTCACCCCGCCGCAGTTTTTCGATCTTGGCAGCCACGATATCCACGCAGGCGACGTCATTTCCACTGTCGGCAAGACACGTTCCCGTCACCAGACCCACGTAGCCGGTACCAATCATCACGATATGCATGAGGCGACTTTCCACTGAATCCCACGTCGCTGAAGCGGCGAGACTTCAGCCAGCCGTGTCGCGGATGGCAACGCCCTGACGAACACCGCGACCAGATAGAGATACTATAGGTTATTTTTCGGCCGCCAAGACCGCCACCTCGGCATCCGTCAGCGACTGGCCGAAGAGGCGAATGTTGCTGAGGCGCCCGTTGAAGTTGGCGCCGGAACCGGCCCCGATCCGCAGCGGTTGTTCGTTGGTGAGGTCCAATGCGGCGGGATCAAAGGTGGTCGATTCGGCCACACGTTTGCCGTCGACTAACAGCTTCAACGTGCCACCCGATTTCACTGCGGCGATGTGTCGCCAGCCGGCAGGGAGTTCGTGATCGTAGGTGACACATTTGCCTGTTTCCATCGCGAAAATGTGTCCGGTGGGAAGCGCGGTCCAATAGGCTTGCCCGGCGAATTGAGCCACCGTCCACACCCGCCGATACTTCGTGTCGGTAGGATCGAGCTGTTTCAGCCGGGTCCATTCGCGGTCCCCGTCCAATCGAAAAACGTCAGCCAGGGGCAGCGTCCCGGCGTACAGCTTGCCGTTATGGGTCACCATGCCCATCACTTCCAGCTCCATGCCCAGCCGCCCCATGTCTTCCCATTTGTCCTGCGAATTCAGGCGGTAGACTTTTCCACTCGGCCACGTCCCAACATACAAGTGCCCCTGGTAATCCGCGAAGGAATAATTCTGAGTGCTCTCGCCCGTCAGACCCATGTCTTTCCACGTTTCGCCATCGAACCGGTAAATGTTTCCGTTGTCGTAACTCGTAGCCCACAGGTATCCGTTGAAGACACCCAGCGACACGGTCCGCTTGCCGTCAGGTGGTGCCAGCGACGTCCACTTCGTATCCCCTTCATAGCGATAGAATCCCGCCGGTTTGTACAACGACGAGGCATACAGACGGCCCTTGTAGACGGTCATCCCGCCGATTCCTTCCGCCTCGGGCAACTGCCCGCAGGGGATCCATTTCCCTTCGCCATCCAGGCGGAGGATCTGCCCACCCAGGATGGGGTTTTCAGACTCGGCCAATGCCGAACCCTTCAGGCGATACTTGGCCGTACCCGCATACAACTTCCCATTCCAGACAGCCAGTGACGACACAGAATTGGCCTGGTTGGGGATCTTGCAGTCGATCCATTTGGAACCACCCGCGTAGCGATAGACGTGCCCGGCCTGATCCGGTTGGGCCTCACAGGTCCCCACATACAGCGTCCCCTCATGCACGGCCAAGGCGAATCCAAACACCGATGCCCCGGGACGTCCGACGTCCGTCCACTTCGGCTCGGTCTGTCGATCGATCCCGAATTGCAACTGGCGCGTGTTGGCCAGGCTGTTGGTGGCGCCGGCGTTGGTTCTCAGTGTCAAATGAAATCCCGTGCGAGTGACCGGATCGAATTTGCTCAGCAAGTCCCCCAGGTCATCATCCAGCAGCTCGGCAGTATGCACCCACAGGCTGATTGAAAAATCACTGGTCCCCAGTTTCAGCTCGGGAGCATGCGGAACCACGATGGATTCCTGTTTGCCGCCAAACACACCGACCGGTTGCTGCGGTCCCGGCTTCGCGAGTTCGAACTTGACCCCCTGGTTTTTTCCATGCAGGGCGTGCGTTCCCGAATCCTGAGCATCACCCGCCAGCTTCCAATGAGCGATCACCGGGGGAGTCTTGGACTCGGCTGGCGAAACAGAACACCAACTCAGCAGAACCGTACAAATACAAATGCAAAGTCTCACGAGATTGTTCTCCTGCGACTGAAAGGACCGAGCGCGACGCTCAACGGAGTGACGGTTCGCGATTCCACTACCGATGGAACGCGCCCTCACTTGATCGGAGCATGATAGCTGTGGTGGTCGAAGGTCGCCACCGGAAGGCGAGAGCCGGTATGGAGGAACGTATCGGGTCATGGGTGGACCGATATCTCGATCGCAATCAACTTCGAGGTTCTATCTCCCCTCGCCCCGGTAATCCGGGGAGAGGGGTCCGGGGTGAGGGGAAATCGCAGTCTATCGGTTAGTGATTGAATCAAAGACGCTCGTATGGGACTGTTTCCAAACTCGAAACTCGAAGGTTGATCGAAGCCCCCTCACCCCCAGCCCCTCTCCCCGGATTACCGAGGCGAGGGGAGAGTAATTCATCGCGCGGGTGTCCAATATTTTGATACCGAGAGCCTACAAGACCAGAACAGCGACCTCACACCTTCCGAATGACGAACTCCATCTGCGTCCCGAACCAACTGCTGAGCAGCGGCCAGGACAGGAGGTTGGTCGGTGCCGAGAGAACTTTCAGTGCCAGAGAGTCGACAGGTTCCGGCGCGGGTTGCGTCCGGCGGAACTCGACGACCTCGAAGCCGGCCCCAGTGAAGCATGCTTCGGCCGTCACACGGGTGAATTCCCAGACATGCAGGGGCACATGGCAATTGCCCCACATCCAATCTCTCCGCAGCAGCTTGGACAGCAGATAATGATAGCGTGACTCGATCGACCAGATGTCCGGAAAGGTGACGAGCGCAATGCCGCCGGGAACCAGCCGCCGCCCGGCTTCGCGCAGATAATCGCGCGGATGCTGTGTGTGTTCGAGAACATCCGTGAAGAGAATCGCATCCAGCGATTCGGGACCGTACGGGCAAGCTTCCAGCGGTTTGGAATGAATGATGACGTCGTAGTTGTCGCGGCCCCAGGCAGCGCTGTCCGCATTCAATTCGATCCCTTCGGCGTCATAGCCCCGATCACACAACTTGCGGACCAGCAATCCCGTGCTGCACCCGACATCCACCACGCGTCCGAGCGGCAGATGCCGTCCGAGCGCATCGGCGTAACGCTGATACTTGGCATCGAATGCCTTTTCGGTCCCCGCTTCAATCCGCAGGTCGGAATGATAATCCCCCTGGTAAAAGGCGACCAAATCGTCTTGAGTCGGGATGGGTGCGGTGAAGTGCAATCGGCAGGCCCGGCACTCGGTCAAAGCCCACTGGCGACCCAGACGCGCGCGTTCGCAGACGGTCCGATTCGAGGCCGAGCCACACATCGGGCATTTCTCGGAAGTCACGTTGGCCGTTGCAGTTACCATGCTGTTCCTCGTGGCGATGAGTGCCGCATCGCGGGCCGCGACATCTGCTCACTCGATTGACATCATTTGAGAATAGGTCACGCGGCCGAGATGTCAAACTGGTGCGGCCCGCTGAATACAAGCTCGCAGCGCAAGCGAGTGCATCACCCTCAAATCCATCAGAATTCACTCGCTTGAAATCATCAGGACCCGCTGCGATTTGACTGAAATGGCCGGAGTATTAACGCTCGCACCAGGGCCACCAGCACTCGCAACCGTAAATTGTTTCGTGGGCCGAAGGGGCTGATCAGAACCGAGCTCAGCATGTAACCCAGACTCTTCCAGAGTTTGCCCTCTTCCCGGAAGCAAACGGCCGCGTTCATGTAGGATCGGGCGCGAAACCAGGTTCCCAGCCGCAGGCGTTGCCAGAAGCTCGGCAACGACTCAACGTAGCGTTGGCGGATGATCGCTTCCCCCGCTAGCATGGCATAGGGCCGGCTGCTGATGGCGTCGTCGCTGGACGTGTAGGCCATCAGCACCTCGGGCACGAATCCAAAGCGGCAGCCGTTCTGCAACAGTCGCAGCCACAATTCCCAGTCCTCGGGCCCGTGGATTGAAGTATCAAACAGACCAAACTTTTCGAAGCACTCGCGCCGGACGACGTAACGCGTCATGTTCTGCGTAAAGGGTTGCAGAATGAATTTCAGGAATTGTTTGTCGTGATCGTCGTAGTCGGTGTAGGTTCTGGTTTCATTCGTTGACAGGCAGGCCACGAAGGACAGATCTGGTCGCGACTCCAGCAGGGCTATTTGCTGCTCCAGCTTTGTCGGCAACCACTCGTCGTCCGAATCCAGGAAGGCGATGTACTTCCCCCTGGCTTCCTGGATGGCTCGATTGCGGGCGGCCGATGCACCCTGGTTTTTTTGATAAAAGTAGCCAATGCGGTCCTGGAACGGGGCCAGTGCGGCTTCCGTGTCATCGGTGGATCCGTCATCAACGATGATGATTTCCAGATTGCGATAGGTCTGCGCAAACGCCGTTTTCAGAGCCCGCTCAACCACCCTGGCCCGGTTGTAGGTGGGAATGACGACACTGACGAGCGGTGATGCATTGAGCTCGTCCTGCAACAAGCCTTCCGCGGCTTCCAATGCTTCCAAGGGCTGGGAAGGGTTGACAGCAGCTGCGACAGTATCGGCCGCAGGTGTAATGCGGGTGTGGATCAACGACATGGAATAGCCCCGAATTCGTGAAGGTTCGCCATTGCACAAAAAGTGCATTGATCGTGTCAAACGCAAAGCCCGTGCCGTACAAAAGTGTCAAGACGTCTTAACAATCGCAGCCTTGGTTTTTCCAAGGGCAGAGTGAACTGCGATCCAAATTGGAGGCTGGAGGCGTGTGGTGTTTTGGCAACGTGGCGTTGCGGAAGGGCAGCATTAGTTATTTGTCCTTGGTCCTTGGTCCTTCGAGACTGGTCCTTGGTCATTCTTTCGTCATTCGGATTTCGTCATTCGTCATTTCCCCCAGACCTCTTCCGTTCTGGTGTCTCGTACCGGGGGTCGCTAAGATTCCATTTGCCGACGCCAATGGTGTCGCGCAAGTGATTTTCTGGTTTCATCGCAGGATGCAGGTTCAGTTTCGATGATTTGCGTCAGTCTCGGCCGCACCCGGCACAAAATGATGATTGTCGAGCACCAATCACTGGCTCAGCGCGGTGCCGAATTGGTGGAGTTACGGCTCGATTGGCTATCACACCTGCCCGACATGACGCGGTTGCTGAAAGAGCGACCGACACCCGTGATCGTCACCTGTCGCCGGGGTCAGGACAAAGGTTTGTGGAAGGGGGGCGAGGAACAACGTCAAACTCTGCTGCGAGCGGCCATTGTGTCGGAAGTCGAATACGTCGATCTGGAAGAGGACACGGCCGGCAGAATCCCGCGCTATGGCAAGACCAAGCGCATTGTCAGTCATCATGACTTCGAGGAAACGCCCCGCGACCTGGAGGCCATTCATGAGCGGTTGTGCAAACTGGATCCCGACATCATCAAGATCGTGACGATGGCTCATACGCCCGCCGATTCCATTCGCATGCTGCAACTGGTCAAGGAATCGCGGGTCCCGACAGTCGGCTTTTGCATGGGAGAACTGGGCGCCTTCAGCCGCATCTTGTGCGGCAAATTCGGCTCGCCCTTCACCTATGCCACGTTCAACAAAGATCGCCAGATGGCGCCGGGCCAGTTGTCGTTCGAGGACATGAAGCGGATCTATCGTTACGACCAGATTGGTCCGGACACCGAAATCTTCGGAGTGCTGGGCGATCCCGTCGGGCACAGCATGAGTCCCCTGATTCACAATGCTGCGTACAAAGCGTTGGGACTCAACAAGGTCTACGTGCCGTTCCGCGTTCCACGCGATCAATTGAAACACACGCTGGAGCAATTCAAATGGATGGATGTGAAAGGCTACAGCGTCACGATTCCGCACAAGGAAGCGGTGGTGTCTCTGGTCCAGAACTACGACGGTCCGGTCGAGCAGATCGGGGCCGCCAACACGATGTATCAGGATGCGGACCAGCAGTGGTGGGCATCGAACAGCGACTACGACGCGGCATTGCAGAGCCTGGCCCAGGCGGGCAAGGACGCGGACGGCAAGGCCCCGACGCCGGAAGAATTCTTGCAGGGCAAGAAGGTCCTGGTCCTGGGATGTGGTGGCGTGGCCCGGGCGATTGGGATGGGAGTGATGAACTGCGGCGGTGCGTTGACGGTTACCAACCGGACTCATACACGGGCGGTGGACCTGGCCAAACACCTGGGCTGTCAGCAGGTCACCTGGGAAAATCGCGGCTCGCAATACGCCGATGTGCTGATCAACTGCACGTCGGTCGGGATGCATCCGGGAGTCAACGAATCACCATTTGCAGAAAACTGGCTGCGCGAAGGCATGGTGGTCTTCGATACAATCTACAATCCCGAACAGACTTTGTTCTTGAAGCATGCGAAGCTGCGCGGTTGCAAGACGGTGTCGGGGGTCGAGATGTTCGTTCGGCAGGCGGCCGTTCAATTCGAAAAGTTTACGGGGCAGCCGGCTCCCCTGGAGATCATGCAACGCAAATTGCGACGAGTGATCTCCGCGGTGACCGTGAAGGATGAAGATGAGGAAGTTCCCAGAGGAGCAAGTCCAGAAAGCAAACCGTAATTCCCACAGATCCCCCCTCACCCCCGGCCCCTCTCCCCGGAGTACCAGGGCGAGGGGAGCGACGATAACACAATATCACCTGTCAGGGCTGACATGACCGCCTGGTTGTCGCAGTTTTTTATTCACCCCGCATTCGTGCTTCCCGGCCTCGGCCTGGTCGCGCTGCCGGTGATCATTCATTTGATCAACCGCATGCGTTACCGTCGGGTGCGCTTTGCCGCGATGGAATTTTTGCTGCAAAGCCAGCAGAAGAATCGCCGCAAGCTGCTGCTCGAGCAACTTTTGTTGCTCTTGCTGCGCATGGCGGCGGTCGTGTTGCTCGTGGCGTTGATTGCAAGACCGTTTTTTGACCCCAGCCAGTTGCTGGTGCTGCAGGGTGAAAAGACCCATCACGTCGTGTTGATCGACGACAGCGGCTCGATGGACGATCACTGGGCCGAGACTTCCGCATTTCAATCGGCAGTCGACGCAGTCCGCAAGATTGCCCAACAGGGTGCCCGTCAGGCGGGGACTCAGAATCTCTCGCTGTTGCTCCTCTCTCAACCGGATCAGCCGCTATTAACCCAGGCGAGTCTCGATCCGACGCTACTGAATGAACTCGAAACCAAGCTCGAGAATCTAAAGTGTTCGCATCGCGGTCTGGACATGGTGGCCGGATTGCAGGTGGCCGGGCAGCAGTTGAAGAATCCGGCGGCGGCCAAGCATCTGCATGTGATCAGCGATTTCCGCAGCCGTGACTGGGGACCGGAATCTGCCCTGGCGGTAGCCTTGCGGGATCTCGACAAGTCGGGAGTCGACGTGAATCTGGTCCGGTCGGTCCCCACGCGACACGCCAATCTGGCGGTCACCGATCTGATCAGCACGGTCAACCTCGCCGCGGCCAATGTGCCGTTGCGGCTGCGGACCCGCATCAAGAACCTGGGCGATCAAGTCGCCAAGAATGTGCGCCTGTCGGTCCTGCAGGATGGGCAGAAGCTGCCCCTCAGCGTGGCAATCGATGAACTCGAAGCGGGCGCGGAAGTGACGCGCGAGTTTGATATCGTCAGCAACACGCCCGGCAAGCATGAAATCCACGTGGCCCTGCCAGCGGATGCACTTGAAGCCGACAATGTTCGCTATTTGACGGTCGACATTGCTCCGTCGAATCCGATCCTGATCATCTCGGGAAATCTCGCCGACGGCGAAGCGCTCTATCTGCAGGATGCACTGGCTCCGACAGCCGGCTTGACCGGTTTCGCACCTGTGATTGAAAACGTGGAGTTTCTGCGGCGGCAACCGCTGCAGGCTTTCGGCACGATCTACATGCTGGACGTCGCCGAAGTTCCCGCGGACGCCTTGCGGGTGTTGAAAGACTATGTCGCGGCGGGGGGCGGCTTAGTGTGGTTCCTTGGTCCGCAAGTGCGACCGGCGTTCTACACCGAAAAGTTGTATGAAGAGAGCAAAGGACTGTTCCCGGCACCATTGAGCACGGTCAACGAACTGACCGTCGACGTCACCAACCCCGCGCCCGACCTCAGCTTCGAGAATCATCCGATCTTCCGCGCCTTTCAGGGTCAGGACAATCCTTTTGTCGCCAATGTGCGAATCAGCAATTACGTCGGCACGCCAAAGGACTGGGCGCCCCCCGCCAATGTGAAGATCATCGGCCGTTTTCGGAATAAGGCTCCCGCTTTCCTGGAACACGCGTTCGGCAAGGGCCGGGTCATCACTTGCCTGACAACCTGCGGCGTCCGCTGGACCGATTGGCCGCGTAACCCCAGTTACGTGCTGCTTCAATTGGAACTCGAACAATACGTCGCCCGCAACGCCGGCAGCACGTCGCAACGACTAGTCGGCGAGCCGATTGAGATCGTGCTCGATCCGGCCGTCTACCGCAGTCAACTGGAGATCCGCCCGCCTGATGCCACCGGCATCGTGCGGCTGACCGCCGTCGTTCCCAAACCACCGAATGGAACTCAACCATCGCCGACTGCCGAGACGCGGCTGGCTGAGACTTATCGCGACACGGGAGTCCCAGGCATCTATACCGTCGTGCGGTTTAAACAAGATGAAAGCACCGATCCGTTGTTGCTCGCCTACAATGTCCCCATCGAGGAAAGCGAACTGGAGCTGGCCTCGACCGACGAAATTCGGCGGCGGCTGGGTAATGACTCTCAGATTCGAATTCAGGAGTTTGGCAACTTCGACTGGATCCAGGGGCGGCAGGCGGGACAGGAAGTTCGCGATTTCTTACTGTTGATCATCCTGGTGGTTCTGCTGGGCGAACAGTGGCTGGCGATGCGACTCAGTTTCCATCCATCGACCCGCGCGCCGTCCACCCCCGAACGACCCGGCGGACGTGGCGTTGTGTCACGTCCCCAACCCCCACAGGCCGTTGTCCAGGACAGTCGCCAGCAACCCGTAACACAAGGGCAGGCCTGATGTTTTTCCAAAGCCTGCTCACGCCCCTGCTGGCAGTTGACCCGACACCGGGAACGCGCATTGCCTGGGAGTTTGGCCGCGAAGGCTGGCAAGGTCTGGCAGTCGGTGCGGTGGCAGTCGTGCTGCTGGTCGGCTGGGGCTATCGCCGCGACACGCAGGGACTCCATTGGTTCTGGCGACTCTTCCTGTTGCTGTTGCGGCTGTGTGTGCTCGCCAGCCTGGGCGTGGTCGCTCTCGATCCGCAAGAACGAACCGAGACGTCCCAGGTCCGACCCTCCCGCGTGGCCCTGTTGCTGGATACTTCGGTTTCCATGAGTTTCCCGGAGAAGACGCCAAAGACGAGCGTTCCGGTGACTGCCGAGACCGAACAGACACGTACTGCCGCACTCATTAACCTGTTACAAAAATCAAAGTTGCTTGAAGACCTGCGCCGCACGCATGACGTCGGCGTATATGGCTTTGATTCCAAGCTCAGGTACATCCAGAATTTTGCTCAGCGAGCGGCGGTACCGGCGGCAACTCAGCCCGGTTTCCCTGCCCCGCCATCGCCAGTAACAGCCGAGCCGTCCGTCGATTGGGCCACGGCCTTGCATCCCCAGGGAACCGAAACGCGACTCGGCGAAGCCTTGCTGCAGTTAATTCGGGAAGTCTCGGGTGAGACCTTATCCGGGATTGCCATCGTGACCGATGGGCAGAGTAATGCCGGTGTCGAAGTGGCGTCGGCTCGCGACGCCGCAGCGGCGGCGAAAGTGCGGCTGATTCCGATTGGCATCGGCGGGACCGAGCGGCCGGTCAACGTACAGATCGCCAGCACTCAAGCCCCCACTCATGTCCACAAGGGCGACGGGTTCTCGATCACGGCCTTCGTCCAGGGCCAGGGTCTGACCGGGAAGAGCGTGCAGGTTGAGTTGCTCAGCAAGATGGAAGTCGATCAGGGACAGATGACCGTCGTCCAGACAAAAGATGTCACGCTGCTGGAAGACGGCGTCCCGGCGACAGTAGTGTTCGATTACCAGCCGACCGAATCGGGGCGGCGCATGTACAATATTCGCCTCAAGCCGGGACCCGGTGTCCGGGAATTGACGGTGGAAGATAACGAAAAGGCTCTGCCGCCCGTGGAAATCACGGAGCGCAAGACGAAGGTCCTGCTGATTTCGGGCGGACCGATGCGCGACTACCAGTTCACGCGGAACTTATTGTTTCGAGATCCCAGCATTGAGCTCGACGTCTGGCTGCAAACGGGTCGTTCAGGAATCAGCCAGGAATCGTCCAAACTCCTGTTCGAATTTCCGGCGACTGAGGCCGAGATCTTTCAATACGATGTCATCGTCGGCTTTGATCCCGACTGGAAGCAGGTCCCTGCCGCGGGTCGCGAGGCTCTCAGCAAGTGGGTCTTTCAGCATGCGGGAGGGTTGATCCTGATCGCCGGCGACGTATTCACGGCCGAACTGGCCAGTGCGAACGCCGAGTACCAGGGGATTCGCACGCTGTACCCCGTGGTCCTGGGTGCCGATCTGTTTGACTTTGATTTGCGATCCGATGAATTTCAGCAGGCTTGGCCGTTTGAATTCACCCGCGCTGGGGTCGAAGCCGAGTTCCTCCAGATCGATGAAACACCGGCAGCTTCGGCCCAGGTCTGGAAACAATTCGCGGGCGTTTACCGCTGCTACCCGACGACCAAAGCGAAGGACGGCGCCACCGTCTACGCCTACTTCGCGGATCGCCGGACGGCCACGGAAAATGGCAAGCCCATCCTGCTGGCAGGTCAGTTTTATGGGGCCGGCCGCGTGCTCTATCTCGGCAGCCCAGAACTCTGGCGGTTGCGAGCGGTCGATGAAAAGTTCTTCGAACGCTATTGGATCAAGGCCATTCGTGAAGTGGGCCAGGGCCGGTTGCTCCGCGGGACCAATCGCGGCGTCATGTTGCTGGAGCGGCAAACGTATTCGCTGGGGGCGACCGTGCAAATCCGGGCCAATCTCCTGGATCAACAGTTCAAGGAACTCGTCGCGGCACATGTCGATTTGGAAGTCGTCGATCCCCGTGGAAAACGGCTGGTCCCCCCCTTGCAACTTCAGGCGGACAAAACGCGAGCCGGTCAATTCCAGGGGACGCTGACCGCCAATCTTCCCGGACGCTATCGCCTGGAATTGCCGATTCCTGATTCAAACGAACAAGTCGTCCAGTATTTGCAGGTGGAAGTCCCCAAGCTGGAGTTCGTCAAACCGGAACAAGATGCCGCCCAGTTGCAGCGTCTGGCGACGGCCGAACTGGGTGGTAAATACCTGCCGTTTGAGTCTGCAGAAAAGGAATTGGCCAGCCTGCTGCCCGATCGCAGCACAACCAAGATCCAATTTGACGTCCCGCGAGCCTTATGGGATCGCCAATGGGTCTTGTATTTGCTGATCGGATTATTAAGTGTCGAGTGGTTGACACGAAAGTTGCTGAAGTTGGCGTGATGGCGACCCAGTGGCGCTCCATTTCGCAAATACAAATAGATTCGCCGGTCACGAAGTGTCCGCAAATACGAGCTCGAAGCGCAAGCGAGTGTATCTGATACCTCATTCAATAAGGAATGTAGCTACGACGGAATTGCTTGGTGGGATAGCATCCCTGCATGGTAAAGTGGCAGATTGCAGTGTCCTGCCAGCCGTAAAAGTGGGCGCACTCGGCGAAATTTATCGAGAATTCAAGTAGGATACAGCTAACGAATCAATACAATTCAATGTGTTGGCGTCGATCAGAAACATATGCCTGATAACAAACTACCTCCTGAACTGAGCGACTTGCTGGCCCGCTTGCGGTCTGACATCCAACGCTACGTCTTGTTGGAGGGAACCGCCTCAGTGCTGGTCGTGCTGGGCATCTTGTTCTGGCTGAGTCTCGGTTTGGACTGGTCGTATTTCTTCCTGCAGCGAGCGGAACTGCCGCGCTGGATCCGATTTACGATTGAAGTCGCCGGCATCTGTACGTGCCTGGTCTTGTTCGCCGGTTGGGTGGGTTTGCGTTGGCTGCGTCATTTCCGGCAACGTGCGTTGGCGATGGTGCTGGAACGGCGTTTTCCCGAACTCAATGACCGGTTGATCACGGCGATTGAACTCACTGAGGGGCATCAGGCCCCGCAGGCAGTGCTCACGCAAGCGATGCTGGCACGAACCATCGACGAAGCCCGCGAAGCCTCGCGGCATCTCGACCTGAGAACCGTGTTCGACAAGCGGCCGCTGTTGCGGGCGAGTATTTCCGCATCGTGTTTATTGGTCTCCGTCCTCGCGTTTGCGATCTGTTTTTCGGATGTGTTCGGCCTGTGGTTTCGTCGCAACGTGTTGCTGGCCAATGAATCGTGGAAACGGGAAACAGCCATTCAACTGGTCGTTCTCGCTGAGCCTGGCGAGCGGGTGATTGAGTTCAAGAACGGCGTCTACAAGCATCCGCGCGGCAGCGATCTAACCCTTCAGGCGGCAGTCCTGCCGACGATGAAGGTCCCCGAGCAGGTTCAACTGCGCTATGCGATGTCAGACGGCAGCGCACGCGGCCGGGCCTATTTTTCGCGGCTCGGCGACCGCCAGTTCAAGCACACCTTGACCGGATTGCTCAACAGTCTGGACTGCTATCTACTGGCCGGTGATGCCGAGCGGACTCCGTATCACATAGAAGTGGTGGAGCCTCCGCGCATTGATCGGATCGTCCTGGATTCCATTTTCCCGGAATACACGGGGTGGAATGAAATTGATGAGAAACACGGCACTCCCATCCCCACTCCGAAGCCCGTGCAGGGAACGCAGATCTCGCTGCCCGTCGGGACCAGCTTCCATCTGCAAGCACAGACCAACAAGCCTCTGGAGGGAGTCCGGATTCAGACGGCGGGTTACGATTTGGAGTTCACCCGCAAAGTCATTCGGTTGACCTTGTTCCAACAAGACGGGCAAACACGCGGTGGCAGTTTCGAGCTGCTCAAGTGCCCGCAGATGCTGGCGGAAGATGGCCGAAGTTTTTCCGTTCCGTTTCTCCTGGCCACTCCGAAGGACCAGGCAATCATCGCGGACGACAACGAACCTCACCATGTGATGTACGGAAAGGTGCGCTATCCATTGCGATTGCCGTCTGACGCCCAGCTCAAGATTTTCTTGACCGATACGGATGGCATTATTACCGCTGAACCAGCCCGACTGACTGTGAATTCCATTGCCGATGAACCGCCGACGGTGGAGACGCAACTGCGCGGCATCGGATCGTCGATCACACGGAAGGCCATAATTCCTGTCACCGGCGTCATTTCCGACGATTATGGCGTGGCGACGGCGAGATTTGACTATCGCCTCGACATGAATGACAGCCAGCCCCGATCGTTCCCGACCGAACCCGGTGGAGCCAAGAAATTCGCGCTTGAACAATCTACATCACAGAAGTGGATGCGATTTGATGTCCTGCCACTGGAATTGAAGATCGGCCAGAAGTTATCCCTGTCGGTCATCGCCGAAGATGCCGACGATCTCAGTGGCCCCCATTTCGCGCAAGGGGAGAAGTACAGCTTCTTAATCGTCAGCGACGAGGAGTTGTTATCGCAGCTTTACGCGCGGGAACTCAATCTGCGGCAACGGTTTGAACAAATCTTGACGGAAGTCCAACGCACGCAAACGGAACTGACTTTGGGGCGAAAAACGGTCGTGGAGATGCTCGACCTGCGCAAGAAACCACAGGGTGTTGAGCGCGATCAGCAGTTGGAAGTGGCGAGTCAGAACGCTGCGACCGCTGCAGAACGCGGGTTGTACGGAATTCGGAAAAATCACAATGAGACCCAGGCAATAGGGCAAAGTCTGGGTGACATTCGTGAAGAAATGATTAATAATGCAGTAGATACGCCGCAGACTTTGGAGCGCATGGATGTGAAGCTCATCCGGCCACTCAAAGGGATCAACGACATTGACTTCCCCGACGTCGATCAACGTCTGGGGCTCTTTCGTCTGGCCCTGCAGGAACAAACCGACCCCCTGAACCGTCTTGATGAAAGCCTCCAGGCCCTGGACCGTTTGAAACGCAAGCTGGAACTGGTCCTGGTCGAAATGCGCAAGATGGAGACGTACAAGGAACTGCTGGAGATCCTGAAGGGGATCAAATCTCAGCAGGAGGAACTCAAGAAGCGGACGGAAACTGAAAACAAACGCAGTATCATCAATAAATTAAAGTGATAACACGTTACTACCGACGACGATAGTGACCCGCGAAGGGGACGACTATGCGACAGATCTGCCGGGTTTTGACCACCTTCTGGTTGGGAACGGTCGCCTTGTTGGCCGTGGGTGTGGCGAGTGATGCTCCCGCCAAGCCGGTTGAGCCTCCCGCCGCTGCCGCAGCAGCCGATACCGGCACCAAACCCACCGACCCAGCCGCCCCGGAAGAGCCCGGACTTTCCGAAACTCAAGACGCGATCAACGCCCGCTACATACGCTTCGAAAAGACCATGAATGACATGGTCCAGTTCCTGCAAAAGACCGATCCCGACCGCGCCGCGATTCTGAATCGCGCCATCAGCCGCAGCCGCGAAGACGGCGTGGGACTGCAGTTGAAGAAATTGGTCGAAGTCCTGCGCGATCAAAACGAACTGGGCGACGCCATTGATCGCCAGGGTGAAGTGGTCACGGATCTGCAGTCGCTGCTGGACCTGTTGATGAGCGACGATCGCGAGAAAGAGCTGGCCAAGGAAAAGGCCCGCATCGAGCAATACATCAAGGATCTCAACAAGATCATCGCCGGCCAGAAGGATGTCCGTGCCGGAACCGAACGGGGTGAACCGGGTCAATCGCTCACTCCACGGCAGGAAAAGCTGGCGGAAAAAGCCCAGGAGTTGGGTAAAACGATCGACAGCGACGATCATGAACGCAAACCGGCCAAGCCGACCGACAAAGCACCGATGCCCAAAGGCGACGAGCCCAAGGCTCCCGGGACACCAGACGAATCGAAGCCGGGTGACCCCAAGCCAGGGGACGCGAAGCCCGAGGATTCCAAGCCCGGCGACACGAAGTCTGAAGATGCCAAGCCGGGGGAACCCAAACCAGAGGATTCCAAGCCTGGCGACTCGAAGCCCGGGAAGGAATCCAAACCGGGTGACTCCAAGCCCGGAGATTCGAAACCCAATCAAGGCAAGCCCGGCGAAGGCAAGCCTAGCGATTCGAAACCTGGCGAGTCAAAACCAGGAGAGTCGAAGCCCGGTGAGTCGCAACCTGGAGAATCCCAGCCGGGTGAATCGGAACCGGGCGAGTCTCAGCCTGGGGAATCGCAGCCTCAAGACGCCAAACCGCAGCAGACACAGGGGCGGCAGGAGCTTGAAAAGGCGAAGAAGGCGATGGAAAAAGCCATCGATAAGTTGCAGAAGGAATTGCAGAAGGACGCCACCAAAAACCAGGATGAAGCGCTGCGTGAGTTGCAGAAGGCCAAGGAAAAGCTCGAAGAGATTCTTCGCCAATTGCGGGAAGAAGAACGACTGCTGCAACTGGCCGGATTGGAAGCGCGCTTCCAACGCATGCTGGCTCAGCAGATTGCCATCTATAACGACACCGTCCAGATCGACAAGGTGCCGCAGGGCGAACGTGTCAGCCGCCATCAGTTGAAGTCGGAAGAAATGTCGCTGCAGGAAGCGGAATTGGTGCTGGAAGCGACCAAGGCACTGACCCTGATGAAGGAAGAAGGGACGGCCGTGGCCTTCCCCGAAGCCATCGAACAGATGCGCTACGACATGCAGACGGTGGCCGAACGCCTGAAGCAACAGGATGTCTCGCAACTGACGCAGACCATTGAGCTCGATATCATCGCTGGCCTGAAAGAGATGATCGATGCAATGCAGCAGGCCATCGACAAGGAGAAGGAGAAACAACAGAAGCCGCAACAGCCGCAGCAACAACAGTCTCAAGAGCAGGAAGAAGAACTGCTGAAGAAGATTGCCGAATTGAAGATGCTGAAGTCGCTGCAGTTGCGAGTCAATAACCGGACGCTGAAGCTGGGCCAGCTCTACACTGGTGAGCAGGCCACGCAGCCGGAAATCGTGCGGCAGGTGCAAGAATTGTCCAATCGTCAGGCGCGGATTCAGAAGGCGACTTACGATCTGGCTGTGGGTAAGAACAAGTAAGTTTGAAGCAGTACAAGCTCGAAGCGCAAGCGAGTGCATTTCCTGGCGATGTCGGAAGAGGCACTCGCTTGCGCTTCGAGCTTGTATGATGAATCACCGAGACGTTAGTCCAGGAATTCAAGGACTCTCTATATGCATTTCCAACGCGTGTTTCCGGCATTTCTGGTGCTCTCGAGCTGGGCTGTGGCAGGCTGGGCTGAAACGGCTGCGACAGACCTCATTGCGGCACCTCGGCCGGACGTTGTGCAGACACGCGTGCGAGATTGGCTGCAATCTCAGAAAGTGTCCGATGCCGTCAAATTGGCCGCTGTGGAAGAACTGTGGAAAGCCAATGCCGGTGGCACATTGCCCGCCGAAGTCGTGTTGGAACGAGTGATTCAGTCGTTTGCCGCAGTCCATCAACCAACGGCCGACTTTCTGCCGCACATGGTGTTACCCGCTGGAGGTCTCGCCCCCCCTGAGGCCCAGGTGCTGTTGAATGCCAAGGAACTCGGCGCGTTCTATCAATCGAACTTCCGGCTGTACTTCAGCAAGTACCTGGTCCATCGCGAGATGTACGAGGAAGCCCTGGAGACGCTCGAAGGCGCCACGATCGCCGACACAGTGGATCCCGCCGGATTGCTATTTTACAAGGCAACGTGCCAGAAGGCGCTCGGCCTGCGTGAAAGCGGACTGTTGACCCTGGAGCAATTGCTCAAGCGCACCGAGGGTGTCGCGCCGCGCTATCACAGCGTGGCGACCCTGATGCAGTACGACCTGGGGAACCTCGAGGAGAAGTCCCTGGATGATGTTTCGAATAAGATGTCCGACGTGACGCGCCGCCTGAATCTGGCGCGGGCTGGGCAGAAGACGCAGAAAGTCGAAAAAGAAATCGTCGATCTCCTCGACGAACTGATCAAGAAAATGGAAGATCAGAGCAACGGTGGTGGCGGCGCAGGTGCCGGCCAGGGTAAAGCGGGCAAAGGGAACCAAAGCAGCAGCGCGGCTGGGGATAGTCGAGTCAAAGGGAGCACGGCGCCCGGCGAAGTCGACAAGAAGAAAACCAAGCCGGGCGCCAACTGGGGCAACCTGGAAGAAAAAGAACGCGCCAAAGTGAAGAACTTGATCAGCCGCGACTTCCCGGCGCACTACCGTCAGACGATCGAAGAGTATTTTAAGAAATTGGCAACCCGCGATTCCAAGTAGCCTGTCGCTGTAGCCCGACTCTCCTGAGTCGGGTGATGATGCTCCCGATTCAGGAGAGTCGGGCAACCGGGCTACGACAGAGAGGATGTTCCCCGGCATGGCTTGCTTGTTGTGGATGGTGTGGGCTGTGTGGGGAGATCTCCCGCAGGTCCAGGTCGAGACGTTGAAAACGGGTCAGGCGGCGGGGGAGCTGAAACAGGTGACGCCGACCCAAATCGTCGTCGGCAATCGGCAGGTGCCCCTCTCGGACGTCCTGGAGATTCGGTTCTCCAATCCCGCTCCAGCGGCTCCCGCAACGGTCAACGGTGTGGAAGTCATCCTCAATGATGACTCGCGGCTGGCTGGTTCCAAGATCACGTTGAACGCGACGGAACTCAAGCTGACGTCCGCCGAACTGGGGACGATCACCGCCCGCAAGAACACGATCCGATCGATCCGGTTTGCGGCGAACGACACGAAACTCGATGACGCCTGGCAGAAGATCCTGGCCCGCGATTCGAAGAAGGATGTGATCGTTGTTCGCAAGGACAGCAAGCTGGATTTCCTGGCCGGCGTGGCGGGTGCCGTGGATGAGCAGTTCGTCAAGTTTCTGGTGGATGGCGAAGAAGTTCCGGTCAAACGCGAACGAGTCTACGGCCTGATCTATCAACCGCCCGCAGCGACCGGCAAGCCGCAATCCGTCATCGAACTGCAAGGCGACATCACGCTGCAATCGAAACAGATTGTCAGCAAGGACCGGAACTACGAGGTCATTCTGGCGTCGGGTGTGGCACTCACAATCCCCGCAACCCAGGTGCGAACCATTGACTTCAGCCTGGGCAAGATTCGCCAGTTGTCGCAGATGAAGCCGAGCGACGTGCAATATGTGCCGTTCTGGGATCACGTTTGGGAATACCGAAAAGACGCCGGACCCCTCTCGGGCCCGATTACGTTGGGCGGTGTTGCCTATGCGAAGGGTTTGTCGATTCACTCGAAAACCAAACTGACCTTTCGGCTGCAAGGCGAATATCGCCTGTTCCAAGCCGTCATGGGCATCGACGACATGTCGGACGACGACGGGATCCGAGGCGATGTCAAAGTGACGATCTCGGGGGATGGCAAGCCGTTGCTCGAAGCCGACGTCCTGGGGCCAGACGCTCCTCGTAAAGTCGATCTCAATGTGACCGGCGTGCGCGAACTGCAGATTTTGGTGGATTTCGGAGGCGATCTGGATATTGCAGATTGGTTGAGCCTGGGCGATGCAAAGGTGTTAAAATAACAAAACAATACAAGCTCGA
>CAMAVF010000015.1 GCA_945861445.1 Planctomicrobium piriforme | reverse complement strand
TCCGCTGAGGCTGCGGAATTGCTGTTGCCAGACATGCGCCAAAGCTAGAAGGCCCCGGAATGATCCTCGATCAGTTTAAGTTGAATGGTCGGACCGCACTGGTGACGGGCGGGGCTCGAGGCCTGGGGCAGTCGATCGCTTACGGGTTGGCTCAGGCCGGTGCCGACGTGGCCTGCGTCTCCAAATCGGGGCAGGATGACGAGATCGCGGAGCTAGTACGTTCGACGGGGCGGCGGTATTTCGGGATCAAAGCTGACCTGAGCCAACCGGAGGAACGAGTGGGGATTGTCGCCCAGGTGGAACAGGCGTTCGAGCGCCTGGATATCCTGGTCAATAACGCGGGCAACAGCGCCCGGCATCCACCGGAAGTCTTTCCGCTGGCGGACTGGCAGTCGATCATCGAACTGCATCTCAACGCGACGTTTGAGCTGTCTCAGCAGGCGGCGATCGGCATGTTGCGCCACGGCCGCGGGAAGATCATCAACATCGGGTCGGTGATGAGCTTTGAAGGTGGCTGGCACATTCCAGCCTATGCGGCCGCGAAGCACGGCATCGCCGGCTTGACCAAGTCGCTGGCGACCGCGTGGAGCAGCCGGGGTATCAACGTCAACTGCATCGCGCCGGGGTATTTCGAAACGGATATGGCCGGATTTCTGCGAAACGATCCAGTACGCGGCCCGCAGATCATGGACCGCATTCCGTGTGGCCGCTGGGGTCAGCCCGACGAGTTGATGGGTCTGGCCGTGTACCTGGCGTCGGACGCTTCAAACTACATGCACGGCAGCGTGATCCCGATCGATGGCGGCTGGCTGGCTAGATAGAGTGCTTTCAGTTCAACACGACGGTCCGGTTCTTAGGCAGCGATGTCCGGCCGGTATCGTCTGTCACTGTCACTCGGACCGTTCTGACTCCCTTTTGACTTCCCTGGCCCCGGAACTGGACGTGCTGGAGGATGTCGCGAACCATTGACCGATCAATATCCTGATTGAAAGTAATCACGAACGGAGTTGCGCCGCGTCCGCCAGCCACTGTGCCGATGACCTCGTTACGACCCCGAACCAACTGCCCGTTGACCGCACGAATCCGGCCATTCCGCGATCCGAAGGTTTGCAACCGGAGTTGATCGCCCGACTGGGCACCGTCGATGATCGTGAAGTTGACAATACCGTTCTTGTAGTTCGGCGAGTCGGTATCGGTGAGCTGCGCGTTTGGTGAAAAGTCGACCGGCCTGCCGGATGTCGAGAACACTGTTCCCGGATCGAGCGTGACCAATGGCGTTTCTGCCTGAGGAGTGACGGTGACTGTCAGGCTGGTCGTTGTGGTACGGTTATCGCCGGTGGTCAACAGATTGTTATCCGCTCCGCCATCGGTGACGGTGACGGTCAAGACGGCGGTCCCGGTGGCATCCGTGACTGGTTGATACCGGAATGATCCCGTCGCTGACCCAGGGGTATAGATCAGCGTCGGATGCGGAATGAGATTGACGTTGCTGCTGGTGACCTTCACATCGAAGACCTGGTCTGGTTCGTTTACTCCCGCCGACAGGCCGCTCAGCAAGACGGTTTGGACTGGAGCATCTTCGTCGATGGTTACCGGATCACCGAGACCATTGACCGTCGGAAAACCGTTGCTGGCGACAACGTGGACTGTCAGCACGCGGGACGTTTGATTGTGGGCAGCATCCTCGACGGTCACCGTGATGTTGGCCGTTCCGACTTGCCCAGCATTGGGTACGAAGGTCAGCGAAGCCGTGGACGCTCCCGGTGCGGAAATCACGACTGGGTCTGAAATCAGGTCGGTGTTGTCACTCACGGCGGTTACCGTGAACGACTGGATTTCGTCAGGGCCCGCGCTCAGGCCAGTTAAGGTGATCGTGGTCGGGTCTGAATTCTGGTTGATGGTCAGGGGGCTGGTGATCGGATCAATCGTCGGCAGATCGTCAGTTCCCGAGATGTTGACGGTCAGATTCCTGATGGTGACGCCGTTGTCGCCGGTCGTATTTAAATTTCCATCCAGACCACCATCTTCAATGCGGATCTGCAGGATGGCAGTGCCCGACTGATTCAGATTCGGCGTGAAGATCAAACTCCCGCTGGCGTCGGGGGTGTCGTAAATGATCTCAGCATCAGAAATGAGGTCGACATTCAGAGACTGCACCGTAATCTTGATCGGCTGGGTCTCACCGCCGCCAGCCGAAATGCCGGTCAGATCGACGAGTTGAGTATCAGCGTTTTCTGCGATGTTCAGCGTGGTCAGCGCGCCCAGCGTTGGGGGATCATTGACCGAGTTCACGGTGACGAGGAACGAAGTCGAGGCGCTGAGATTGTCGCCGAGCGTCGCCAGATTGTTGTCCGGTCCACCATCGGTGACGGTGACCGTAATGGTGGCTGTTCCGCTTTGATTATTCGCGGGCGTGTAGGTCAGCGTTCCGGTCTGGCTGCCGGGCGAATGCTGCACGGCTGGCGTGGGAATCAATGTCGTGTTGTTACTGGAAGCCGTGACTTGGAACACCTGTCCCGAATCACCGACACCCGCGGACAGTCCAAACAGGTTGATAGTCTGCAGAGTCGCATCTTCGTTAATCGAGGAAGGGGTGGGGATCGAATTGATTGTGGGCGTATGATTGACGGAATTGATGACGACCGTGAAGGTCTGCGAATAAGTCAGGTTATCCGCGGCGAGGACGAAGTCATTATCCAGACCGGGGTCAGTGACCGTGACAGTCACATCGACCGCGCCGCTCTTGTTGGCCAGGGGTTGATAGGTCAGACCCGCAGTCGAACTGCCGGGCACAAAACTGACCGTCGGATCGGGCAGGACTGTCGGATCGCTGCTGACGGCCGTGACCCTCAAGTCTTGGGTTTCACTGGGCCCGGGAGTGATCCCGGTCACGGTCAATGATTGGACGCCGGCCCCCTCGGCGATGGGGGCCGGATTGGCAATCGTATTAAAGTGCGGCGCGTCGTTGACGGGATTGACGGTGACGGTAAATGTCTTTTCCGTCACCCCGTTATCTGCTCCTGTCGCCAGATTTCCATCCAGCCCGCCATCGGTCACCCGGACGGTGACCGTCACCGTTCCGAATTGCTGCGGATTTGGGTGGAACTTCAAACTGCCGGTCGAATTGGGCGACGTGTAGGTCACGATCGGATTGGAGATGATCCCTGAGGGATTGCTACTGGCAGTGGCCGTGACTTGCAGCGGTTGCGATTCGTTCCCACCCGCGAAAATGCCTGACAGGTTGATCGTGGTGTCTTGGGAATCGTCTTCGGTCAGTGCGGGCGGGTTCGCAATGTCATTCAGTAAGGGCGGGTCATTGACTGGCAGCACGGTGACAATGAAATCCCGATTGAAGTACGCATTGTCATTCAACGTCGCCAGATTCCCGTCCTGACCGCCATCCATCAGGGTCACGGTCAACACGGTTCCACCGGAGACAAACGGGGTAATACTGTAGTTGAGAGTTCCCGAATTGCCCGGCGAGGTATAAGTAATCGCCGGGTTGGACACCAGGGCCGTATTGGAACTCACGACGCTGATGAAGCTCAACGGTTGAGATTCTAATGGTCCTGCCGAGATACCCGTCAAGAGAATCGTTTGTGGGCCCGCACCTTCGAACACCGGCGCGATGTTGCCGGGGGAATCAAACACGGGCGGATCATTGACGTCCTGCACCGTGATCGTGAATTGCTGTGAGAAGGTCTGGTTATCACCCGGAGTATCCAGGTTCGAGTCGGTACCACCATCCTCCACCGTCACCGTGATGATTGCCGTGCCAAACGCATTGGGGAACGCGCGGTAGATCAATGATCCCACACCATTGGGCGATGTGTAATTAATTGACAGATCGGGAACCACAGCCGGATCGCTGCTGACTGCGGTGATGCGGAGCGGCTGGGTTTCATGGCCACCCGCGAAGATTCCCGACAGTCCAACCGTTTGAGCGGGCGAATCTTCGGTAATCGGCAGGGGGTCTGTAATGGGATCCAGGGTCGGGAGGTCATTCACTTCCGTAATCTGCACGACAAACGTCTTGGTGACCGTCAGATTGTCTGCGGTTGTGGCCAGATTTCCATCGAGGCCGCCATCGGAGACTTGGACCGTCATCGTCACGGTGCCGTTGTAGTCGTGATTCGGCGTGTATCTGAGAGTGGCGGTCGTCGCACCGGGAGAGTATTCGACGTTCGGATTGGGGACGATGTCCGGGTGATCGCTGGTCACGGTAATTTGCAGCGGTTGGTTTTCGCCTGCCCCCGCAGCCAGTCCCGTCAACAGCAGAGTCTGCTCCGGTGAATCCTCGGGGATCGCCGCGGGACTGGTGATGTTATTGATTGTCGGGGGATCGTTGATGGGGTTGACGACAACGGTGAATTGCTTGGTTGTCTTGGCATTGTCATGAACGCGCCCGGGGACATCATCATCCAGGAATCCATTAAACCCAGCGTCTTCAACCGTGACCGTGACCACTGCGATGCCAAATTGATTGGCGGCCGGTGTATAAGTGATGGTGCCTGTGCTGTTCGGACTATTATAATTCGCCATCAGATCCGGTAGCAGCCCCGGGTTGTTACTGTCGACTGTCACCTGCAGCAGTTGAATTTCGCCACCGCCCGCGGAAATGCTGTTCAAATTGATGGTCTGCAGCGGCGAGTCTTCCGGGATGGCTCCCGGGTTCTGAATCGTCGAAATTGTCGGGAGATCGTTCACGAAGACCGTGGTGATCTCAAGTGACCAGTCAATCAGCGAACCCGTCTGGCCTGGCGAGTGGTCCACAATCTTCAAGGTCCAGTCGCCATTGGGATTCTCACCCACGAATCCCGACAGGGCCGCTTCGGGGATCACCAGATCGACCGGCACACCGTCCGCGAACACCACATCCGTTATCGGAGTTGTCGCCTGATCGCTAAAGGTCGTGGGGAAGCCGAAGACATCAGAAAACGCTCCGCCGTTGCCGGTGGACATCGCAATTTGTGTCCCGCTGGGGGAGACCAGATAGATGTCGAGGTCGCCGCTGGCTTGATGGTTGATATTGACGTGCAGTTGGACATTGAACGTGTAAGAATCGAGTCCGTTGAAGTTGATGGTTGACAGCAGGGGGGTGCCGTTGTCGGGAATCGGAGTCACTATTGACTCACTACCTGGCGGGAAGGTCACCGTTTTCGGAGTGACTGTCACTGCAGTCAGCGTCAAGCTCCAACCGACCAAGTCTCCCGTTTCCCCGGTGACGGTGTCGGTCACCTCCAGCGTCCACGTTCCATTCGGATCTTCGCCGATCAATTGCCCCAACGCCCCTTCTGGCACCAGATACGGCGCGGGCAGTCCATTCTGGAATGCATAGTCCGTGACCGGCGTGGACAGTGCCTGATCATCGAAGAGCGTATTCACAAACACATCATCGTTGGTCCCACCGTTGCCGGAGGTCAATATCACCCGCGTGCCGCTGGGCGAAATCAACACAACGTCCAGGTCCGAATTTTGTGTGTGGGTAATGTTGAGGGTGACGTTGGCATCGAGCAAGTAAGTGCCCATTCCAGACACGACCCGGGTCGAAGTGACGACACCGTTGTCGGTCAGCGTCACACTCGTAGGCTGCGGGAAAGTCGTGGTCGTGATCACTCCCTCCGGGACGGGGGGCAACGGATCAGGGGTCGGCGCCACATTGACGTCGAATGTGGTCGACGTGGTAAAGCGCCCGTCTGACACCGAGACTGTGATCGTCGCCGTGCCAGAGTGGTTTGATGAGGGAATTACGGTGATGTGTCGATCCGTCCCCGAACCGGTCAGAATCAACGAATTATTCGGAATCAGGAACGTGTCTGACGACGTCGCCGTCACGATCAACTGGTCGGCCGCGGTCCGCCCATCGCCAATGGTGAAATCCAAGGGGCCCGTGCTGGTGTCTTCCGCAATGTTTGCATCTTGAATGGGGGAAATCGTGGGGGGGAGATTCGGGTCGATCGAGACCTTGTCAAAATAAATATCGTACGAACGACCTAGCTGTGTGAAGATATTGACGTCCGGATTATCACCCGTGGAGTTGGAATTGTCGGCCCAGGCGACGTACGCATCACCGTCATAGGCGATGACTGCCGTATTCGCCCCGAAGGAGTTGAAACTCGAACTGCGATAATCGGAACTCACCCCATCGCTCACCAGCACATTCGGCGAGAAGGTGGCACCGCCATCGCTGCTGGAGGCGAGGTAATATTGGACTTCACTATTCGAAAAGTTATCAGTATCCGTCCCACTCCCCGCGACGTCATTACGGGCATCGTACCAGCCCACAACAACCAGTCCCAGTACGGGATCAACCGACAAACTGGGCAGGAACTGCGCGAAGGCTGTCGAATCATCATTGATTCGAATCGCCGAACTAAAGGTAGTGCCGTTATTATCGGAGTACCTCAGAAAGATATTCGAGTCGTTGCTCTCATCAGGTAACTCATTGACATAAACGAGATACAACCGGCCTCGATGAGGACCATTGCTGCGGTCATAAGCGATTTGTGCGTTCGACCCGAAATCAGGAAAGCCGCTTACGGGGGTATAAGTTTCGGTAATACTGGCGTTGGTAGAAACGATCGTGCGATCGGATCCCAGGGTGACTCCATTGACGATTCCGTTCGCGTCGCGATTCAACAACACCGACGTCCCACCGGAGGTCGAAAGTTGACGAACCACTGTCAGGCCGCCGTTCGGATCAATCGCGGGATATGCAAAATACTCGTCGAATGTGTCCCCGAACACAGTCGATTCCGTAGACAAGATAGGCGCAATCCCTGCCCCGAATACAGTGCCCGTGACCACCGCAAACCGGAAGTCAAACTGGAATGATTCTCCAGGCTGTCGTTCGCGTTCAAAGGTGAGCCAAACCTGATTGTCGATGGTCGATGCGCTGCAGCTCGGTCCAACGGTCAGATGCGGTCGGGGCCTGAAGACAAAGAAATCTTCCTGGAAGGACTGAGTGATGAAGTTATCGCCACCATCGCCCGTAAACGCGTACACGGCCGCTACGTCCTCAATGACATATCCCACGTGGATATTTCCATATCCATCAAACGCAACAGAACCCTCCGTGCGGTCAGTAGACGAGCCAATGCCGTCCTGGGCAAATCCCAGTGCCTTCTGCGTCCACGAAGCGCCTCCATCTTCCGAAATGTAAAACAGCAAATCATTGCTACCAGACTGGCCCTCATCCCCGACAATGACGATTTCGTTCGGGTTCAGTGGATTTACTGCAATTTGGGTATTGATCTGATCGCCGAGGATCTGAGTGACGTTAACGTCCACACCCGGAGTGATCGTCAGCAATGTCCGGCATTCCAGAGTTTCAGCAGTGAGGCCGACGGAATGGGTCTGGAATCCGCCAGGCGTGCGGCGTTTGGGGGTCGCCCCGAGGCGTCCGATGGAATGCCCTTTAAAGGACAAGAGCGAGCCGAACTTGCCAAACATGCTGGATTCTCCGAAATGATCTTTTACAAGGCGCAGGCACTGACCGACCAGCGGGTTCAAACGCGGGCGCAAGAACAGCGCTCCTTGTCCATCACCCCTCTGATCGGCGTTCCCATCAATACTTATCGAGCCCACTTGCCACTCCCGAGCGGGCGACAGACAGCAAGTTGCTCGGACTTGGAGTAATTCCATTCTTGCGACTAATCACCACGGTCATCACAGTCCGCAGGGATCGGGTAATCCCTGTGACTGGTTCACGGTAGCACAACTCGGACCGAACGCAAGCCAAGTTGCAGCACCATGATGCCGAAGATTTCCGTCTGTCAAAACGATCCACATACGCAGGACAATCGACCTGCAAATTGCCACGTCTGGAACACGGCCCACCACCGCCAACGGACCGCTTGGCATCAGAAGACTAATTGTCGTATCTCTGGCTCGCCAGCACCTCAGTCAGGCACGGTTGCATTTTCCCCGCCCGCGACCTTCGATTCCAGTGATTTTCCCAAGTGTCCAACTGCCCGTGCCTGTGAAAAGGGTTGAGACGTTCACGGTAGACAGTCAGTTCCCAAAACTTCAGCATTCAACCGGAAGCTCCGACGCGAGACCCCGGCAATCAGCAGGGACGATACGCCAATTTACCCCCGCCTCGCTCGCCGGAAATTCCAAACTTGGATAAGCTGTCCAGAGTTGATTCGGTGCCCAAATCATCCCAACTAAAGGCAGTCCGCGGATGAGTACCGCTGAAGAGTCCCTTGAGCCGACCGTCCACAAGGACTGGCTCGAACGAGCCAGTGACTTCCTGAATCCCATTCTGGTGAAGGAAACACGGCAGGCCCTGAAGAGTCGCGCCTTCGTATCGGTGTTTCTCCTGATGCTGATCGCCAGTTGGTTGATTTCTTCGATTGGCGTGTTGTACGTCTATGGGCCCGACCTGTCGTATGCCGCGGCCGGGCGCAGCTTCTTCACCGCCTTCTATACCGTCTTGTCGATCGCCGTGTTTATCGTCGTGCCGCAAGGGGCCTTCCGTTCGATCCAGAGTGAACGCGATCTGCAGACGTTTGAAATGCTGACGATTACCACGCTGTCGCCGCGAAAGATCATCTGGGGCAAGTGGTGGTCGGCGGCTGTCCAGACGGTCGTCTATTACGCCGCGATCGCACCCTTCATGGTGTTTACGAATCTGCTGCGGGGCATCAGCCTGCCGTTCATCGCTTTCGTGCTGATCTGGTCATTCATCGGATCGGTTTCGCTCGCCATGGTCGCCATCACGTTCAGCACGTTTACCAAGCAGCGGCAGGCGTTTGGCCTGCTGCAATTCCTGCTCGTCATGCCGCTGATCACCTCGCTGATATCGATCTTGAGTTTCATGGCTCAACTGATTGGCGAAGAGTTACCCTTCGACGATCCCAAATTCTGGCTGGTGCAAGTCATAGTGCTCAGCCTGCTGATCCCGGCGTTCGTGTTGTTCCGCCAGATTGCGACGGCCAATCTGACGTTCGAAGGGGCCAATCGCAGTACCGGAATTCGAATCAGTTGCTTCCTGCTGTTGCTGATTTCGCTGGGCTGGCTGCTGATGTTTGCCGACCCCAGCTACCTTCCCACGTTCCTGGGTCTGAGTTCCGCGAGCATTCCATTGGAAATGGTCATCACCTGGATGGTCACCATTGGAATCTGGCTGTGGCTCGTTGGCTTGTTCACGACAACGGAAGATGATCGGCTATCGCGCCGCGTGCGGCAGGAAGTTCCCCGACGCATGGTGACTCGGTTGCTGGTCCTGCCGTTTTATCCCGGTGGGGGCCGGGGGTTCTTGTATTTCGTGATGTCGGTGTTGATATTTGTCGGCTCTGCCTGTTATTTGATTTCGATCTCGACCGGTCCAATCCATGAAAAGCAGCAAAGCCAGTTGATGGTTGTGGGGATTGCCAGCTACTTGCTGTTCTACATTGGACTGACATCGTTCCTGGGCCGGGCGATTCGGAAAGTCGGCTCGGACTTGCACGCGGCTCACGCCCGGGTCCTGGGAATTCTCGTGGGCAGTGCAGGCGTTATCGGTCCATTTCTGTTTGTGTTCTGGGATCCCCTGTTCCCTCAAACCATGCCCTGGTTGATGATCACCAATCCCTTTACCAGTTGTTACAAACTGGTCTCTGACGCGGGTACTGCCCCTCCCCTGACGGCGATTATCGTCATGGGGGCACTGGGATTGTTGCTGAATGTCAAGAACCTGATTTTGGGGATTCGAGAGTTCTTGACGACGTCGCCAGAGGCCCCCGCGGCAACTGCAACTCTCGCGGTTTGAAGAAGGATCGCGCACGACTGCCATGTCCCACTACGTGATCGGAATTGAGATTGGCGGCACCAAGCTGCAACTCGCACTGGGGCAGGGAACGGCGGCGATCTTCCAGGGATTCTGGCGCGGGCAGGTGGAGGCAGCGTCCGGCGCAGCCGCCATTCGCGAACGCATCCGGCAGGCGATCCCCGAACTGTTGCAGCAATCAAACGTCAGCCGGGACGACGTCGCCGGCATCGGGATTGCATTCGGTGGCCCGGTCGACACCGATCGCGGTGTCACGTTGGTGAGCCATCAGGTCGGCGGCTGGCAGGATTTTCCGCTCGTGGATTGGGTCCGTTCAGAACTGGGCTGGGCGGCCACTCTGCAGAACGATGCCGACAGCGCAGCGCTCGCTGAATTCCGTTACGGGGCCGGCCAGGGCTTTGATCCGTGCATGTACCTGACGATCGGTTCCGGCATTGGCGGCGGGCTGGTGACTGGTGGCCGGATCTTCCGCGGCAGCGGTTCGGGAGCACTCGAAATCGGGCACCTGCGTCCCGGCCAGCTTCCCCAGCACCTGCCCCTGGGTGGCGAAACGGTGGAGGCGATCGGATCCGGGTTCGGTATCACTGAGCGGGCCCGGCTGGCCATCCAGGACTATCGCGCCACGGCCGCCTACGTGCAATCGCAGTTCGGATCGACGAATCCACAGGCCACCAGCGTTGATCCGGTATTTCAATCGCGTCTGGAACCCGGACGACGCCGGTTTGCGACGTTACTGGACTTGGCCGGAGGCGATGTCGATCGCATCAACACCACCCTGGTGGCTCAAGCTGCGGCGGCCGGAGATCCCTTGTCGCTGGGACTGCTGGCCGATGCGACTCACGCCATTGGCTGGGCCATTTCACAGGCGATTACACTGATTAATCCGGCACGCATCGTGATTGGTGGCGGAGTCTCATTAATGGGCGAAGAACTGTTCTTTGCCCCCGTTCGCCGAGCCTGTGAACACTTTGTCTTTCCGCCGTTCCGAGGAATTGCAGAAATCGTACCCTCTCAACTGGGCGAAGAAGTCGTCGTCCACGGTGCCGTCGCCGTGGCAGCGGCCGAATTTCTTAATAGGAGAACGACATGAATCGATGCCGCCTCATCAGATTGTTCATCGGTTTGACCGCGTGTGGAACTTGCTATGACGCCGACGCCGCGGCACCTCGACCAAATTTGATCCTGATCATGGCCGATGACATGCGGCACGATATGCTCGGAGTGGCGGGAAATCGTGTGATTCAGACGCCTCATCTGGATGCTCTCGCAAAAGATGGCACTCGATTTCGCAACATGTTCGTGACCACCTCCATCTGTACCGCCAGCCGGGCGTCAGTGTTGACCGGACTGTATGAGCGGACTCACAAATACACGTTTAATAGCGCCAAGCCCATTTCCGCCAAACATTGGAGCCAGAGTTATCCGGTGTTGCTCAAGCAGACCGGCTATCGAACCGAAGTGATCGGCAAGATTGGGGTTGCTGTGGAAAATGGTGGAATCAAGCAAGGCTTTGATCACTTCATCGACCTGGAACATAAACCCTATCTTCAGAAACAAACTGATGGCTCGATCAAACACCTGACGGATATTGAAGGCGACTTGGCGAACGAGTTTGTCAATTCCTGCTCGGACAAACAGCCGTTCTATCTGTCGCTGAGTTTCAGCGCCCCTCACGCGACGGACAATGCTCCTGAGCAGTATTTCTGGTCGGAAGCCAGTAACGATCTGTATCGAGATACGATTTTTCCGATTCCCAAAACGATGTCGGACGAATTCTTCCAGCGGCAGCCGAAATTCCTGCGCGAGTCGGAAAGCCGAGTGCGATTTCATTGGCGGTTTGATGAACCGGAAAAATATCAAAAGATGGTCCGCGGATACTATCGGATGATTACCGACATCGACCGGGTTGTCGGCCGCCTCCGCGATACGCTCAAGCAACGGGGACTCGATCAGAATACTGTTATCGTGTTTACATCCGACAACGGAAATTTCCTCGGCGAACGTGGCTTCGCGGATAAGTGGTATCTTTACGAACCGTCGGTTCGGGTGCCATTAATTATTCATGATCCACGAGCTGCCACCGAGCGACGCGGTCAGACGATTGACGCCATGAGCCTGAATGTCGATCTCACGCCCACTCTGCTAGATCTGGCAGGCATTCCGCTTCCCACCGGTTATCAAGGACAAAGCTTGAGCCCCTGGCTGCAGGGATTGAAACCAGCCAACTGGCGAACCGATTTCTTCTACGAGCATCTGTTCGAGCATCCGCGGATCCCCAAGAGCGAAGGTGTTCGCACGGAGAAGTACGCATACATTCGATGGTTCGAGCAACAGCCGCTCGTCGAGGAGCTCTACGATCACCAGGCCGATCCCGACGAAGCTCACAACTTGGTCAATGATCCCAAGTATTCCAAGACGCTGGAGCAGCTACGACAGCGGACCACCGCTCTTCGCGACCAGTATGGCGGTCCGTTTGTGTCGAATCTGAAGCCTTCGAAATGAGCGATCAAGGGAACGCAGAGAAAATGCCGTTTCCGCTCCATCGGAAAAAAAGCCCCCCGTGAGGACAGACGGCAGAGTTCTCATCTTGTAACATGTTGCGGAAAATTGAGGAGTCGGGCCGCGTACAATAGTGGCGGGGGTTGGATTGATGCCTTGCATCCAGCCCGGAAGAGTTTGATGTCTGAAAGGCGTGTCACCGGAGAATCGCGATGAAGTTTAGGTTTCCCATCGTCATTATCGACGAGGATTTCCGTTCTGAGAATACTTCGGGATTGGGAATTCGGGCACTGGCCGCCGCAATGGAAGTCGAAGGCGTCGAGGTGCTGGGAGTAACCAGTTACGGCGACCTGTCCCAGTTTGCCCAACAGCAGAGTCGCGCTTCGGCATTCATCCTGTCCATCGACGATGAGGAATTTACCCCGGGCCCGGAAAATGATCCGGCCATCATCAATATTCGCGCCTTCATCAAAGAGATCCGCTTCAAGAACTCGGAAATCCCGATCTACCTGTATGGTGAAACCCGCACCTCGCATCATATCCCGAATGATATTCTGCGTGAGCTGCATGGCTTCATTCACATGTTCGAGGATACGCCGGAGTTCGTCGCCCGCCACATCATTCGCGAGGCCCGGGCCTATACCGACAGCCTGGCGCCCCCGTTCTTCCGGGCGCTCGTGCATTACGCGCAAGATGGCTCGTACTCCTGGCATTGTCCCGGTCACTCGGGTGGTGTCGCGTTTTTGAAAAGTCCCGTCGGACAAATGTTCCACCAGTTCTTTGGTGAGAACATGCTGCGGGCCGACGTCTGCAATGCGGTCGAGGAACTGGGGCAACTGCTGGATCACTCGGGGCCGGTGTTCGCCTCTGAACGCAACGCAGCGCGGATCTTCAACGCCGATCATTGCTTCTTCGTGACCAACGGGACGTCGACCTCCAATAAGATGGTCTGGCACTCCACGGTCGCGTCAGGCGACATTGTCGTCGTCGATCGCAATTGTCATAAATCGATCCTGCATTCCATTATCATGACGGGCGCCGTCCCCGTCTTTTTGACGCCCACCCGCAATCATTTGGGCCTCATTGGTCCGATTCCGCTGGAAGAATTCAAGCCCGAGAACATCCAGAAGAAGATCGAAGCCAACCCGTTCGCTCGCGAAGCTCTCGCCAGACACCCCGGTCGTAAACCACGCATTCTGACGATCACGCAAAGCACCTATGACGGCATCATCTACAACGTCGAGACCTTGAAAGGCTTGCTGGACGGCAAGATTGGCACGCTGCATTTTGACGAAGCCTGGTTGCCGCACGCCACGTTTCATGACTTCTATAAGGACATGCACGCCATCGGCAAGGATCGTCCGCGGACGAAGGAAACGGTCATCTTTGCCACGCACTCGACGCATAAGCTGCTGGCGGGAATTTCGCAGGCGTCACAGATTCTGGTCAGTGAATCCGAGACCCAGAAACTCGACCGCCACATCTTCAACGAAGCCTATTTGATGCACACGTCGACGTCGCCCCAGTACGCGATTATCGCGTCGTGCGACGTGGCGGCCGCGATGATGGAGCCGCCTGGCGGCACGGCCCTCGTCGAAGAATCGATCCTGGAAGCCCTCAATTTCCGTCGTGCCATGCGCAAGGTCGAAGTCGAATGGGGCAAGGACTGGTGGTTCAAGGTCTGGGGCCCAGAAAAACTGGCGGAGGACGGCATCGGCGAGCGTGAAGACTGGATGCTGAAGGCCAATGCCAAGTGGCACGGCTTCGGCAATCTGGCTCCCGGCTTCAACATGCTCGATCCGATCAAGGCGACCGTGATCACCCCCGGCCTGGATGTGTCGGGCAAGTTCGCCAAGACGGGAATTCCAGCCTCGATCGTGACACGCTATCTCGTGGAGCACGGCATTATCGTCGAGAAAACCGGTCTGTATTCATTCTTCATTATGTTCACCATCGGCATTACGAAGGGCCGTTGGAATACGCTGGTAAGTGCCTTGCAGCAATTCAAAGACGATTACGACAAGAACCAGCCGATGTGGCGTATCCTGCCGGAATTCTGCCAGCAGTATCCGCGCTACGAGGGCATTGGCCTGAAGGATCTGTGTCAGCAAATCCACGATACGTACAAGTCCAACGACGTGGCCCGCGTCACGACAGAAATGTATCTGTCGGTCATGCAACCCGCGATGAAACCGTCGGACGCGTTCGCGATGATGGCCCATCGTGAGATTGACCGCGTGGAAATCGATCAACTCGAAGGCCGGGCCACGGCCGTACTGCTCACCCCCTATCCGCCGGGCATTCCATTGTTGATCCCCGGCGAACGATTCAACAAGACGATCGTCGAGTACCTGAAATTCGCCCGGATGTTCAACGAACGGTTCCCGGGATTTGATACGGACATTCACGGGCTCGTCGAGGAAAACATCGCTGGCAAGATACGCTACTTCGTCGACTGCGTACGGCCGAACAGCTTGTTGCGGATGGAGACGTAGACAGCTTCTGGCCTCAATCGCTTTCGGATTTCACAAGCGTGGAATGTGTAGGCGTAATACTCCGAACAGAGTCCCATCACATCATCATCCTGCCCTCCATCGTTCTGCCAGAGAAGAGAGACAGAATGATGGAGGGCAGGATGATGATGATCGTTAGTTCGTCGTGGATGAATTGACCGCGTCACCAACACACTTCAAATATGAATCCGAGCGATCCCGAATTGAGACAGATCGGCCAGACCGATCTCTGGGTGACACCGGTGGCGATGGGCTGCTGGCCGATTACCGGGATCACCAGCCTCGGCGTGGACGAAGAGTCGAGCCTGGCCACACTGGCCGCGGCATTGGATGCGGGCATCAACTTCTTTGATACGGCTTATTGCTACGGCTATTCCGGCGAGAGCGAACGGATGATCGCCCGCGCGCTGGGGGCTCATCGGCAGCAGGTGATCATCGCGACCAAGGGGGGCATTCATTACGAGCAGGGAAAGCAAGTCCGGGATGCGTCTCCTGCGACGCTGCTGCGGGAGTGCGAAGAAAGTCTGCTCCGCCTGCAAACCGACTACGTCGATTTGCTCTATTTGCACGCTCCCGATCCACAGGTGCCGGTGGCTGAATCTGCCAGCGCGTTGCGGCAGTTGCTGGATTCGGGAAAAGCCCGCAGCATCGGGGCGTCCAATTTCACTCTGCAACAGCTCGGGGAATTTGCCCAAGTCTGTCCTTTGTCCGCTTATCAACCGCATTACAACATGCTGCAGCGCGAGATCGAAGGAGAACAACTTCCCTGGTGTCTCGAGCATCACGTGTCGGTGATTTGCTACTGGCCGTTGATGAAGGGCCTGCTGGCGGGCCACCTGCCGCGCGACCACGTGTTCGAGGCCCGTGACGGCCGGCAGAAATACCCCATGTTTCACGGCGTGGAATGGCATAAGACGCAGGATTTTCTTGACGTGCTGCGTCCCATCGCCGCCGAAGTTGGAAAGACGGTCGCGCAACTGGTCATCAACTGGACCATCCAGCATCCGGGCATTACAGCCGCCCTGTGTGGAGCCAAACGCCCCACTCAGATTCAGGACAATGCCGGCGGAATGAATTGGAACTTGAACGCCGAGCAGCTATCGCGGATCAACGCGGCCATCGCCGCACGCGGACAAACGGTGTCTCGAGGAGCCGTGTGATTCCGGCAAACCCGTACTTCCCGGTCACGAAGTGACCGCGAATACAAGCTCGAAGCGCAAGCGAGTGAATCGTCATTGGAAATGTGCATCAAGACCGGTCCGAAAATCACGGCAGGGCCGCGCAGGTGACTTTCAAGCTGATCTGTTTGACTTTTTCCTGATTCGTGTGGATCTCCACGTTCAACGGCTGCCCGATTGTGTAATACGCGGGTCGAGTGCTGGGTGCGACGTTCACGAGTAACTCGTAACGGCGGTGGTCTCCGGACTGGCCTTTGAAACGGCTGTCCGGTTTCAGTTCAAATGTGAAGCGGTCGTCGGCGCAATCGACCTTCACGATTTTCGTTTCGTCCGGTACGCCGCGCGTGTAGACGAGCAACCGCACGGCCAGCGGCTGTTTGGGATCAAATGCACTCAGCGCGAGCTGTTTCCGTTCTGCATTCCAACCCGGCCCGAATATCTGCAGCGGCCCGCTGCGTTTGGCAGTCGTTTCCACTTTTCGCGTGATGGGTTCCGGGGTAAGCAGTGTCGCCACAATCGTTTCCTTGAACGGACCGACGGGAATGTCTGGACTCAATACGGTCTTGACCTCGTAACCCTTCTTGATTTTCAACTCGGCGAGTTTTTCCTCACTCAAGGGCGCCCAGTTCAACGTCAGCTTGGGATTCGAACACGTGACCGATTCAATTTCGAATTTGTCGGTGACGGCAGATGTGATCATTCCGATGAACTCCTTCGGCTGCCCCTCCAGAACTTCACCGATGATCCAAGTCTCGCTCGGTTCCATGGCGAACCGCCTGACAACCTTGCCCGTCACATTCAATTGGACTTCCGGTCGTCTCGGATCATTGGTTGTAATGGTTGCCGATTGGCGGAACTCCGGGACCTCATTCAAGATCTTCCATTTGACGGTCGCTTTGGCGACTTCGTTCGGTTTCAGCCGCAGTTTGTCGACTTCAAAGCTGGTACACTTCGAACAACTGGTCGTTCCCTTTTTGAGAGTCAATTCCGCCTGGCCCGTATTCTTGATCTCAAATACGTGCTGAAATTCCTGGTCCATTTCGCTCGAACCGAAATCATGCGTTCCGCCCCCCATTACGACGACTTTAGGCTGCTCTTGGGGTGCCTGAGTGGGAGTTGATGCCGGGTTCGCAGCAGACGGGGGCGCGGACGCTGGGGAAGCACCGGAATTGCACCCGACAGCGCAACTCGTCAAGACCCCAAGCAGCAGGCAACTGACGAAACAGGGCGACCAAATGTCGTTGATAGAACGCTTCATAATTCCCGAGATTCCTCGATCGCCAAAAACTAGGTAGGAGTTCGGAAGAGATTGTGTAGCCGCGTTGGCCAGAACGCGGGCTGTTCGGTTGATCGCCCGCACAATGGCAAGTGCGGCTACTACCAAATTCATTCTGCGCGCTGACTTAGGGCAGTGCCTGGCAGGTGATTTTTAGCTTGAGCAGTTTGATTTTTTCTTGATTCGTGTTGATCTCGACTTTCAACGGCTGGAGGGTCGTGTAGACCGCGGGGCGATTGCTGGCCGCGACCTTCACAAATAACTCGTAGCGTCGGTGATCACCCGCCTGGCCCTTGAAACGGCTGTCGGGCTTCAGTTCAAACGAAAAGCGATCGTCAGGACAATCAACCTTGATGATCTTCGTTTCGTCCGGGATGCCTCGGGTATAGAGAAACAATCGGGCCACCAGCGGCTCTTTGGGATCAAAGGCACTCAGTGCCAGTTGCATCCGGTCTCCATTCCAGCCGGGGCCGAACAACTGCAGCGGCCCGCTGCGCTTGGCAACGGCATCGACGACCAGTGAGATCGGTTTGGGATCGAGAACCTTCACTGTGACGGCATCACGAAACTCACCCACGGGAATGTCGGAATCCAACACGGCCTTCAATTCGTATCCCGATTTCACCTTCAATTCGGCCAGTTTCTCGGCAGTCATGGGAATCGCGGTGACTTTCAGTTTCGGATTCGCATTGGTGACGGCTTCAATTTCAAACTTATCCACCGTCGAGGAAGTCACCGTTCCCACGAACTCCTTGGGCTGGCCTTCGGTCACTTCGCCGATGTTCCACTGGCCAATAGGTTCGAGCACAATCCGTTTGACGACTTTGCCGGCCACGTGCATCTTGAGTTCCAACTGATCCGGATCGTTGGTCTTAAAGGGCGCGTACTGCCGAAACTCAGGGTTCTCGGCTTTAACGTGCCACTTCACCGTAGCCCTGGCGACTTCATTTGGTTTCAAGAGCACCTTGTCGACTTCGAAGCTGGTACAGGTGGTGCAACTGGGCGGCCTCTTTTCGAGCGTCAGATCAGCAGTTCCGGCGTTCTTGATCTCGAAGACATGTTCAAACTGTTGTCCGACTTCCGTGGAGCCAAAATTGTAGGTGTCGCCACCGACGATCACGGCTTTCGCCTGCCCCTTGGGCTTCTCAGGTGTAGCGGGCGCCGACGTCGTCGCGCCGGGAGCGGTCGCCGGTGGAGGCGCCGTGCCTTGCGAGCTGCTCGAATTGCATCCGACACCGCAGGTCGTCAAGACCCCGAGTAGCAGGCAACCGACAAAACATTGAGACCAGATGTTGCTTTTGGAGCACAACATGATACCCGAATTTCCTCTATCAAATGACCGTTACCCGTGACGTCTGCGTCTCTCATCACACCGAATCTATCGGCCTTCCGCCAACTTCACCATCCGCTCGCGCACTTTTTCGGTCAACCATTTATCGGTATGTCCGGCGGCATGATTGATGTCATCCTGCTCCAGTGCGGCCCTGGCTGTCGCCGCCGCCAGGCGGGAATCTCCCGCAGCCACGAAGACTTCGGCCGAATCCGCCTGCAACTCCGCATTGTGTGGATAGCGCTGCAGGGCAAATTGCATTTCTCGTACTGCGGCGTCGTGATCTTCCCGCTGACCTGATTTCTCTGCATGGGCGTTGTAAAACATCCCCAATGTTCGGTGCGTATGGAAGCTGAGCGGGTTGCGTTTCACCGCTGCCTCCTGTGCCGCTACGGCACGTCGAAAATCCACATCATCTGAATCGGAGGTCATTCTCCATTTGGCAAACCACGCTTCGGCCAGCCGTTCCCAAGGTTCCGGATCCCACGGATCGGCCAGTGTCGCCTGTTGATACAACTGCTCCTGCTGGGAAGGCAACTTGGCATAACCGGCCCGAGTCAACAGCGATTGCACCTGCCCGACTGGTTGAGCTGCTGTCCAGAAACCACCGGCCAACAATCCCACTCCACCTGCCAAGATAATCCAATTCCCCCACTTCGGTAAGCGAACTTCTTTCGCAGCAGTCGCATCGCTCACCGCAAAAATGGTCACCAGCAATAACAATTGCGTCACCGCAGGCATCCCAATGCCTCCGGCACCGCACAAATGGGTCAATAATCCCAAACCGACTGCCATCCAGCTCAAAGGTCGAATTGCCTCTTGGGGAAGGAGCACGTCGATGACCCAAATAGCAACGCACCAAGCCGCCAGGAACGCCAGCAGCGACGTTTCCAGGGCACCTTCCACCAGCCACAACGACAACAGACCGGCTAATCCTCCCCATCGGATCGAACTCCACCAACCGCTGGTCACCGCAGTGTTTAAATCCGGTTCTATTGTCCCTTTACGCGTAGGATCTCTGGGTTGTGGGATTTTTCGCGCCGGACGCGGCGGCACCCCCGACTCAGCGACCGAACGGGCCAGCGGAATTGCTGTTGGGGTATGTACTTGCGCGGAAATATCAGCCTTGGTTTCTGCAGCCGAACTAGCTTGCCAAACCACCGACCACAGCGGTTTGGTGACGCAGATCACCAGCGAGCCCAGTCCTGCCAGCGCGATCAAGCCGCCGTTGGCCCAAACATCCAGCACCAGGTTGTGGGGATCGGCGATTTCTTCGCTCGAACGGGGCAGTTTGTGGGCGAGATAATGTTGCCGAAACTGACCCGGCCCCACGCCGATCAGCGGCGACTCGCGAATGACTTGCAGACTGCTCCACCAGTATTCCAGCCGATACTGCAACGATTTGGGGGCCTCCGCGAGAACCAGCCGGTCGAGACCGCCCGACAGGCCGGCGATCAGCGCGATGCAGACCACGCCGATCATCGCGACAGTCCCTCCAATGGCCAACTGACGCCGGGGAATCGACCATTTCCAGCAACTGGCGAGAGTCCAGACCACCATACTGACCACCCATCCCACATAGGCGGTACGGCTTTTGGTAAGCAGCAGACAATAACCAACCACCACTACAGTCAGAATCAGCCCCCCGAGACGAAGCATACCAGTACGCTTGAGATCCGCAGTCGAATCGCGAGGGAGGCTGAACCAGAACTGAACCGTTTGAAACACCAGGACAGCCCACCACACCAGCAGCAGACCGGCAAACGTGTTCGCCAGGGCAAAGCGCCCCAACGGTTCAGAACTGTGCTTCAGGCGACCTTCCAGCAGCGTCCTGCCCGATCCACTGAGCATGTGTGGCAGCAGCCCGTTGCCCAGCATCTGAGTACGCACTTTCTGCATCCGCTGCACGTCGGCCACGCTCGCGGAACTGGCGGATTGCTCGAGTTGATCCAGTTCCTGCCGGAGACGTTCGTACTGTTTCACCATCTGCGGATAGAACACAAACCGCTGCGTCAAACCATAAGAACTCAAAGTCAACACGGCCGCGAGGGCCACCACGGTCCATTCGCGCCGTGCTGCGGATGTTGCCAATGCCATCCGCAGCAAAGGGAACGCCACGGTGAGCGAGGTCCATTCCCAAATCAAGTTGACCGCCGCCCGGCGATCGCCCGACGTTCCTACGATGACCAGCCCCGAGATGACGTGCCCTGCCGCCAGCAGGCAGACCGCCCATTGCACGCCGTCCCAGCGGGTCCGCCACGCGGTGCCTCGAATCCCCAGCCATCCGGCTAGCGCGAGTGCCAGGAACCAGCCCTCGGCAATCGGCAAGGTGTCACCCAGGACCGTCCCTTCCGTCGGCTGCCACCAGCGGACGAAAAATAGACCGCTGACCAGTGCCAACCACACCCAGCGCAAAGGGTCGTCCTGATCGGGCGGTGAAGCCGCGACAGATGACGTTGGCCGACGTGAAGTGCGCGGAGTGGTCATGATCAATCTCGTGCTTGGCGTCCTGCCGTTTCCAGGATGGCGATGACCGCCAACACGCACACGATCAAACCACAGACCAAACCGGCTGCGTACCACCCTTCGACTTGATACAGCAACAATCCAGCCAGCCCCGTCGTCAATGTTGTCAAATGAATGGTCGCGACCGCGGCTGGTTTGCTGAGACCCATCTCGACCAGGCGGTGCGAAAAATGCGACTTATCAGGTTGAAATGGACTACGTCCCTGCCAGATCCGGATCAGCAGCACCGAGCAAATGTCATACAGCGGAACAGCCAGAATGCATAACGGTGCGAAAATCACGTGCGTGCCGCGCTGACCAGATTCGTAAAAGGTCCCTTGCACCGTCAGACAGGCGAGCATCAGCCCGATGAAGTAGCTGCCGGTATCTCCCATGAAGATCTTCGCCGGGGGACGGTTGTGCAACAGAAAGCCAAGCAATGAACCAGCCAGAATCAGCAGCGCTCCACCCACCAGCCAGCGCGGCTCGCTGGTCGCGCTGAGCATGATGACTCCGAACAGGCTGGCGGCAATCAGACCGATCCCAGCCGACAAGCCATCCATATTGTCCAGGAAATTGAACGAGTTGATCAGCACCAGAATCCACAGCACTGACAGCACGGCGCCGACCGCCGGTACGGAGACAAAAACCGTCGCATGGATGCCGGCTCCGAACACCAGACCGCAGGCCACCAGAAACTGAACGAGCAACCGCGGTTGCCAGGGGAGACTTTTCCAGTCATCGAACAACCCCATAATCGACAACGCAGTCCCGCCAGCCAGGACGGCCCACATTTGCCCCGATCGAAACTTGATCCCGTCCAGATGCGGCAAGATCTCGGCCGGCAACCAATCTTTTAGACCGGGAATGATGGGCAGGCTCCAAGCCACCAGCCAGCCACCCACCAGCGGAACCACGACTCCCAGCCAGATCCCAATACCGCCACCCAACGGAGTGGGGACAAGATGAACTTTGCGAGCCGCCGGTTGATCCATTAGCCCCCACCGCGGTGCCAGCCGCCGCATCACGCCGGTCCCCAGGCAGGACACCAGGCAGGCGGGAACGAAACAAAGCAGCGCGAAAGAAAGCATACGCGGAATGTATTCACGTCAAAAATGCGGAGTCAGTCACCAGCGAAGCGAGATTCTACCGGCAATCATGACCATTAACCACGCTCGTCAAACGTGTTACAGCAATATGGAAAGAGCACGATTGAAGGACAATACACCGCGTTTTGTGCGGTTTGAATTACAGACCTGTCGCAATGGCTTTCCTCGATACGCCAATCCCCTTAAGGTATGTGAGACGATTTGCTCAAAAATACGGCGTCAGGCTCTACATAGTGAGCGTGACCATGACGGTGGAAATGGCAACTGGAAACTATGGCAGTGACTCCGACTCAGATTAAGGCGCACCGCGACGCAGGCATTCTTGAGATGCACTGGAGCGATGGTTCCCTATTTAAGCTGCCATTCAAGTACCTGCGTGGAGAGTGTCCGTGCGCCGCGTGCATCGATGAATGGACCGGCAGGCGGATCCTGGATCTCGATACGATCCCGGAATCGATCCAACCGGAACAGATGGCACCCAGCGGCAACTACGCGCTGAAGTTTACGTGGAGCGACGGCCACAGCTCGGGCCTCTACACGTGGGACCATTTGCTCGACGTCTGTCGGCGACACACATCGTGAGAAAGGTGATCGCCGCTGGTTCCCAGAAATCACGTGGATGGTGCTGTAGTGCATAAGCGCGGGAACCACTGGGGCAAGCCCAAGTGGCGGAAGGATAACCCGCCACCCCGCTTTCCGGGGTGGTTCCCGCGCCTCTGCACTACCTTCGCGTAAGAAGCCTGATTTACGAAAAGCACGGCGACGGCGGTCAGGGAGCCCCGTTCTTCGAATAGGTCCGCCTGCCTGTTAAGGTCGCGTCACACGGTGCAAGACTTCCTCATGCGGCACATTCGCGCGTGCCGACATAGTAGGTACATCCTGAGTTTCCAGTTCAAACCGAGCCGGCTCCACCGATCTTGTCACATCGCAGCCGTCAACGGGTTGCCAGTGACGATCATACTCTTGAAAGGTCGCACTAAAACCAGGGAGTTCCTGATTGTGAAAACCGGGGGTCATGCAGCCTCCGAGCAGCAGTGTGCCGCTGACAAGCACCCAGCTTGTCGTCACGGCCATTTTCCGATCCATGGTACTTCATCTCCTTCGAGGGGTCGGTCCGCAACAGTGTAGACCTTCACACCCTCTTCATCGACTTGAAGCCCGAGACACCGTGTCCCCAATCCACTCGCGATTTGGGAATTAGACCTCTCACCTGTCTAAATTGAGTGTTACGGGATTCACACAAAGCGAATGGATTACCGAAACTCCTCTGAGTTTGCGGAACGTGCCGACGCCGTTAAGATCTCTTTCCAGGCGACATTGTCTCTTCTATAGGCGAGCGTCCGGCGTAAGCCGGATGGTTGTTGGCGACTTCCTGTAAATCTGGAACCCGACAACCTCAGAGACAGGCACACGGATGGCGATTTCGCAACGAACATCGAGCGACTTCGTTACCGCAAGACAACTATCCAACTTGCTCCGGACGCTCGTCAACAAGATCTTGTAGCGCGAACGGACCGAATACGAAATGGCCTGCGAAATCGGCACCGACATCCAGCGAGCGGCGACCATCATTCGCCAGGGCGGACTGGTCGGGATGCCCACCGAAACCGTCTATGGTCTCGCCGCAAACGCGCTCGACTCGCAAGCGGTTGCTCGCATCTTCGCAGCCAAACAACGCCCCGCTTTCGACCCGCTGATCGTCCATGTGCCGGACATCTCCTGGATGCCACGCATCGCAACTGAGTTCCCCGATTTGGCCCGCCGCCTGGCCGATCGATTCTGGCCGGGGCCGCTCACGATCCTGCTGCCGAAAACTGCCGCCGTTCCTGATCTGGTGACGTCGGGCCTGCCGGACGTAGGAGTGCGGATCCCCCGCCATCCGTTGCCTCTGGAACTCTTACGCCTGGCAGACTGCCCGCTCGCGGCCCCCAGTGCCAACTTGTTCGGCCGCATCAGTCCCACGACGGCCCAGCACGTGGCCGATCAATTGGCCGATCGCGTCGATTACATTCTCGACGGAGGCCCGTGCGGCGTCGGCGTTGAGTCCACAGTCCTGCGATTGTCGCCCCGTCCCTGCCTGCTGCGGCCGGGTGGCGTGTCGCTGGAAGATCTCACGCTGATCGCCGGCCCGATCGAGATCGCGGCGTCGACCGATCACCCCGGTGAGGTCGCACAATCCGCACCCGGCATGCTGCCCCAGCACTATGCACCGCGTACGCCCCTGACCCTGGATCCACCAGCAAGCCAGGTCAGGAGAGGACGCTGGGGTATTCTCTGCTTCCAGCGGCTACCCACAGGACAGGAATTCTCGGCACAAGAGATCCTCTCACCCCGTGGCGACCTGACTGAGGCCGCCGCGAACTTCTTCGCCGCGCTGCGCCGCCTGGATGCGATGGGCCTGGACGGCATCATCGCAGAATCATTTCCAGAAACCGGCCTGGGACGCGCACTGAACGACCGCTTGCGTCGCGCAGCGACAAAGTAGCCGTCATCGCTCCGCGTGAAGTTACTATTTTGCCGGCGGAGTCGGTTCTGGATTCGACCGGCTGGTCTCGAGGAATGCAAACAAGTCGGCGATTTCTTGTTCGGTCAGATTTTTGAACAAGCCCTCGGGCATGACGGACACCTTCGCCGGTGATTGGTCCTCGATCTTATCCTTTTGAATCACAACCTTCGTCGCATCCGACAGTAATAGAACGATCTGCCGCGTGTTCCCCGGGTTGGGAATTGGCATCCCGTTGTAGACCAGACCTTCTGTCGTGCTGATCGTCACCGTCTTGTATTGGTCAGACATGACCTGCGACGGGAACAATACCGATTCCAGGATCTCCTTCTTCTGAAAGCGACGCCGCAAGGTCGTCAGATCGGGGCCGATCCCTTCCCCCTCCTTCAGGAACAAATGGCACTTGAGGCAGTTGGCCTTGGCGAAGACCGCCTTGCCGCGGGTCACGTCTCCGGTTGACCCCTTTTCGACGATCGCCATCAACTGTTGTAAGGAGAACTTCGATTTCTCCAAGTCTTCCTTGGCCAGGACGGCGGGCGGGGCATCGGGGAACTTCTCGGCATACCACGCTTGATACGTCGCCAGGGCCTGCGAGACGTCCTTGGTCTTGGGATCTTGACCAGACCACTTCTTCAACAGGTTTACAGCGACCAGTCCGCCACGATCACCAAGTTTCAATCCGGCCATGATAACCGTGCGGTAGTCTTCCGCCTTCTCGGTCTTCACGTCGGCCTTCTCCAGGGCTTGAATGCATTGTTGAGCCGTCGTTCCGTCACCACTTTGAATCCCGCGGATGTAGTAGGCCGCGTTGTCGGCACTCGGATGGGCGGCCAGACCGCGAGCCAGTTGGTCCCGGCAATCGGCCTGCTGATCAAACAGCCGACGCAGCGTGGTCTGGGCCGCCGGCTGAGTGCTCTTGATCAGCGAATCAATCGTAGCCGTCGCGATCTCCTGCACGTCTGCCCCTTCGGCCATTTCCACATCGAGTAACAGCTTGTTGACGATCGCGTCAAAGTCCTTGATCTGATCTGGCTGACTCTGCGACAGAATCAACTTCGCGGCATGCGGCCATTGCTTCCAGTCCGCCAGAAAACTTGCCCGATCTTCAGGAGTGAAATTGTCGAGTGCCCCGCCGACGATATTCCGCAGGTAGCCCTGCAAACTGTTGCCCCCCTCCAGCTCACGCGTCGAGTTGTACCATTCCATCAATCGGCGTTTGGCCTCTGGAGTCCAGCCTTCCTTGGCGTAGCGCACGCACAAGGCATAGTGAATTTGCGAGACGGGATCCTTCGTCTTCTCAATCAATGCGAGAATGCTATCCGCAGCATTCGGGACCTGTGCGTAGGCCACAATGCGAGCAACTTCATGCAGGACAAACTCGTCTTTCACGAGCAAGTCGACAATGGAGGGGACCTTTTTCTCAGGGGCCGATTTGTGCCGCAGCAAGCGTGCCATTTCCTGACCAAGCTGCTTGCCTGCTGAATTCAACCACTCTTCAGGGTAGGTCAGCGCCGTCAACTCGGCCACGCGCAACATGTCGCGCGCTTGCCGTACCTGCACCGCCTGGCTCGCTGTACTGTTCTTGAAACCCGACTTCTTCATGACGTCGTCGATTTCCGCAACCGTAAGCTGTTTGGGATCGGTTCGCAGCAGCGCCAGCAGGACGTTAAACACAACATCCGGACTCGCCTTGGACGTCAGACCTTCCGTTTTCCATTTGTCGACGGGCACGCGTTCCAATGTTAGTCGCGCGGCAAATCGCAACCAGCGATCGGGACTGGCCAACAGCGTCAACAACGGTTCGACGGGGGCTTCCGATCCACTGCGAACGAATGCTTCGCAAGCCCTGCGTTGAACAGTCAAATCAGCATCATCCAGAAGCTTGGTCAGGACGGCCGTGACATCGGGTGTCGAATGTTGTCCGAGCAGCCAGGCGGCGAACGCCCGCACGCCAGCATCCTTGTCTTCAGTCGCACCCTGCAGTGTTTTCACACTCGGCAGCTTGCCTGATTGAGCCAAGATGGAGAGTCCCCGAGTCTTCTGCGCGGGAGTGCCAGTGGCGACCTTGTCAATGATCTTGGCTTCCCAGTCCGCTCCCAACGCAGCCTGACCCTCTGCAATCAACTCACGTGCCCAGGCCGATTGACCTTGAGGAACCGCCAATATCTCATCGACTGTTTTCGGGGAGGGTGTCGGGACGGGTTTCTGACCCGTGAAGGTGACGCGATAGACGCCTCCTTCGGTTTTTCGACCGCCGGTGGAGAAGATCACGGTTCCATCACGATCCACTTCGACATCGGAAATGTTCAATGGGTTGCCGGTGACCAGATTATCGAACGTGCCCGTGTAACTCGCACCCTCCTGCTTGAAGTAGGCGACGATCAGGCGGCCCATCGACCAGTCACAATTCAACATTGCTCCACGGTATTTCTCTGGGAAATGCGTGTGTTCATAGAACAAGACGCCCGTCGGCGAACCGCGGCCGATATCGATTGTCGCTGGCAAGGAATCAAAGAAGTAGTCGGGCCAGTTGGCCGCGCCGCTGCGCCAGCCGAACTCGGCACCCGGCACGCAATGGTTGATCCGCACCGGCCGATACCAGGGCAAGTTGACGTCCCATTCCATATCGCTGTCGAACGTGAACAAGTCACCTTTCGAATTGAAGGCGATGTCGTACTGATTGCGGAAGCCCATCGTTTCCAGCCACCACTTCTTTCCGTCGGGCGAGAATCTCCACACCGTGCCCCCCGGCGCCTTGATCCCGACGGCGTGACCACCCGCGTCTTCGAACGGCGGAGTCAACAGGTTGCCTTCGATGTAATTCCGGCAGGGAGTGGTCGCCTCTGGCGAGGCCGTGATCCAGGCATGATTGCCGAGGTTGTGATACAGCGAGCCATCCGGGCCGAACACGACGTCATGCGGCCCGTGTTCTCCCATTCCACCCTTGGTATTGATGAGCAGCTCGACCGAGTCCGCCTGGTCATCATGATTGGCATCGGGCAAGCGATAGATTCCGGTCCCATTGGGACCTTCACCGACGGCATACAACAAATCCCCGACCTGGCACAGACCCTGGCAGTTCTTGACCTTGTTGGTGAACTCGGTCACTTTCTCGTAGGTGCCGTCCTGATTTTCATCGATCAGATTAAGAATCGGTCCGTGCTCGCGAGACGCCAGCAGGCGGCCCCGGTGGCCCCAACTGATGGCGACCAGCGATCCGACGAGTTCCGGTTCGGCGATTCGCTTGAGTTCGAAACCGGGCGCGATTTCGAAGCGATCCAAATACGTTCCGGCAAACGCCAATTCCTTCCAGGGCGATTCCTTGTGCGCCGCCAGAACCTTGACGGCCTTCCACGCGGAGTCGTCGAACTTGGCCTGCAACCAATCTTCACCCGTGGGTTTCTGAGTCGAAACTTTCCAGCCGCCGGGCGTGTCAAACGAAACCTTGCCGCCGCTCTGGCCGCGAATCTCGCCATCGACGAACAGTCCTGCTCGACCTGCTTTGTTGGTCGCTTCCACCGCAATCACATTCGGGCCGCGTTCCACGAGTCCGTTGAGATTGAAGCGGTACGGCTTCTTTGCATCTCCTTCGCCGATCCGCTTGCCGTTCACCCACAGCACGAAGTGATCGTCACACGCAATCCGGATGGCACCGGTCGACGGTTCCGTTCCGCGGGCGACGGTACGAAACCAAACCGTTTGCGCGGGAGCGGTTTCCAACGGATTGCCCGCATCGAGCCAGATCCACTTCGCGTCATCATTTTCCTGAGCCCGCGCCACCGAACCACACGCCAGCACTGCACACACGCCGACCGCGAAATAGCGATGAAACATCACGTCACTCCGTAAGATTGCCGAGCGCGGTGCAGAATACTCCCGACCCGCAGATACCATCAGTGAAACGGCAGGCTACGTTGAAATCAAGTCTGCCGCACCTTTCTGCTTCTCGACGGCGCCGGTCAGGCGCTGCGCCGCAAGCCACTTGATCGGAAAGTCAGATCCATAAATCCCATCCGTCCCATTGGTCCCATCAGTCCCATGCATGAAGGGACAACAGGGACTGAAAGGACTTAAGGGAGCAATGCCAGCCGTCTGCCACGATTAATCACCACATCAGTTGCAGTCGGATTGATCAATCAAATCGTCACTGTCGTTACGACTTCCCATTCCCTCTCTTTTCACCGTTGACCATTCGGCGGCGATAAGTCCCCCGGGCAACTTCGTGACCTAGATTTCAATGCGGTGTTCTCTCCACGCCATGGCGCGGAGGGTGTGCACCATTGGAAACGTGTTGCGAAAAGAGGACTCGACCGCATGTCGTCGGCCGCGCTGACTCCGAACAGTTCGAACTGGAATACTCCGTGGCGAGGCGTCAATGCGCCGCGGATCGTATTCGGTGAGCAGCCGCGCACTTCTCCGGTCGCCTTTTTGCTGTTTCAACTCGTCAATGCCACCGTCTTTCTGCGACCCGCCGAGATCGTTCCTGAACTCCTCGGGCTGCCGATCTACGAGGGGCTGATTTTCTCATGCCTGTTTCTGTCGATCAATACCGTCCGCAACGAACTGACCCCGCGCCAGTTGTACCACAATCCGATCACGATCTGCGTGTTGGGAGTCTGGCTGGCCTGCACGTTGTCGCATGTGACGCACGGGTGGCTGCAGGGGGTCATTGAATCGACAACTCTCTTCTTCAAAACGGCGTTGTATTTCTTCCTGCTGGTCGCGTGCGTCGACACCCCCGGCCGCTTTCGATGGTTCCTGTTCGGCACCGCGATTTGCTCGGTCATCATGATTTCCTGCTGCGTGATTGATTACCTGGAATGGGTTGATTTCGTGTTTGTCACGCACGTGACCGATCGCAACGGTGAAGATCTCACCGGCGAGACGGAACTCGTTCTAAGAATGCGAGGAACAGGGATTTTTGAAGACCCCAACGACATCTCGCTGTTGATTGTCGCCACGGCCATCTTGTGCTGCTATTTCCTGACTGACGTGTCGCTGGCCTATTTTCGCTGGCTATGGTTCGTACCGATGGGCATCTTGGTCACCGGATTGATCTGCACCCGATCGCGAGGTGGCATTCTGTCTGGTGGAGCAGCACTCCTCACCTACATCCTGTTGAGGTACGGTCGCGGGTGGAGTGTCATGGCCGCCGCACTGGGGATGATTGCGCTCCCCATCCTCGCCGGACGGCAGGGTGAAATCGACATCGAAGACGGTACCGGACAGGAACGCATCCAGATGTGGGCCGAAGGTCTGGACGCGATCAAGTCGCCCGACATTCTGTTCGGAATTGGTCAGGGGACCTATCAAGACATCGCGGGTCTGGTGGCCCATAATTCGTATGTCCATTCGTATGTTGAACTCGGCTTTTTTGGCGGCACATTCTTCTTTGGATGCTTTTTCTTCGCCGCTCTGGCCCTGTATCGCGTGACCGATCCCAAGCTCGAATTGCGACATCCCGAGCTACGCCGCTTTGCGCCGTACCTTGCGGGAATCCTCGCCGGCTGGGGAGTCGGCATGTTCTCCCTTTCACGGTGTTATGTCATTCCGACTTATATGGTCATCGGAATGGCTTCGTGCTTCATTGCGTTGGCCGGTCCGCAGCTCACCAAGGCTTGCTGGCTGATTGCCTGGAATCAACAACACGTTCAAAAACTCGTCATGGGCAGTGCCGGGTTACTCGCATTTCTTTATGTATTTGTGAAAGTGTTCGCCCGATTCGGTTGATACGAATCAAAACGCAACGCTTGACAAATCGTCATGGACAATCGAGCCCCACGGGAACCGGGTACTATGCCACTACCAGCAGTGACTTCGACATCAAATGCAGCCTGTTGTTCTTCCGAACGACCGGCCCTGGACAGCGTGCGGATTGTCGGAATGTCGGCGGAATGGATGCAAGAATGGGCCGCGTTGGAAGTCCGCCTGCGGTCGTCCTATCTGACCTGCTCGCACGTCTGGACGCAAACCTGGCTCAAGCATTACGGAGATCTCGTTCCGCATCGGTTGGCCGTTGCCACGCACGCCGGTGAAGTCGTCGGCATGTGTCTGATCACGAACGGCGTGCAGCAATACGACGGGCCGTTTGAGATCAAGACTCTGCACATCGGGACCGCCGGCGAACCTGAGCCTGAAAGTGTGTGCGTCGAATACAATCGCCTGCTCGTCGCGTCTGAGTTTCGGTCCCCGTTTGTCCGGCAGCTCACGCATTGGATTACAAAACGTGAAACGTGCGAGTGCCTGCTGGTCGAAGGGATCGTAGCGGAAGAATCTCAGGACTTTTTGAACTGCGACACGCCGACTGTTGTGCAAGAAGTTCCTTCCCACTATTGCGATCTGAATCTGTTCCGTGCAGCGCCGTCCGAACCGTGGCGACTATTTGGTGAATCGACCCGGACTAACTTACGTCGCAGCCTGCGAGACCTGGGCGATCTGCAAGTCGACTGGGCAGACGAGCCCCAGGTCGCACTACAGCTATTCGACGAGATGATTGGCTATCACCAGGCCCGGTGGAATGCAGCCGGGAAACCCGGTGTGTTCTCCAGTGACCGCTTCCGGTTCTTTCATCGAGATTTAATCGAGACTCTCGTTCCACAACAACGAGCCGTCCTGGTTCGTGTTCGCGAGCAACGACGTGTGATCGGGATCCTTTATCTGCTGATCGAACAGAATCGACTGTGGTACTACCAGGGTGGATTGCCCGATCACCAATCGAAACACAGCCTGGGGAATGTCACCCAGTATCTGGCGATGCTGGAGGGCGCCCGCCGGGGCTACGACGCCTTCGACTTTCTGGCGGGAGACGATCAATACAAGCGAGTTCTGTCGACCCATCACAACGTGGTGTACTGGATTCGCTGGCGTAGGCCGAGCCTGAAGTTTCGACTCCTGGACGGGCTGCGATCGCTCCGCAAACGATGAGCTTCTGGAACTGGGAACTGACGTACTAAGAACTCTCGCAACCACGCTCGCCAGGGCGTGAAACATGAAATCGAAATGATGACGCAATTGGTCACGACACTACCGACGATCGAACCTGCTCTTAATGAGCAGCCTTCATCCGATGCGCAATCGACTGCCAGCGCGCGGGGGAAGCAGCGTCGTCGCGTGTGCCATGTCAGCCTGGGACTTTGCACCGGCGGAATGGAACGGCTACTGGTCGAATTCGCCCGTTGTTATGACCAGGATCTGTATGAACTCCATTTCGTCGCCTTACATAATGTTGGACAGCCGGCGGAAGACATTCGGGCTGCGGGCTGCACCGTCCATTTGTTGCCCGATCGTCGCGGACGTCCGTGGGCTCAATGGCGTGAACTCGTTCGGTTCTTTAAGAAGCTGAAACCCGACGTCGTTCATACACACAACGCCTATCCCCACTTCTACGGCACGCTGGCAGCCCGCTGGTGCCGTGTTCCTGTCGTCATCAATACGCGTCACGGACGCCGGATTGGAACGACGTGGAAAGCACGCACCTGGTTCTGGTTGGCTGGCTTGATGGCCGACCGGGTCGTCGCCGTCTCTGATGATTCCGCGAACCTGTGCCAAGTGGACTCTTCACTGCCACGCAGTCGAATCGCCCGCATTTGGAATGGAATCGATCTAAGCCGTTTCACATTTCGGGGACCAGCCACCGCACCGGTTGCGATCTCGGTCGCCCGACTGTCCCCCGAGAAGGACTTTCCCACGTTGGTTCGCGCGGTCGCGCTGGCCGCGGAAGTTGTTCCAGAACTGAAATTGATGATTGTCGGCGATGGCCCCGAGCGTTCGCGAATCGAGCAGGTGATCGCGGAATCAGGCCAGTCGGCGCGCATTGAACTCCTGGGCGAGCGACAAGACATTCCGGACCTCCTCGCGACAGCCGGATTTTTTGCCACCGCCACGCTGACCGAAGGGATCTCTCTCACTTTATTAGAAGCGATGGCGTGCGGACTGCCCGTGCTCGCCACCCATGTTGGAGGGAACCCCGAGATCGTGGAAGAGGGCGTGACCGGCTACCTGGTTCCGTCCGCCGATGTCGACGCCCTGGCGGCGGGACTGATTCGCATGGTGCAGTCATCGGCCCGCTGGTCGGAGCTCGGGCTGCGAGGCCGGCAACGCGTCGAACGCTTTTTCTCCAACACGCAAATGGTGAGTGATTACGAACGCCTTTATGAAGAACTACTCGCTAAACACGTAGTCCGACTGTAGTCGGCAAGTGACAAGCGCAACGAGCCACACAACGAACTGATATTCGGTAGTTACCTAGACCTTGAAAGATTCTTATTGTGTCAGTACCTGAAGCTGCGATCAATGAACGCGTATCCCAGACTACTCCGTCGGCTGATGGTCTGACTGTTGAAGTCGCCAATCTGCTGGACGAGTTTAACAATCCACTCTCCAAGATCCGCAGCGAATGGCTGGAACTGTATGAGCGAGATCCAGGAGCGTTGATCTTTCACCATCCGGATTACACTGGCGCTGAATTGCCCTTTCTGCCGCAGAGCAAACTGCCAAGCCTGATTATTGTCTGCCGGCGTGAGGGCCGAATCGTTGGGTTTGGCGGACTTCTGCCAAAGGTCAGTAAATCCAGATACGTCGGTGGCGTGGGACCCAACCTGAAACTCCACGGCTATCGTCTCATCGGGAATCGGTTTTTGACGGGCGGCGACGAACAGGTCCATGCACGTTTGCTGGAAGCCGCCACTCAAGAGGTCTTGCGGCGTGGTGCTCGCTACCTGCTGATTGAAGATGTCGACCAAGAATCATCCTTGCTGAATCTGGCGAAGAGTTACACGCAGCGCGGCTATGGGATCTATTCACCCACTTCATTCCAGGTGCGTCTAAAGATCACTCTGCCGCGTACCAGTACCGAATACTTCGGCAAGTTCTCGTCGAAGACGCGCAATACGTTTAAACGCAAAGAGAAGAAGCTCGGCCCGATCAAAGTCGTCCGCTGCTCGTCGGCCGACCAAGTGGCTGACTTCCTGCGCGACGCCCATCAGATCTCCGTCAACACCTGGCAGACCGAACAATTCGGTTTGCGGGTCAAGAATGACCCTGCCGATCTGGCTCAGTTTACGTTTCTGGCTACCCAGGGGGCGTTGCGTTCGTACCTGCTGTATCAGGGTGAAACGCCGATGGCATTCATCATTGGGAATCAGCACCGCGGGCTCTACCGCTATGAAGAAGTGGGCTTCGATCGCCAGTTCCATGCGCTCTCGCCGGGCCAGGTACTTCTCCTAAAAGTGCTCGACGACATGTTCGGAGACAATCCGCCCGAATGCTTCGATTTCGGGATGGGTGACGCCGACTACAAGCGCATGCTGGCCAATGTGGAGACGACCGCCGGCAACATCTGGCTGGTGCCGCCGGGTATTAGAGGCCGCAGCCTGATTGCTTATCTGAATGGCTCACGATCGATCCGGCAGTGTGGCAAGCAGATGGTCAAAGTCCTGGGCTGGTATCGCAAGTTGCGTCAGAAGTCGCGTTTAGGAAAGGCTGCAGCGGCACCGACCGCCACCGAAGAATAGACATCAAATCCAGCAGAGTCAGTGACAAGTCAAATTCTACAGAAGTGCCAGTATGCGGTTATTGTTTGTATCTAATGTGCATCCGAATCCATTAGCCCCCGGTAAGGGGACGTTCAATGGAGCACTGATCCGCGCCCTGGGGCAACAGCACGACGTGCATGTTGTCTGCCCGGTGTCGTGGGTTGATCACCTGCGTGCTCGCCGTACCAAATTGCCGTCGACACCCATTCTGCTGCAGCCAACCGTGACGGCGTCGTATCCGACCTTCTGGTATCCGCCCAAGGTGTTGCGGGCACACTATGATCGTTTTCTGGAACTGAGCATTCAGCATCGAGTCGAACAGGACTTAAAGCCATTTCGCCCGGATGCAGTCTTGTCTTACTGGGCGCATCCAGATGGTGCGGTCGCATTGAGAATCGCGCGTCGGCTGGGAGTTCCCGCCATCTCGATGGTGGGGGGCTCAGATGTCCTGCTCATTGGCAAGAAGGGTGCGCGTCGTGCTGCGATTCTGAATACATTAGTGAAGTCGGATGCGGTCATTGCCGTCAGTTCCGATATCGCTCAGCAAGTTGTCGCCGACGGCGTTGACTCGAATCGCGTGTTTGTCGTACGGCGGGGTGTCGACGAGAACGTCTTCTGCCCGGGTGATCGCAATGCCGCTCGACAGAGACTCGGTTTGCCGCTCGACGCCCGGATTCTGGTCGGTGTTGGGCGTCTCGTTCCGGTGAAGGACTGGCCGGCACTCGTCACTGCGTGCGGGCACTTGCAACGACAAGGTCACGAAGTGCGATGCTATCTCCTGGGTGATGGTCCGGGGCGCTCTGCGCTCGAGGGACAAGTCGCTGAACTCGGTCTTCAGGGCCGGTTTGAACTGCGCGGCGGGCAATCACAAGCGGTTCTAGCGGATTGGTATCGGGCAGCAGATCTCGTGGTGCTGCCCAGTCTTTCCGAGGGGATTCCGAATGTGTTGTTAGAAGCGATCGCCTGCGGAGCGGCATTCGTGGCGACAAATGTGGGAGGGATCCCGGAGATCACCGACGTCGAGTTTGACCAACTGGTACCTCCTGCCGAACCGCTTAAGTTGGCAGAGGCGATTCAAACGCGATTGGGACTCAAATGGGTACAGAGTCGGCACCGTGCCAAACCGCAGTCCTGGCAAGACTCCGCCAAACAGGTCGTTGACATTATTCAAAGCTGCCGCAGAACATCCTACCTGGCAACAAGTGTGAGTTCTGTGGACTCATCTGCTGACGCGGTTCCCACCGTAGAATGCGTGACGGGAGCAGTATCGACACCGCCGAAGAGGACGGAGTTCAACATCAATCCCTTCCGGCAAGGGGTGAAGACGGTCATGTCAGCCGTCTTGCCGCGCGAACGCTGGATGACGTGCGGTCCGGCGACGGCGACGGGAATCGCGTTGACCTTTGACGATGGTCCGCATCCCGAGTACACGCCGCTGCTGTTGGATGAGCTTTTAAAGTATCAGATTCGAGCGACATTTTTTGTCGTCGGACAGGCCGTTGCCCGCTTCCCTCATTTGGCCAAACGGATCATTGCTGAAGGGCATACCCTCGGCTGTCACACCTTCACGCATTCGGAACCCGCGCAGACCTCGGCGAAGACGCTCATGGACGAGGTCCGGCGGTCGCTCAACTTGATCGAAGATCTCACCAGCCAGCGCCCCACTTTGTTCCGTCCACCGAAGGGCAAGTTGTCGCTGTCGAAAACATTAGGACTTTGGAGGCTGCAGCAGTCCATCGTGCTCTGGAATCAGGACCCCCGCGATTACCGCGCCGATCCACTCGTCGGGATTCAACCGTGGGTGCAGCAATATGAACCCGCACGAGGCGACATTGTGTTACTGCACGATACCCATCCGCATTGTCTCCACGCCATTGAACCCTTCGTGCAACTCATCGCCGACCGTGGCCTGGGTGATTTTCAAACCATCGATCAATGGCTGTCGGGCAAGAAACACATCGCCCTGCCCGAGCGTGACGACCTGGTTTTGGAAACAACTTCAGCCCGACAAGTGCAGATCGTGAAACAAGGATACCCGGAATGACTTCGTCTGCTTCCCTGAATATCGCACCTCTCGTTCAACGAGCCGATATGAGCAACAAACGATTGCTCTTGATCAGTTACCACTTCCCACCAGTGGGAGGTGCCGGGGTTCAACGCCCACTCAAGTTCGTGAAATACTTGCGTCAATTCGGCTGGGATGTCTCCGTCTTGATGGCCGCGAATCCGTCAGTCCCCGTATTTGATGAAAGCCTGTGCCGCGACTTGCCGGATGATCTGGTCATTGAAAAGGCGCGGACCTGGGAACCCGATTATCGACTCAAGCAACAACTCGGTCAGCAGCAGACAGCCAAGTCGGGCATCGTTTCAAGGTTGAAGGGATTAGCCCGCGCGACCGCCAAGAGCGCGGCCAGCGTCTTGCTGCAACCGGATCCCCAAATGTTATGGGTCCCGAATGCCCTTACGGCAGCCAAGCGGCTGCTGGCTCGCTTGCCGCATGATGCAATCCTGGCCACAGCGCCCCCGTATTCGAATCTCGTTCTAGGAACGATGCTAAAAAAGCGAACGGGATTGCCGCTGATCGTGGACTATCGCGACGAATGGGACCTGAGCAGCCAATACCTAGAGAACAGCCGGCGAGACTGGTTTTCGCGGGTCGTTCAAGAACGGATGCAACGCTCGGTCCTGCGTCAGGCCGATGCCATTGTCGCCACGACTCAAGGCAGCACCGCCCGCTTACAAGACCGAGCACGTCAGGCTGGCAGTCGGGCCCCTGCGTTTTGCATCTTCAATGGCTTCGATACGGCCGACTTCGAAGGGCTGATTCAGCGGTCTCACAAATCCGCAACCGACAGATCCCGATTCCGAATTGTTTATACGGGAACGCTGTGGAATCTGACCAACGTGCAACCGGTCGTTGAGGCGGTCGAGCGACTGCAGCAGGACAGCCCGGAATTGTTGGACCACCTGGAGTTGGTATTTGTGGGGCGTAAGACCCCGGAACAAACCTCGCTCTTAAATCGCTTGCAGGCAACACGCTGCAAAGTTGAGATTCGCGACTATTGTGATCACTCGGCGGCGTTGCAGTTGATGGCCGATGCGGACGCACTCTGCCTCTTGTTGAGCGGCGTGCCCGGCGCGGAACGCGTGGCACCTGCCAAGCTGTTTGAATACCTGGCTTTAAGAAAGCCCATCCTGGCAATCACTCCCGCGGGTGAAACGGCGGGCATCGTCCGGCGTTACTTCCCGAGGAATCATTTTGAACCCCACGATGTGTCCGGCATCGCCAATTGGTTGTGTGATCAGTTGGCCGTGTTCCCCGGAACGGGCCGTTGTGACCTCGATTCCCATGATGAAGTCGACTTGACCGAGTTCACCCGGCTGCATCAAGCAGGGCAACTGGCCCAGGTGTTGAATGATGTCGTGACTCAAGGTGCAACTTCGCGTAGATAGAGAAGCAAATATGTGGCGACTATTTATCGAAGATGTCCGTCAGAAGGCCGTCTGGTGTTATGGCTCATCCAGCGCGAGTGCCGTCGTACAAACATTACTGACGGACGGCACTGCGGCGATGTTCTGGTATCGCGCCATGCAGTGGTCGCAACGCTGGCGTCTGCTCCCCTTGACCATGCTGTTCAACAAAATCAATGCGATTTGTTGCCAATGCATTATCGGTCGGAAAGCGGATTTTGGACCCGGGTTTGTCTTGATCCACAGTCAAGGAGTGGTGATCAACAGCAATGTACGCGGCGGCCGACAAATCTTTATTGAGCATCAAGTCACGATCGGTGCGGAAAAGAATCAGACACCGATTCTCGGCGACAACATCTTCATTGGTGCGGGAGCCAAGATTATCGGCCCCGTGCGCATTGGCAAGTTTTCTCGAATTGGGGCGAATGCCGTCGTGGTTCATGATGTCCCCGACGGAGCTACCGTGGGCGGCATTCCTGCCAAGGTCCTGCGGCAGCGGGATGCCGCGCAACCCGACACCGTGATCGCCGACTCCGAGACCCTTATTTCCAGCTCAGGAGACCCGTCATGATTAGTCTGGAAAACCTCTTCTGGCTGTGTGCGAGCGGGGTCGTCTATGCGTATGTCGGCTATCCGATACTCGTATGGGGAATCTCACGCTTCTATAAGAATCCGGCAGATGTCGCGAATGATAAGCCATTGCCCACTGAGTGGCCGATGGTCTCATTATACTTCGCGCGGCAAGGAATGAGGTCTTGGCGAGGCGTTGGTTTTTTGGGATGATGGGTGTTGGTGTCTGATGGGGAATGGGCAGGATGAGTGAGGGGTCAAGGATGACTCGACTGACGTTTTCTGAGGAAGATCGGCTGCGG
>CAMAVF010000014.1 GCA_945861445.1 Planctomicrobium piriforme | reverse complement strand
GCCTGCGATTTTTCGAAATTGGCCGAATCGACGTTGAACTGCAATGATGACGTGTAACGGCCAATTTCGAAAAATCGCAGGCCCGACCCCGACCGCTATTCTCCGGACTCCCCGGCAACTGGCTGCAGTCCAAGTTCATCCGCCGACTTCTGCAACGCCGCGATCACGAAATCAATATGTTGATCCAAATCGACGCCCAGATCCGCTGCCCCATTGGTCACATCTTCGCGATGGACATTGGCAGCGAATGACAGTTGTTTCAACTTCTTGCGCACGCTCTTCGCCGTCAAGCCTTCCAACCGTCCCGGTCGCACCAATGCGCAGGCGGTAATGAACCCCGACAGCTCATCACACGCATACAACACCTTATCCAGCAACGACACCCGCGGGCAATCGGTCAGATAGTCGGCATGCGACTTGATCGCGTAGATCACATCGTCAGGATAACCCCGTTCGGCCAGAATCAGTGAGCCCTGCAGCGGATGGTCGAGGGGATTTGGCCACCGCTCATAGTCAAAATCATGCAGAAGTCCGACCGTCCCCCACTTCTCTTCATCAGCCCCATAGTGCCGAGCATACGCCCGCATGGCGGCCTCGACGGCCAACATATGTTTGACCAGACCTTCGTTCTTCGTGTATTCGCGAACCAAGGCGAGATCATCAACTCGAGACATCTTCACAGACCCTTCGATTAATGCGCACTATCCAACCACAATATCCGCGTAGGTGCTGTCGACAATCGCGAACAATTCCCCTTGTTCCGCGGCTGGAACCTGGAATTTGTCGAGCGTCTGCTTGAAATCATCCAGGAATGATTTCCACTCGCCTGCGGTAATCTTCAAATGTTCGTGCGATTCCTTCATCGATTTGCCCGTGTACTGCTGCGGACCACCCGTCGCCCATCCCACCATCTCCGTGACGAGATACTTGAATCCCGCCTTGGGCACCTTGTGATGGGCCTCGTCGACGAGCGGATTCGCATTCAAACGCGGATCCACCATGATCCGCTCGACAAAATCATCCACCACCGCGGCGATGGCGTAAATGCCGCCCAAACGCTCGTACAATGTCTTTTGGCCCGAAGTCGTCATTTGAATTCCTCAATGTTACGGGGATCGTTAATCGTGGCCGATGCCGCCAGCATCTATCTGGTTCAACTATCAGGCGGCTTGGAAGTATTTTCTTTCCGGCTGACTGGCCAATAATACAAAATTCCGGCGGCGCCGCATTCTCCCACCAGCCAGATGAACCGTGAGAGTACCGTGGCCACCAGGGCCAGCGGGCCAAGTTCCGGTTCCAGAACTTCCATCAGGACCCATTCGCGAACACCCAGGCCCCCGGGTGAGAACAACGCGGCAAATCCCAACACAATCGACAACGATGTCGCCGCCGTCCAACGCGGCCAGTCAGTCAAGCTGATGGGGTCGGGTGACAGGGCCTGCACCGTACAACCCATGCTCAGACCATGGATCCACCAGCCCAGGATTAACAACAGAAAGGCCAGAAATGTCGGCTGCCGTGACCAGCTATGCAAGGCACCACCTGCGCTGTCCAGCGGCACCATTCTTTTCAAGATGCGATGAAACAACAGCGACATGACACGAATACCACATAGGGAACCCAGCAGCACCAAGATGGAAATCACCTCGGGACGCGCCAACCCGCCAGGCAGCCAGGCCAATACTCTTTTCAGCGTCTGGGGCGGCACCGCAAAAGGCAACAAGGCGGCTCCCACGGCCGCCCCCGCAGCCATCGACGCCAGGGTCTCGTAGCCGGCGGACAAGGCTCCGGGTACGAAGGGAACCCCGTGAGCCTGCAGCATTCCCGCGCGGATAAAAATCACCCCGGCTTTCCCCGGGACATATTTGCCCAAATGACCGCAAAAGTAGGCCTTGGTTATCTGGAACCAGGAAATCGGACCGGCGACCTCATGCAACAACTCGCGCCAGAACCAGACAGCCGGCAGCCACCCCACGACGTACAACACTGTGGAGAGCAGCAGCCACCCCGGACGGATGGTGAGATGAGTCCAATCGACTTGCCGACCCAACTTGATACCTTGCACCAGAACGGCCGTCAGCACCACCGTCAGCAGCACCCATTTGGCGGCATACCACAGGCGGCGACGGGATGAAGTGAGACGAGGCATCGAACTGGTTATTTCCGCGAGGGAAGGATCAAACCGGTGTTGGGCAACGTAAAGTAAGCTGCCCCAGCGGTTTCAAGTTAGCCGATCAAGGAATCTCGACCAAGGGCGAGGCCTTGGGATTTTTTCGTGATCCTCGATAGACAAGATGCCGTTACTGATCGGATCCTTCACAGCGGTCACTCTGCAGATCTGCTGTTTCGCCCCCTGCCCTCCGGATTATCGGCCCATGATTCGAGAACTCGCCCCAGCTACCAAGCTGCACATTCGCCTGGTCATCCTGGGTGTCATGCTGGTGCCGTTGTTGATCATCCCGGGGCTGGAATTGTGGGGCCGGATTCTATCCTGCATCATGCCCCTGATCTTCACCGGCACCTACCGCACGTCGAAAATCATCGAAACGCGGTTCGAGACGCGTTTTCATTTTGCGTTCGTTCCCTTCCCATTACAGAAATGCAAGCTGGCGACAGTGGGATCCGTGGAAACGACCTACGGGAATAGTCAACCCGGGATCTGGACGATCATCATCTTTGGCCCCTTGCAATTTGTCTGCGGCTGGATCTTCGACTACTTAATCCCCGCCTTGGGGGGCCCGTTAGAAATCTGGTTGGTGACAGCCAAAGGCCGGGAAATCAAAGCCTGGCAAGGCCACAACCAGGACTATTTCGATGCCAATCTGAAGCTTCTGCAAGACCACACTACCGCCGAACTGAAGACACGAATCAGCGTTTGAACGACATTTTTCTATGGCACAGCGACTCAGAACGGCCGGGGTAACAACAGTGCGTGATGCTGGAACAAAACCAGTTTTCCGCTGGCCCCAATGAATTGCGTGAAGAACAGAATGAACGTGTAGGCCATCAACGTCGGCATCAGCACCAGTCCCGATAGCAGCCGCACGCTGAACCAGGCTCGCTGGCTCCGGTTAACGGCTTGATAATAGGCCCAACCGGTGATGACTCGAGTGGGAAAGATGCTGACAATGAAGATCGGCGTCACCATCCACAGGGCGTCTTGCGGGGGCAGGACGACCGTCGTAAAGAACAGCGGCAGCGACAACGCGTAAGTCAGGATGGCCGCCAGAGACCAGCAGACCGGGGCTCGGCGGTAAAGTTCACGGATCGTCCCCAGTTCCCGAAAGGCTGACAGCCGCCCTTCCGCCGCATACCGAGCCTGCAGGAACGGCACCCAGGCCAACGCGATCGACAGCAAGACTCCCCCCACGATCGAGACGACTGCCGCTCCGCCACCGGGTTTGTTCGCCGCTGCAAAAATCGCTGTGGGAATGACCAGCCACAGGAAAGCCCCCACCCAGCCCTTCACTCCCAGCCAAAAAAAGTGTGTCCGCCGGATGCGAGCCAGAAATTCCCAGACGGCCCGTTCCGCTCGATCCCAGTAGCCCGAATCGCCTGCTTGCTTCCAGAACCACCGCAGATTTTTCAATGGGCGGAAAAAGGTGGAAAAACGGCCTCCGCGAGCCAGCGCCAGGCAAATATGTAGCGCGACCAGCACCATCGACACATACAAGGCCAGATGCCAGCCGCGATCGACAGCCGAACCCGGACTGATCAACCGAGCGTCCGCAGCCGCCCAGGCCAGCAATCGCAGGGGCAGCAGAAACAGCCAAATACCAATCACCAGCGATCCAATCCGTGGTGCCAGTGGCAAGAGCGGGAAAGCGTCACGAAAATTGCCCGATCGAGCGACCCGTCCTTCCACATCGAGCAAGTACCCCAACGCAATCAGGTTCAGAATTGGAACGGCGGCGAGGATGGCCAACGCGAGCACCATCGTCGCGATTCCAAAGCCCATCGACACCGCCCAACCGATAAACTGAATGGGGTGTCGAATGGGATGCGGGCACTGGGCTTTGGCGACCAATTGGTCAACCAGTGACGGCTCCCGGGTGAGTTCGGGCTGCTCAGAACGTGCGACGACACCGAATTCGGGTGGCGACAGATTCTCTGCTGGCACGGGCTGAAGTTGTGGCGGTAGCGCCAGACCGCCCTGCCGTGGCGGCAGGGCGATAGGATCGCTGCGGTCGTCAAATTCGGCCATCGCGGGACTCACAAACGCCAGACCGATACCGTGGACTTCAATAATCATACCGCAGAAACTTGCGGCACGTTTCAACAACCACTTTATCCAAACATTCAGCGACCGCAGGTCTATTGAAACGAAAATACCACCGGCAAGGTACAATTACGTGGGATAGGCTTCCAGCCTGTTGTCTGTCTGGACTCAGTTTGACAGACTTGAAGCCTATCCCACGGGCAAATTCTCAGTCGGAACCCATTTATGCCCCAACGCATCCGCTGGCTGCCGTTTGCTGTCGCCTTGAGCGTGGTGCTGCTGGTGATTGGGGCCACCCGAACGTCTCCCCGCCAGTCGAACAAGCCGCCGGTCCTGGAAGAGGTTCCATCGTTAACCGAGACCGTCGTGAGTGTCGACAATTTCTTTGAAGCCGCCTGGGCGCGTCAACAAGTGCTGCCGGCCGACCGCGCACCCGACTTGCAGATTTACCGGCGGCTGTCCCTGGCATTGCTGGGAACCATCCCCTCACTGGAAGAATTGCGGCAGTTCGAAGCGGACCAGCAGCCGCAACGCCTCGAGCGTTGGACACAGCGGATGTTGAATGATTCGCGGTTCGGGTACTACTTTGCGGAACGGTTGGCACGGAGTCTGGTGGGAACCGACAACGGTGAGGTGCTGGTTTTTCGCCGCGATCGATTCAAGGAATGGCTGCGTGAAAACTTGACGCGACGCGCACCGTACGACCAGATGGTTCGCCACATGATTGCCGATACGGGCTTGTGGACCGGTGTCCCCGCGACCAATTTTATCTCCAGTGCGTTTGCCAGCGACGACATCGACGAGAACAAACTGGCCGGTCGCAGCGTGCGCGCCTTTCTCGGCCAGCGCATCGACTGCGCCCAGTGTCATGACCATCCATTCGATCACTGGAAGCAGTCCGATTTCCAGGGTCTCGCGGCCTATTTCGGCCAGGTCAATAAAACGCCACTGGGGGGCATCCAGGATTTCTCGACCGTCGACTACAAGGTCGAAAACCGGAAGACCAGGGTGGAAGAGATCATTCCGCCGTCGGTGCCGTTTCACCCCGAATGGGTGTCGAAAGCCGGATCACGCCGCGAACAGCTCGCCGCCTGGATCACACATCCTGAAAATCGCCGTTTTGAACGAGCCACCGCGAACCGCATCTGGGGTTTGATGTTTGGTAAGGGATATCTCGATCCTGTCGATGGATTGCCCGATCCTCCGGAAGGTCAGATCGACCTGCTGGACATCCTGGGTGCCGACTTCCGAAAACACAATTACGATTTACGGCGGATGATCCAGGTAATTGCGGCGTCGAAGCCCTATCGTCTCGATTCGATTCATCCGATCGAGGATGAAAACCGTGTCGAAGAATTGAAGTCGCAATGGGCCGTGTTTCCGCTCATCCGCCTGCGTCCGGAGCAAGTGATTGGCTCCATCCTGCAAGCGTCTTCACTGGGCACGATCGATCAAAACTCCCATCTGTTGTTTCGCACGATCCGGTTTTTCCGCGAGACTGATTTCGTGAAAGAGTACGGGGACCTGGGCGAGAACGAACTGACCGAGCAACCGGGGACCATTCCGCAGGCACTGCTGCGGATGAACAGCCAATTGATTCGCGATTTGACTGAAGCGAACGCCGTAAATTCACCGGGCCGCATTGCTGGCATGTCCCCCGATACCGCCACCTGCATCGAGACGGCCTATCTGGTCGCGTTGACGCGACGCCCGACGGCACCCGAAATCGAACATTTCATGAAGCAACTCGAATCCGCATCGAAGAACCAACGTCCCCAAGTCGTGGAAGACATGTTCTGGAGCCTCTGCAATTCGCTCGAGTTTTCCTGGAATCATTAGGGTTAGGCCAAGGACCAATGACCAATGACAAACTCCCTCCTCCATCGTCGCGATGTGCTCAGCCTGGCTGCCGCCTGGGGTCTGTCATTCGCCCTGCCCCCTGTCGATTTGCGAGCCGCTCAGAAACGCGGACCGGAGCGAGCCAAGTCGTTGATCATCCTGTGGATGGGGGGCGGGCCCAGCCAATTGGAGACGTGGGATCCGCATCCTGGAACCAAGATCGGGGGCGAGGTCAAAGCGATCCAGACCCGGACCAAAGGGCTGCAGGTCGCGGAGTTCTTTCCGCTGATGGCCGAGCAGATTCAGGACTTAAACGTCGTGCGGTCGCTGGTCACGAAAGAGGGGGACCACGAACGGGGCACTTACATGGTGAAAACGGGGTATCGCCCCGACCCCACGCTCCGCCATCCGACGCTCGGTGCGATTCTGGAAACCGAACTGCCGCTGGCTGGCGTGGAGATCCCGCGTCACGTGGCGTTAGGCGATTCTCAATGGCCCAGTTGGGGTGGTTTTTTAGGTGCCGAGCACGATGCTTTTAAGGTCTACAATCCAGGCTATGATCTGCACAACATGCAGTCATTCCGAGCGACAGGCAGCCAGGCGAGAAGACTGGAAAACCTGAATGTGCTGGAGCAGGCCTTCCAAGCCGGCCGGCAGGCTCAAGCGAGGAAGACGCTGCACGCGGATGCCATCAAACGGGCGCTGCAGATGATGAATTCCGAGCAACTGCGGGCTTTTCAAATTCAGGATGAACCGGAAGCCAGCCGCAAGGCTTATGGTGATTCGCAGTTCGGGCGCGGTTGCCTGGTGGCTCGGCGCCTGGTGGAGACCGGCGTGCGCTCGATCGAAGTCACGCTCAATGGTTGGGACACTCACGCCCAGAACTTGGAATTCCATCGATCCAATGCCGCAATTCTCGATCCGGCGTTTGCCGCGTTGATGCAAGATCTGCGGCAGCGCGATCTGCTGCAGAGTACGGTCATCCTCTGCATTGGCGAATTCGGCCGGACACCGCAGATCAACCCGCTTCAAGGCCGCGATCACTGGCCCACGGGGTTCTCCTGCGTGATCGGGGGCGGGGGCCTCGCCAAGGGCATGGTGATTGGCCAGACTGATCCCCAGCATGCCAAGACAGAACCAAGTGATCCGATTCTCGTTCCGGATCTCTATGCCACAATCCTGAAGCTATTCGGCGTGGAATACAGCAAGGAAGTCCTCACACCGATTGGCCGACCGATGGCATATTCATCAGGGAAACCGATTGCCCGATTGCTGGGATAACGCGTTGATTGCCGATCGATTAGGAGTTTTTTGCCACGGATGGATACGGATTAAGTCCTTTCGGTCATTTTTGTCCCTTGAATTCGAAAAGGACGAAAACGACCTAATCCGCGGCGAAAAAACTCTTTGCAACTCCAGTATCTGCTGTCTCCGGGGCAAACAATTTGTTAACGTGTCGAACATCAAACTCGCTCCCTCGACTGGAGACTTCCATGCAGCGTCGCGACTTTCTTGCCTTGTGTGCGGGTGCTTCGACGACGGCCCTCTGGCCGCAGTTATCTTTTGCCGATGCCCCGCGTGATGTCGCCTGGCTGGGTGATGTGCAGAAAGCTCCGGAGAAGATTCCCACTCCCGATAAGCCATTGGTTCCCTTGCTGGTCAATGATCAACAGCAGCCCATCACCACGCGCGAACAATGGGATCAGGCCCGGAAGAAAATCCGCGCGGCGTGGATGAAATTCCTGGGCCCCATGCCCACGGAACGGCCCCCGGTCAAACTGGAAGTCCTCAAGGAAGACCGCCCCGAGGGCTGCGTGCGGCAATTGGTGCGTTACCTGGCCGAGGCCGATGAACCTGTCGAAGGCTATCTATTACGGCCGGCAAAGGAATCCACCAAGAAGCGATCGGCCATGGTGGCGTTGCATCAAACATCCAAGGCGAACATTGAAGAAATCGCGGGTCTCGTGGGCTCGGCGGATCAACATCTCGCGTTGCAGTTGTGCCAAGATGGTCATGTGGTGTTCTGCCCGCGGTGTTATCTCTGGGAAACTCCGCAGCACAACATCGATGTGAAGGTGACTGTCGAGCGGTTCAAGAAGCGGCACCCGGATACACTCGGCATGCATAAGATGTTGTTCGATGCCCAGCGGGCGATTGATGTGCTGGTTTCGCTGCCGGACGTGGACCCCCAACGGATCGGTGCCGTGGGGCATTCACTGGGATCGAAGGAATCATTCTATCTGGCGGCATTTGACGAGCGAATCAGAACGGCTGTCGCCAGCGAGGGTGGGATCGGCTTCAATTCGACCAACTGGAATGCGGCGTGGTATCTCGGCCAGGGCATCGATGCCCCGGACTTTCCGATGGACCATCACCAGGTGATCGCGCTGATCGCTCCCCGCCCCTTCCTGATCCTGGCGGGCGAATCGGGCAGCGGAGCAGCGGACGGGGATCGTTCGTGGCCGTATGTCGCAGGGGCCCTGCCGGCCTACAAACTCTTTGGTGAGCCGACTCGGCTGGGATTGTTGAATCATCACCAGGGGCACACGATTCCTCCCGATGTGAAGATCAAGTTACTGGAATGGTTGCGAGTCTATACGGCGTAGAGATTCAGAAATACAAGCTCGAAGCGCAAGCGAGTGCATTTACATGTGGTTTTTCATGGGATGCACTCGCTTGCGCTTCGAGCATGTATTTCGGCCACTCCGTGACGTCGTTTATCGCCGGAAAACTTTCTTCGCGTACAAGATCGCATCTGCGAGCGCATCCACTTCTTCGAGCGTGTTGTACAAGCCAAAGCTCGCTCGGGCCGTTGCGGGCTGATCGAGAGTCTCGTGCAGGGGCATCGTGCAATGGTGGCCTGCTCGGATCGCGACACCGCGATTGTTGAACAGATCGGCCAAGTCGTGAGGATGAACTCCTTCGACGGTGAAGCTGACAATGGAACCGCGATGTTCCAACCCGGGTCCATAAATGGTGACGCCAGGGATCGCAGTCAACAACTTAAAGGCTTTGGCCGTCAATTCCATCTCGTGAGTGTGGACCGCTTGCGGATCGAACTGTTGGACATACTTGATCGCCGTCCCTAAAGCGACTGCTTCGGCGATTGGAATGGTCCCCGCTTCGAACTTGCCGGGGAGATCCGCCCACGTGCTGGTTTCGAGAAAGACCTCGCGAATCATGTTGCCGCCGAACTGGAATGGGTCCATAGCTTCCAGCAGCGTTTGTTTTCCCCACAGAATTCCGATCCCCGACGGGCCATAGATCTTGTGGCCTGAAAATACCAGAAAATCAATGCCGAGATCTTGCACGTTGACCGGCCCGTGAGGCACGCTTTGGGCTCCATCAACCAGGATGAGTGCTCCCCTGGCGTGGGCTTGGTCCGCAAGCTCGCGGACCGGATTGATGGTTCCCAGGACGTTCGACATGCCGGTCACCGCTACGAATTTCGTGCGGTCGGTCAAGACCGTGTCCAGTTGCGTCAGATCGAGACGCCCGTCGCTGGTCAGCGGAATGAACCGCAGTTTCGCGCCGGTCGCCAGCGCGGCTTGCTGCCAGGGGACGAAATTCGCGTGATGCTCCATCACATTGAGCAACACTTCGTCGCCTGGTTTCAGAAACTTCTTGGCCCAACCGTAGGCCACGGCGTTGATCGAGGCCGTCGTGCCACCCGTGAAAATGATCTCTTCCACCGACGGCGCACCAATAAACTCGCGAACAATCTCGCGGGCACCTTCGACCTCGGTGGTTACCAAATCGCCCAAGGTGTGGATGCCGCGATGAGTATTTGAGTAGCGGTGTGTGAGAACTTCAGTCAGCTTCTCAATCACACACAGCGGCTTCTGGGCACTCGCACCGGTATCCAAGTAAACCAGCGTTTGGCCGTTCGGCAATCGCTGGTTGAGGATCGGGAAATCTCGGCGGACGACGGAGATATCGAATTTGAACTTAGCGGTAGAGGTCGCCATAACAATCAATCAACCGGTGAAGGGAGTCGCTGCGGAGTCAGCCCTCTGCTCTATCACCATTACTCTTTGGGGGTTGTGTGCCACTGGCTCTGCCAGTGCTGGTCGTGTCAACCGCCTGCTCACAAGGCACTGGCAAAGCCAGAGTGGCACTCGAATTCGAAACTTTCAGAATGTGAGCTGATCAGCCCTGTGGCTCTTCGACATCGTGGGCGTAGACCAACGTCTTGAGGACTTTAAACGCCAACAGCCCACACTTTTGCCGCGAGGCCGTCAGTGGTACCTGCAGCAGGTCGAGCATTTGCTGAGCTTGCATGTCCTTCAGTTCGGAAACGGGCTTACCTTCAATCTGCTCACACAGAATTGAGGCGGCCGCCTGGCTGATTGCGCAGCCCTTTCCGTCGAAGTAAGCTTCGGACACGCAATCATTTACGTCGATCTTAAGCTGCAACTCGATGACATCGCCGCAAAGCGGATTCTTATCGCGGTGGCAACAGGTGGGATGAGCCAGCTTCCCCTTGTGATAGGGCGACTCAAAGTGATCCAGAATGTGTTCCTGGTAAATATCTTCCGTCACGCTCGTTGTTCCAGCAGACATGTGGACGAAACCCAACCTTAAACGGAAATCCGGCAAAAACTTCAGTGAGGGCTGTCAGCAAACTGCCCTGCCAGATTGACAAAACGATTATTGACAGCCTTCGTTGTCAAAATTCATTCTAACGGCTGAGAGGTGAAAGTCCAACCAGAAAAGAGGAGTGGCGATCGTCCCCTTACCGGATTGCTTCTGGTCGAGATAAATCGGAAAACGGCCTCGGCAGCAGAATTTCTGGCGATTTGGTGGGATCTACTTACTAGATCCTCCCCCTCGAGTCGATTTCGGAGCCGTATCGATGTCGCTGTATGAAGCTGCCGCCAATGTAACTCTCGTTGCACACGTGTGTTACGTTGCCTTCGTCGTATTCGCGCTAATCCTGATCTGGTTAGGAATCGCCTGCCGCTGGCAGTGGATCCGTAACCGCTGGTTTCGCGGCGTCCATCTGGCGATGATCGCGATCGTGGTGATTGAAGCCTGGGTGGGGATCATCTGCCCGCTGACCACTTTGGAAAACTGGTTCCGCAAGAAATCAGGTCAATCAGTCTACGACGGTGACTTCATCGCGATCTGGCTGCACGACCTGATCTTTTTCAACGCTTCGCCGTGGGTCTTTACGTGTGGATATACGCTGTTCGGATTGGCGGTGTTCGCCACATTGTGGCTCGCGCCCCCGAATTGGCGGACGAAATCTCGCACTATTCAAAACTCCCGGTAGACTGATCTTGGAAGTTGATGCTTCTACATGCAAAGGGGCGCACGAAGTCTGGATTTGTGACCTGAGCGGCAATGTCTCATTTTTTGATGCACATGGTGAAATGGAACGCTCTTGTTTGTTCCCAGAGTTTCCCGCGCGAGTAGTCTAAGGGTCCGTTCTCTGGCGAGATGTCACCATGCAGTGGTCTGAAGTTCTGGAAGATAAGTCCCTGCGGGATCTGCCCTTCAAGATTGAAACCAATCGATATGGGCAAATTGTGATGACTCCAGTATCGAATGAACATCGCCTGATCTAAGGGAAGATTATCGAGTGCCTGTTTTCGATGAAGTCCGACGGCAAAGTCTTTCCGAAGTGTGCTGTCGAAACTGCCGAAGGTGTCAAGGTCCCGGATGTTGCCTGGGCTTCTTCAGCGTTCTTTGGGATCCACTCGGTTCAAGACCCCTATACCGCTGCCCCAGAGTTGTGCATTGAGGTTCATTCGCCCTCAATTACCATTCAGGAACTCTCTGGAAAGCGATTGCTCTACTTTCAGCGTGGAGCGCATGAGGTCTGGATTTGCGATTTGGAGGGTCACGTCACCTTCTTCGCCGCGGATGACGAAATCGACAACTCGCATTTGTTTCCCGAATTCCCGAAACAGGTCGATGTGGACAGCGATTAGTTCACACCCCTTGAGACGAACCACAGAGCGTATCTTCGGCCGTGGTGTCGACAGTGGTGTCGGCGGTGGTTGTCGCTTCGAAATCTCTCCGTTACAGTGTGGCGCACTGGTGAAACACGTCACACTTCTTTCGGATGAGACTCGACATGGCATTCTTCCCCGACGTTCCCAAGATCCCCTTTGAAGGTCCCAAGACCAAGAATCCGCTCGCCTTCCGGCACTACAATGCAGCGGAAGTTGTCGAAGGCCGCACGATGACCGAGTGGCTGCGGTTCAGCGTCTGCTACTGGCATACGTTTCGTGGCACAGGCAGCGATCCGTTTGGTCCGGGGACATTGCAACGGCCTTGGGATGATGGGTCGAATTCGGTCGAAAATGCGGTCAAACGGGTCCATGCCGCATTTGAATTCATTGAGAAGCTGGGGGCTCCCTACTACTGCTTCCATGACCGTGACGTGGCACCAGAAGGAGCTAATCTGGCCGAAAGTAATGGCAACCTGGACGCCGTCGCCAAGGCGTTGGGTGAAGAGCAGAAACGGACCGGCATCAAGCTGTTGTGGGGGACGGCTAATCTCTTTTCGAATCCACGGTTCATGCACGGTGCTGCCACAAGCTGCAACGCCGACGTATTTGCGTTTGCCGCCGCTCAGGTGAAGAAGGCGATTGAAATCACACATCAGCTCGGCGGTGAGAACTACGTCTTCTGGGGCGGCCGTGAAGGCTACATGAATCTCTATAATACAGACATGAAGCGTGAGATCGAGCATCTCGCCAAGTTCATGCACATGGCGGCCGACTACGCGAAGAGTATTGGTTTTACTGGGCAGTTCCTGTTCGAACCCAAGCCCAAGGAACCGACCAAGCATCAATACGACTATGACGCGGCAGCCTGTCTGAACTTTCTGCGGGCGAATGGCTTGCAGGACAAGGTGAAGCTGAATATCGAGACCAATCATGCGACCCTGGCCGGTCATACGATGATGCATGAACTGGAATATGCCCGCATTCAAGGGGCCCTGGGCAGCATTGATGCCAATACCGGCGATCTGCTGCTCGGTTGGGACACAGATCAATTCCCGACGGATATCTACCTGACTTCACAGGTCATGCTGGTCATTTTGGCTCAAGGTGGTCTGGCGCCGGGCGGGACGAATTTTGATGCCAAAGTGCGCCGCGAGAGCTTCGAACCATTGGACCTCTTTCACGCGCATATCGGCGGCATGGATGCATTCGCGCGGGGTCTGAAGATCGCCGCGGCGATTCGGGCTGACGGGGTGCTCAGCAAGTTCGTAAAGAATCGGTATCGCAGCTACGACAGTGGCATCGGCCAGAAAATTGAAGCGGGAACCGTGGGCTTCGCCGATTTGGAGAAGTACATGCTCGAGAAAGGCGAAGCCGCAGCCAACGAAAGCGGCCGACAAGAAATGCTGGAGAACCTGATTAACGACTATCTGTAATAGCATTTCAAAGGTTGCATCTGTCGTCCGAAATCTCTGAATTCTGAACCTCGCCGGTCGCGAAATTGTCGCCGGCGAGGTTTTTTTTGTTCTGCTATGGCGCTGGCCCGGATTTCAGCACGAATCCGCTTCATTCGTCTCAGTGGTGCAACTGTCCAAAGGGTTACACACGGGACAATTCGAGTATCTGAAAAAGCTGCCGGTCCGAAATGCCCCTTAATTCATCAGCTGCAACCCAAGTTACCCATTCTAACAGACGGCCCCCAGGGAACTTGTGACCGCAGAGTTTGCCAAGGGACTTGGGAACAATTGGGCATGTCCTATCCAAATGTCTTAACGGCAAAGACCTTAAGACATTAACCTTGCTCCGCCTCGCGGCAGCACCTCGGTGAACGCCACGTATCTGACCGTCCGATCAGATGCGATGAACACGTCACATCTGTCGACAATTCGCACCACTTCAACAAATCGTGAATCGTCTGATCTTCTGATTTAATCCTTGCAACCCGGTTTGTATTGTGCGAAATTTCTTGACATCTTCCTCGCCCTTCGTACACTCTGACGATTACCGAGGTTGACGGTTTTACCTAATGTGTCAGATCCGCCGATCGGTTGCTTTTGAGAACGGGCCACTGCGAAAAATTCTGGAGAAATACTGTGCATTTGCGAAATCTTGTTTCACGACTTTTCTCTGGCGGATCACGAGCTGGCACTCGCCGTCAATCGCTGAAGACATCCAAGTTTTCGTTCGAGCAACTGGAAGAGCGCGTGCTATTGTACGTGGCCAGCGGTAATGAGTGGCCGGACCAACGGGTGATCACCATCAGCTTCATGCCTGACGGCACGAACCTGGGTGGTGTCAGTAGTAATCTGAACTCCGCCTTCAATGGCAATCCCAACCTGGTGGGGTGGCAGACGGAGATCTTGCGGGCCGCACAGACGTGGGCCGCCGCCACGGACATCAACTTCGTCGTCGTCAGCGATAGCGGTGCGGATTTTGGTTCCGGCAGCTACCAGCAGGGATCACCGACCATTGGTGATATCCGGATCGGTGGCTATGACTTCGGAAGCAGCAGCCTGGCCGGGGCCTACTATCCAGCTCCCGACAATAATTATTCTGCCAGCGGCGATATCGAATTCAATACGGCCACGGGCTTCAACATTGGGACGACCTACGACTTGTTTACGGTTGCGGTCCACGAATTCGGTCACGCACTGGGTCTCGACCACAGCACGACTACTGCAGCCCAAATGTATAGCAGCTACACAGGTCTGAAGTCCACCCTGCACAGCGACGATACGGCTGGTATTCGCAATATCTACAGCAACAACAATGCTCGCGACAATGACGGATACGACAAGCCGTCCAACAACAATTCGTTCGCCAATGCCAGCAACATTACGGGGCCCATTGTCCGGTCGAAGAAGTGGGCGATCATCGACGGCTTGGACATCACGACGACGTCCGACGTGGACTACTATAAGGTCAAGATTCCAAACTACGCCGACAATACACTCACCGTCAGGATCCAATCGGCTGGTTTAAGCCTGCTGGCCCCCAAGGTGACTTTGTACGCGGGTGACATGAGTACCGTCATCGCTACGTCAACTGGTGGCTCGAGCTCCACGCTGACCGTGGCCAAGTCTGGCATCGTGGCAGACGAATGGTACTATATTAAGGTCGAAGGCGCTAACGCAACAGTCTTCGGCACTGGTGCTTACGGTCTGACGCTGGATATCGGAGCCGCCAGCACTCCAGTCATTCCGCTTCCGAATACCACAAAAACCAATGGCAGCCCGATTCACGGTGGGGGCCTGAATCCCGATGTCTTCGGCCCTGCTGGTAGCGATACTGTCGCCCCTGCGGCACCGACCATTGCAGTGGCGATTGCTGGCCCGAAGAATGTCAGCCTGATCGGGACCGCCGAAGCCAATACCGTCATTGGCATCTATCAAGATGGCACGGTCATTGGATCGACGACCACTGACGACTCAGGAAATTGGTCCTACAAGTTGTCGCGAAAGCTGGCGAAAGGCATTTACCAGTTCTCAGCGGTTGCGACCGATACAGCCGGCAATATCAGTTTGCCTTCTGCCCTGCAGATCGTCGCGATTCGCAGTCGATAACGGTTTGCGATGCGGCCTTGAATTGATGGCCGCCGACATCTTAGTCCAAACCCAGTCCAGCTTGACACGGATTGTTCCGATTCAAGCTGGACTTTTTTTGCGCTCCGGCTCGGGCGTGTTGAACGCGTTGCATTTGGCCTGATGACCAGTCACGAAGTGACCGCGAATACAATTTCGAAGCGCAAGCGAGTGCATTTCTTGCTCGTTGGCTACAGGATGCACTCGCTTGCGCTTCGAGCTTGTATTCTCAAACACGCAATTCCTCGCCCTCGCCGTAGGCTCGGTGTTAAACGACTTGCCTGCTGATGCTGAGCGGGACTGCTCCGTTCTCGCTACAACCGAAATGCGCCCCACTGTCCGCAATCGCGTGACATTCGGTCTTTCCGCCACAGTGCAACTAATCCTCAAGAGTCTTTAGCAGCGTCCAGATTCCGTGATAAACACCGCTCGGCCCCGGCTTCGCTCTCATCTGTGTACTACAGTTCTGATGGTGGCAGATCCCCTGCGCACTGTGGTCATTTGCGTCGCAGCGCCAAGTCGCCTGCCATCGCGAGGCAATGAGGGGAATCCTGTTTCCACAGGATGTGTTTAGTCTGAAGGAGTCGACATGGTTGTACTGCCCAAGAAAAGACGATTTAGTCCGATCACCAACATTGAGAGCTTGGAAGTTCGAGCTCTGCTCACCGCCATCACGGCTGCGAACTTGCCCGCCGCAATTCCCGAGGCCGGGCCGAACGATACAGTGGACCAGGCAGACGACCTGGGTGCGTCCGGTACGGCAGTAGTCGATGGGTCGATTGATCGGAATGGAGTCGACGTCGACTGGTACAGCTTTACGCTGGAAGCCTCGGCCGAAGTCAACCTCGAAGCCACTTCAGGGACATTGGGTCTTTATAATCGTCCCAATTTCAGTCCGCTCGACCAGCTTTCCCCCCGCGGGAATCGGTTATTGATGCAGAGTAGCGCCACGGACACGGTCAACGCCCAGATCACGCGGAAACTGACTGCCGGCACATACTTCATTGCGGTCAGCGGAACAGGGAATTCCTACTTCAATCCCTTCCTGGGCGACAGTGGTCTGGCGGGAGCCGCCGGCGACTACACACTCGTGTTGACGTCTGCTGCGCTCCGTGAATCGGCTGAGGGCGATGTCGCGGTGTTGGCGGTGGACTCATCTCCGTTGGACGTCCGCATCGACTTTGACGCGGCTCTGAGTTTCTCGGCAGCAGTCGAATTGATTGACGCTGGAGGAAATGCGATCCCGTTACGCTGGACGAACTTCAATAGTGCGATCAATGAACTGCAATTGGCACCCAAACGCGCGCTGGCTGCCGGCGATTATACTGTGGTGGTCAAAGACACGACGGGCACCGTGCGATTGTCGGTCCCTGTGCAGGTGACTGAGAATGCCGGGATGTCGCCAGATATCGGTGATGACACTCCGGCTACGGCGATCGAACTCGGAGATCTGGAAGGATCGGAACTGGTCCAGATTCCCGGCATCATTGGTGACGACCTCTATTATGACTTCGGCAGCGTCGACCCCGCACAGCGTCCCGGTAACGACGTTGATCTGTATCATTTCCAGATCGCTTCGGCCTCGACAGTGGGATTGCAAGCAGAAGTCTTCGCGGGCCGTTTCGGATCGAATCTTGACGTCGGAGTCAGTCTGTATCGAGTGGATTCAGTTACGGGGCACCTGGAATTCGTGGTAGGCAACAATCATCTCTACAATCGGGTCGAGGCCACGAATCTCACGTACCCCCTTTTTACTGATTCGCTGATCGGAGTTGGTCTGGAAAGTGGTGACTACTATTTGGCTGTCTCCTACGGACAAAATACGCCTTCGCCCATGGAGTTTCAGATACCAGGCACTGGCAGCGGGATATTTAATCCCGAGGAATCGCACAGCGGTTCAGTCGGATGGGATGTCGGCCCCTATGTACTGAATGTTCGATTGGTCGAAGTCTCGGAAGCCCCCAAGGTCACATCTGTGTCGATTGCTGAGGGAAGCACGCTCCCCTCAGCCCCAACCAGTCTCACCATCCAATTCGACCAGTTCGTTAATGCCGCAATGTTGGCCAACGCCAACGCGAACAGCGGACCGCAATTTGGGGTAGCGGGAATCTCCATCCAGGATGGTTCGGGACACGTTTACGTACCACGCCTGGTTGCGTTTGATCCCGTGACGTTCACAGCTCAATTCCAAATGGCCGATCGTCTGCCATCTGGCAGCTATCAACTGCGAATCGATGGCAGTGGAGGGTTGGCAAACGTCAGCGGCGTGACGTTGGCAGACGGGCCGTCGAATGTCGTTCACTTCAGTCTGGCTACACCGGCCGCGGGAGCGGCAGGAAATCCGACCGTCTGGACGCACGATCCCGAGACCGACTCTCTGCAGGCAGTCCAGTCTGTTGGCGTACTCTTCAGAAACGAATTGCAATCAGGTGTCGCGTTTGTGCGAGCCGCTGGTAGTGGATCCAATCGTAACAACGATCAAACAGATGCGTACGGATTCGAGATTCTAGAAAAGGGGAAATACCAATTCCTGCTGAGTGGCGCACGATTATCCGAGGGAATTGCCCTGGAGATTTCGGATATTCAAGGCAACGTGATTGACGCTGCGATCGGTGCCGGTGGCTTGGTGGCATCGGCCCAACTCGGAGCCGGTCGCTACGTCGTGCGGATCGGAAATTGGCCCGCTTCTCAAGCGCGCGGTATTGAGTATCAACTGGAATTCAGGTTGTTCCGTCACCAAGACGATCCACTGCCGTTATTCTCGGGTCCGGCGCCGGCGATTGGAATTCGGCTGGTGACAGTCAAGGATTCGGGTAACTCAGGAGGCTCGGGGTCCGGTGGAATCGGTGGGGGTAGTACGGGTTCTGGTGGAAGTGGTGGCGGTCGTTCCGGAGGCGGCATCTCCAATCTGGGAGGTTCTGCAGAATTCACGCGGTTGGTGGACTCGCCGAACGACTACAACACCAGTCGCGTCGGTTTGCCACGTCTGAATCTCCCTTCCAATCTCGATAATCTGGTCATTGCCATCCCGACGATTAGTTCTGATTTAGGATCGGGTTTGGGGAACCGGTTGCAAGTTGCCCGGTCGCTCCGCCGCATCTCGGGCTCCGGCGAGGGACTGGTCCCGGGAAGGCTGGCCGAATTCGCCGATGGTCCCATGGGACGCGCTCGCCGAGATCCATCGGATTTGACGTCCAACCTGGCAACGGTTCGCAAACTGTCGCGCTTGATCGATTCAGCCCTGCTCGCCGATCGTGACTCGAACGACACCCAGCAGGCGCACCCAGTCAGCAGTTCGTCGCCTCACTCCGAAACGACGGTGGCCAGCGATCAGGAAGCGAATTCCTTCCAACCCGTTGAACTGGCACCGGCGACCGGGCCTGTGGACGGCGAGGCCGAGCAGACTGACTCCAATCACACTACGGGAATTGAGCCGCAGCAGTCCCGGTTGAGTGCGAAAGCCGGGAGCTTCAATCTTCTCAATGATGTATTTGACTACCGCTCGCAGACCGCGAACGACCTGGTGTTCATGCCGTCCGATCTGGATCGCGACGCACTGACTGACTTCGATGCAGGGGAAACGCATTCTGCTCACTTGCCGGACTCCGTTTTTGCAGCTGGACTGAGTCTGCTGGTGGCCAGTACGGCCCTGCCCCGTCGACCGCAATCTGGATTGCTGAAATCGCACGACAACGAACTGTATTTGACATCGACTCGGGGGCTGACAACTTCTCGCAAGAAGTTTCGATAACGCTCACCCCACACTTCCCGGCCGGGCCTGAAAGCAGTCCAGCCGGGATTTTTTCTGTTCACAAATCATGTTTCGATAAAACAACACATCTGTGAATTCAGACCAAATAGAATAATCATGACGACCAAATCTGACCCTGGCAGCGATCTCCATGATGACGACAGCAGCCGCGCCGGCTTATTTTCGTCGCTGGGTTTGGATGCGGATGCCGGTGAGCAATCCCAGATGGATGATTTGCTGAGCGAATGGCGAGCGGGCGAAAGCGAAGGCTCTGTTTCGTCCAATTTGTATAGCGATTTGCTGCAGCGTCGGATGGAGGAGACGAAGGGGGATCGATCGATTGGCGGTCCGGACTGGTCCATGTCGGTCAAGACCGGCGGGTCGGGACGCATGTCTCAAACGTCGCCGGGTATGCCGTTGGTGTTGCCCGACATCAATGATGAGATTTATGGGTTTCGGCTGTTGTATGAGTTGGGCAGCGGATCGTTTGCCAAGGTCTTTCTGGCCAAGCAGGGCAATCTGGCCGATCGCGAAGTTGTCCTGAAGATTTCGGCGATCGAAGGGACCGAGCCTCAGACACTGGCCCAGTTACAGCACACGCATGTCGTCCCGATTTATTCTGTCCATGAAGATGCGCAGTTCGGATTGCGGGCGGTCTGCATGCCGTATTTCGGCGGCGCCAGTTTGAACAAGGTGCTGAAAAAGGTCTGGGCCGAGTCTGCGCTGCCCGTCTGGGGCAGGTCGCTCCTGGACGCACTCGATAGCGTTGCCGGACCCAAACCGGAAGTTCGATCCACACAGCATGCCGAAGCGTTATCACGGCAGGCGCTGGATGCGGACAACGTCGAAACCGCTCAAACCACCAGGACGATCCTGTCAGGTCTGCCCTACGTCCAGGCTGTGGCTTGGATCATTGCCCGCCTCGCCGAAGGATTGCAACATTCGCACGAACGCAACGTCATCCATCGGGACATCAAGCCATCCAACATTCTGCAGAGTTCTGAGGGACAGCCGCTGTTGCTGGATTTCAATGTGTCGCAGGCCATTGACTGCATGTCGACCGAAGCCACGGTGGGGGGCACGATTGCCTACATGTCACCCGAGCAACTACGCTCCATGCGGGATCGCAGCGCGAAAAGCAGTGCCCTGGTCAACCGCAGGTCGGATATTTATTCGCTGGGCCTGGTCATGTATGAGATGCTGAACGGAACCACTCCGTTCGCTGAACCCGTCACGAATGCCGGCGATTCGCATCGGCTGGATGCCCTGATCCGCCAGCGTGAGCAGCCAGTACATTCGTTGAAAGCGCGCAGCTCGCTGGAGATTCCGTGGAGCCTGGAGAGCATCGTCCGTAAGAGCCTGGCTCCCAACACGGCCGACCGTTACGCGTCGGCAGCACAGTTGGCTGAAGACCTGAATCGTTTTCTGCAGGATCTGCCGCTGAAGTTCGCTCCCGAACTGAGCCGCGTGGAGCAGATTCGAAAATGGGGGCGCCGCCACCCGCGATTGACGACAGCTTGCTCAGTCATGTTGATGGCCATCGTGTTGATGATCCCGGGCGCGGTGGCCTTGCAATTCGCCCATGGGGATATCGCCGCCAAACAAAACGAATTGAACAAATCGAACGCCAGCCGGCGCGCACGGCTGTTTCACCCGAGCGCTCACCAGGCATTGAGCCTCGTGAAAACAACGCTGGCCGATGCAGACTCTGTCAGCCGGAACGAGTCCCTGCGTCATGGCATTGCTGCCGTGAGGGAGGCACTGGACCGATATCAAGTCACCCAGCAAACCGATTGGCAAACCCACATTCACTGGCAGCTACTGGATGCCAGTGAACGCGACGAAGTCGCGGAAACCATCCGCGAGCTGCTGCTGGAACTGGCTTCTGTTCACGTGTTGACCGAGAAAGCCGACCCAACCGGTGCCGCGTTGACCGCGTTGAATCTTTTGGGGATCGCGGCGGACATTCGCGGCCTGAAGCCCTCCCGCGCGCTGGAACTGGACCGTGCCCGGTATCTATCCCTTCTAAAACGAGACCCCGAGGCGCAACAGTCGCGGCTGGCAGCCGAGAAGATTCCCGTCGTCACCGCTCACGATTTGTACATGCTCGCTGCCACTCATACACGCCAGGGAAGCTATCAAGAGGCAGTCAGGCTGCTGACGATGAGCATCGAAATCGCTCCGCGGCATTACTGGTCCCATTTTCAACGTGCACTCTGCTATCAGGAACTCGGCGAGCAGGTGCTGGCCGTTTCGGATATGGGTGCTTGCGTTGGCTTATGGCCGGATTCCTCATGGGCCCACTACAACCGAGGCTATTTGTTGAATCAGCAGGGTAAACAGCACGAGGCCATCACGGCCTACAATGCGGCCATCAAGCACGACCCAAAACTTCAGTCCGCCTACTACAATCGCGCCCTGATTCACCTCGAATTGCAGCATTTCGACTCCGCGCTGGTTGACTTGACGAAATCGCAGGAACTCGGCCGGAACGATGTCTCTCTCGATGCCGCACGGGCGATGGCGCTGGAAGGGACCGGACAACACGCGGAAGCGGATCTATTGTTCGCGCGAGTGCTGGAAGTCACAAAAAAAACCTCCAATTCGGACACACACCGCTTCAGTTGGACGTATGCTTTCGCTGTGGCCCACCGTGCGCCGGCGATTTCGCACCGGGTCTTTGATGATATTTTGAGATCCAATCCGAAACATCCCCAAGCGCTGTATGGCAAGGGAATGCTGTTGATGAAGGAGAAGCGGCTGCGCGAAGCGGTTCGTCTGTTTGACGAAGCACTGACGGCCAAGACGACATTTATTGAACCACTGCGTTATCGCGCCGTGGCTCTCGCTCGCCTGGGGCAATTACAACAGGCGTGGGCAGATATTAATGTTTGTGTCGAACGGGAAGGAACGAATCCGGACACTTTGTATGTGGCGGCATGTGTCGCTGCGGTGGTTTACCGGAAACTGCCGGATCCAGAATATAAGACCAGCGCGCTCAGCCTGTTACACAGCGCGATCGAACGTGGTGCAGACCGGGAACGTGCCCGGTCGGATCCAGACTTCTCTGCACTGCGCGGAGATCCTGATTTTCACAAATTGATCGGCCCCGAATCTGACCAGCCAGGTCCAACGGGGCCAGATTCCCTTTAAAAAGTTTCGACTGCTAGCGTTTCGACTGAACTATCGAGCGTCGCAAAGGATTTGTCACATGGTGGCACTGGCAATAACAACAAATCGCGAATCAACCGTGGTTGATCAGGCGAAGGCCATTGCATTCATTCTGGAATCCGAACTGGGCTCGGCCACCGCACTCTATGACGTGCAATCGGGCAACAAGCTGGAGATTCAAGCGCAGGGCAAGAATCCGGCGAGTCTGGACGAACTGACTGCCGAAGAGGCACGCGCCTGCGCGGCTCAAAAACGACCTGTCATCGCGGCCGTCTCCGAGATCGCCTATCGCGTTCTTTTGCCGATCAAGGAATCTGGAATCACTCGTCTGGTGGGTCTGACACGTCTCTCGCGCTTCGCCCAGGGCGAGCAGGACACTCAGCAGGAAATCCAGCGCCTGGAGAAATGGTGCGGACTGTTGGCGGACAAGCTGTCGGCCACGTCCGAACGGGGTCGCACCGGCAGTGGCAGCCGGCAACGCGAGTCCCAGGCCTGTTCCGTCCTGGCCGCTTTTGATGTTCTGCTGCGTAATACGCGGATGCACGGCGAAGGTTCGCGCTTTCAACGACACGCGCTGAAGGCGGTGACGGAAGTCCTGGGGGTTGCTACGGCGATTTGCGTCATCGGTGACTCGACTTCCGTGGTCTCTCCCAACTCCGGAGATTCGATGTCCTTGTGGGAATGCCAGCAACTCGCCGGACTGCTCGCCGACCGTCAGGATTGGGATCGTACTGCCGTCCTGATCGAGAATTCTCCGAGTGAGACGGCAATTGGCAAGAAGTTTCCACGAATCACCGGACTGACCGCAGTCAAGATCTTATCAGACAATGCTTCGGGGTATTTGATCGTTATCAACAAGGTCGATCGCAGCGTCCGGTTGAACCCTGATGCCGCATCGAATCCCAGTCTGGAGGCCCTCCACAAGAGTGCCAATACACAGTTTCAACTGAGCGATGCCGCTCTGCTCGCCTCCTTCTCGACGCTGATCGCCGCTCAATACCGAACATCGCACCGACATCTGGATCTGAAGAATCTGGTTGTCGGACTGACACGTTCATTGACTGCGGCCATCGACGCCAAGGATTCCTACACGGCGGGCCACAGCGAACGCGTCGCCAGAATGGCTGTGGAACTCGGCAGGGAATTGAGTTTGCCGGAAGAACAATTGAACGACATCTACCTCGCCGGGCTGTTACACGACATCGGCAAGATCGGGATTCGCGATGACGTCCTCTGCAAGAACGGGCCGCTGACCACAGAGGAGCGCCAGCACATCAACGAGCACGTCGTGATTGGGCACCGAATTCTCTCGGGACTGAAAGGCATCGACCAGTTACTGGACGTGGTGCTGTACCATCATGAGCAGTTCAATGGCAGCGGCTATCCGACGGGGCTGAGCGGCGAACAGATCCCCTACATGGCCAGGATCATGGCGGTTGCCGACAGCTTTGACGCCATGAGTTCCGACCGTCCCTATCGCGCTGGCATGAAACTGGAAAAGGTGGAAGCGGTCTTGCGAGACGGCAGCGGGAAACAATGGGACCCTAATGTTGTAAACGCGTTCTTACGCTGCAAACAGAAGCTGAGCGACATCCGTCAGCGCGGCATTGGCGAGTCGTTGCGAGAAGCCCTGGATTGCGCAATTCGGAACGATGCGGACAAAGGGGACGAAGCATCGTTGAGCTTCTGCGTGAAGAAAGCCCCTAATCCTGCGTAATGCTGCCGTGCCCGCAGGCCAACTTGAAAATTCCGAGATCCCCCGTTTGGATTGAAGCCGACGCCTTTGTTGATTAGTCTCGAAGTTCGGTGAGCTGACCGCTAACATCTCTGTAGCTCACTGCCAACTTGATTAACACAGAGGAGGATTTCCGGATGAAGACTCGCATGGCTCGAATCGCTGTCGGTGCGGTTATCGCATTCTGCTGGTGCCTGACCGTCACCCCCGCCTGGGCTGTTCAATTCCCAGACAAGAATCTGGAAGCCGCGCTGCGGTACTACATTCTCGACAAACGGGATGGGACCGCCGAACTGACCGACGACGATCTGAAGAAGATTTTCGTCTTCGAAGCCAAAGGGAAAGGCATCAAGGACCTGACCGGTCTGGAAAAGTGCCCCAACATTGCCCTGATCAATCTGGCCAAGAACGAAGTCGAAAACATCGCGGCGATCAAGGATCTCAAGAATCTCCAATCGCTGGATCTGTCCGGTAACAAGATTGCCGACATCACCCCGCTGGCGGGACTGACCGGCCTGCAGTATCTGGAACTGTCCGGAAATCAGGTGAAAGACATCGCCGCGTTGAAAGAACTGAAAAAGCTGTCGGCCCTGTACGCAGCCAACAATCAAATTGTCGATCTGTCGCCTCTGGCCGGGATCGTTAAACTCTCGTCACTCGATCTGGCTGGCAACAAAGTCGTCGATTTGAAGCCGATTGAAGGCGTCAGCGGCCTGTCGCTGTTGAAGCTCTCCGGAAACGAAATCGTTGATCTGACTCCGTTGGGCAAGCAAACCCAGTTGCGGATGCTGTTCATCGACAAGAATAAGATCACCGATCTGGCCCCGTTGGTCGCCGTCTGCGACGCGGACGCCAAGGGCAAGAAGAACTTTGCTCCTTATCTGCGGCTGTTCATGAAAGAAAACCCGCTGGGCGACCCCGCCAAGGGACCGCAGACAGAAGCGCTGAAGGCGATCGGCGTGCGGATGGAAATGCCGTGACTGTCGCCGGCAACTCAATGCCCGAAGAAATCTTCGACGTCTGTGATGCGGAAGACCGAGTCATCGGACAAGCGCCGCGTTCGCATGTGCATGCCCATAAGCTGTTGCATCGCGCGGCGCATGTCTTCGTTTTTAACGGCCGCAATGAATTGCTGGTACAGGTCCGTTCGGCCACGAAGGACGAGTTTCCGAATTGCTATACGTCGTCGGCCTCCGGACATCTGTCGACGGGAGAAGATTATCTCGAATCGGCACAGCGCGAACTCCAGGAAGAAATCGGGATTGTGGCTCCGCTGGAGTTCCTGGCGAAATTTTCAGCCAGTCGTGAAATGGCGTGGGAACACACCGTTCTCTATCGAACTCGATCGGACTCACCCCCCTGCCCCGATCCCATTGAAGTCGCTGAGATCCGTCAGTTTAACTTGCCCGATTTGTTGAAGCAGTTAGACCAACAACCCGAGCTCTTCTCACCGCCGTTTCGGGTGCTACTCGAATGGTACGTGAATAGTAGCCTTCACCACACAGGAGTTTGACAATGCGTTGCCGATGGTTGGCAGGTCTCTGTGGCATGTATCTGGTGTTTGTCGCTGGAAATGTTCAAGCTCAACCCAAGGTTCCCGATTCCGTCACGTGGCAGCCGGGAATCGAATACACCAATCCCGACGACCAACATCTGCAGTTAAACCTGGCCTCACCCAAGACTGGCACCGGCCCCTTCCCGACGGTGTTGTGTATTCACGGCGGAGGCTTTCGCGCCGGCAAACGCGAGTCTTACGACGCACTATGCATCAAGCTTGCCGAACGTGGCTTTGTGGCGGCCACTGTCACTTACCGGCTGGCTCCCAAGTATCAATTTCCCGCAGCGGTCCATGACACGAAGGCGGCGGTCCGCTGGTTGCGAGCCAATGCGGCCAAGTACAAAATCAATCCTGACCAGATCGGTGTGACTGGCGGTTCTGCTGGCGGCCATCTGGCCCAATTCCTTGCGGTAACGCGTAATGTTCCCGAATTCGAAGGGACCGGCGGAAATCGTGAACAATCCAGTCATGTCGCTTGCGTGGTCAACGTATATGGCCCCAGTGACTTCACGAAATCCTATGGCAAGAGCGTCGATGCTCACGAAGTCCTGCCGCTATGGCTGGGGGGCAATCTGGAAACGGCCCGCACCCAGCACATTCGTTCGAGCCCCCTGTATTGGGTTACGCCGAATGCCGCCCCGACGCTGTGCATCCACGGAACGGAAGACAAATATGTCGCCCATGAACAGGCGGTGTGGATGGTTGATAAGCTAAAAGCGGCGACGGTTGCGGCCGAACTACTGACTCTGGAAGGAGCCGGCCACGGCTTCAAGGGAGCCGACGCCGAAAAGTCCGAGCAAGCCTTGTTCGCCTATTTCGAGAAGCAACTCAAGAAGTAGGCCCCCGTGGGATAGGCTTCCAGCCTGTCGTCTGGATCCAAGCATGACAGGCTGGAAGCCTATCCCACGGTTTTGATCAGCGTTTTTTGAACAGTCAGGATTCCGAAATCTCTTCTCCCCTGCTCAAACTCACGCCCGCAGGACTGTTTTGTGAGGCCGGTGAATTCTTCATCGACCCCAGCAAAGCGGTCTCGCGGGCGATCATTACTCATGCCCATGCCGATCATGCCCGCACGGGGTCGCGGGAATACATCACGGTCGACTGCGGGAAGCACGTGCTGCGGACTCGGTTGACGCCGACCTCCATCATCAACACGGTCCAATACGGCGAGGTCATGGACTTCCGCGGCGTGAAGGTATCACTTCATCCAGCCGGGCACATGCTGGGTTCGTCACAAGTGCGGGTCGAGTACCAGGGCGAAGTCTGGGTGTTTTCCGGCGATTTCAAGGTTGCTGCCGATCCGACCTGCGTCCCGTTTGAACCGCTGCGTTGTCATACTTTCATCACCGAGTCGACGTTTGCGAATCCCGATTTCAGTTGGCCCGACCAGGCGACGGTCTGGGCTGAAATCTCGGACTGGTGGCGACTCAATCGCGCCTGGGGCCGGGCGAGCGTCCTGTACTGCTATGCCGCGGGCAAGTCGCAACGCGTTCTGGCCGGTCTGGATGCCTCGCTGGGCCCCATTATCACTCACGACAAGGTGGAGACCATCAACGCAGATTACCGGGCGAGCGGCATTTCGCTGCCCGACACCGTGTGCATTGACGGAGCCCCCGAAAACACTGACTGGGGTGCTTCGCTGATCCTGGCACCGCCACAAGTCCGTGACGGCCGGTGGATGCGGCGGGCCGGTCCACGTTCGACCGCATTCGCGTCGGGTTGGATGACCACCAAGGGGGCCTGTGCGCGACATCGTGTTGATCGTGGGTTCGTCCTGTCGGACCATGCCGACTGGGCAGAAACGCTGTGGGCGATAAAGGAAACCGGGGCGGAACATGTATTGGTGACACATGGTTACGTCGATCTCCTCGTGGCTCATCTACGCAGTCAGGGCCTGGATGCTCAGCCGCTGAAAGCGGCCGAGGCCAAGGCAGCGAAATCCGGCGTCAGGTAGTTTGTTTCGTCACCGATCGTCTCCGCTTGAGAAACGCTGCCGGAACGCTAGGATGGAAGCAGATCACTTGCCCCGAATTGGCTCTGGATGCCGCAAAACTACGGTCTGCTGACGAAATGAGATTGTAATGACGACTCCCGCCACGATTCTGCTGATTGAAGACGACCGCGAAATCCAGAACACTCTCCGCAGCGTCCTGGAAGCAGCCGGTTACAACGTACTCGTCGCCCCGAATGGTGTCGAAGGGAAAAAGCTGGCCGTCAGCCGCTCGCCGGACCTCGTGATCACCGACATGATGATGCCGCAACTCGGCGGGTTCCCGGTGTTGGAGTTCCTCAAGCAGGAAATGGAAAATCCCCCGCGCGTCATCATGATCACCGCCAATGAAGGGGGCCGTCACAAGGCTTATGCCGAAATGCTGGGGGTGGATGACTACCTGCGGAAGCCGTTCGCCATGGATGTTTTGCTGGAAGCGGTCGACCGATCCCTCAAGAAGGCCGCCGCAGCCTTGGAGCCTGACACCCCCGCCAAGGCGAAACGAGCCCCGCGGAAGAAGACGGCCAAACCCGCAGATGAGGAGGAATAGGCTTTGTATTTGCCGCCGCAGCACATGGACCTATCTATAGCGTGTTCGGACTCGTGTGAAAGTATGAGTGTGTGAGGGTAAAGGTGTGTAAGAGTGACGGAGTGAGCGTCCAGCGTGCCTGTTCTCTGCAGTCCTCAACCCTCAGACACCGTTACCCTCAGACACTCACACTGCACCACCCTCTCCTTGACGCGTCACAATTCTAACTCACCGAGACGTCCCCATGTCGTTTGCCGAAAGCGTTTATCAACTGATCGTTCAAACCTCGACCAATTTGCCGTCGGATGTACGGCGGTTGATGGCGAGTGCTCTGGAACGGGAAACGCCTCTGTCCCGGGCTTCGATGGCCCTGCAGACGATTGCCGTGAATGTGGACATGGCTTGTGCCAGCGAACGTCCGATCTGCCAGGACACGGGTATGCCGACGTTTATCGTCCATACGCCGGTCGGTTGCGACCAGTTGAAACTGGAAGAAGAAATCCGCCTGCAAGTCGCCCGCGCCACGAAAGCCGGCAAGTTGCGACCCAACTCGGTCGATTCGCTGACCGGTAAGAACAGCGGCGACAATCTGGGCCCCGGGACCCCCGTCATTCACTTCCATCAGCACCGCAGGGACGAAGTTGAAATCAAGCTGGTCCTGAAGGGTGGCGGATGCGAGAACAAGAATATTCAGTATTCCGTCCCGTGCGAACTGGAGGGTCTGGGCCGAGCGGACCGCGATCTGGATGGAGTTCGCAAATGCTTGCTGCATGCCGTCTACCAGGCCCAGGGACAAGGCTGTTCTGCGGGCTACCTCGGTGTCTGCGTGGGGGGTGACCGGACGACCGGCTATGAACACGCGAAGTTCCAGTTGTTTCGCAATGCGGACGACGTCAACCCAATTCCTGAACTGGCGGAACTCGAGAAGTACGTCACCGAAACTGCCAATAAGCTGCAGATCGGCACGATGGGCTGGGGGGGTGAGGTCACGCTGCTCGGCTGCAAAGTCGGCGTGTTAAACCGGCTGCCGGCGTCATTTTTTGTCTCCGTTGCCTATGAGTGCTGGGCCTTCCGTAGACTCGGTGTGGTACTTGATCCCGCGTCTGGCGAGATCCGCGAATGGCAATATCGGGAACAGGATGAGATCAAGCAACTCGCCGTGGGCGAGGGCTTCAAGCTGACCGGCAAGGAAGTGGTTCTGGAAGCGCCGATCACCGACGAGAAGATCCGGTCCATCCGAGTGGGAGATGTGGTCATCGTCAATGGCCCGATCCACACCGGCCGCGATGCCCTGCATCATCACTTGTTGCACCATGATGCCCCGATCGATCTGAACGGCCAGATCATCTATCACTGTGGCCCGGTGATGCTGAAAGATGCCGCTGGAAAGTGGAGCGTGACGGGTGCCGGACCGACGACCTCGATTCGCGAGGAACCGTACCAAGCCGACATCATCGGCAAATTCGGATTGCGAGCGGTCATTGGCAAAGGGGGTATGGGCCCCAAAACCCTGGCCGGGTTGCAGAAACATGGCGCGGTCTATCTCAATGCGATTGGCGGAGCCGCTCAGTATTACGCCAAATGTATCACGGCCGTCGACGGCGTCGATTTGCTGGAATTGGGCATCCCCGAGGCCATGTGGCACCTGCGAGTCAACGGGTTCCCGACCCTCTGCACGATGGACGCACACGGCAACAGTTTGCACCGCGATGTGGCGAACGCCAGCTTGAACGTGCTGCAGGACTTCGCCGAGCCGGTCTATCATTAAGGAGCCCTAACAAAACCGGTTGTGGGAGGTTCAGGACCGCCACATTTCACGCGGTTCTGGACTGACGCAGAGGTTTTGTTAGAGTTTTTAAGTCAGCAGGACGGGCACTCTTGCCCGTCTCTGCGTTTGAAAAATCAATGCAGACGGGCAGGAGTGCCCGTCCTACAGGGCTTCAATCGTTGCGTCTGAGGACCAACACGGGGCACTCGACGTGTCGCAGGACGCGTTCGGCCACGGAACCCAACAGCAACCGTGGCACTCCGTGGCGCCCGTGTGACGGAATCACCACCAGATCGGCCTTGATACTCTGCGCGTATTCCGCAATCTGCAGCCCCGGGTCACCTTCACGGACTTCGGAAGTGATTCCTGAAACCGCGTGCTGCTTGAGGTAGTTGGCCAGAAAATCCTTGGACGCACTCAGCCGGGACCCGACATCTTCGACTGCCCACGCCTCACCCACGGTGATTGTCGTCAGCGGAATCACCACATAGACGACATGGACATTGGCGGGCGATTCGACCAATTCCAGCGCAGTCTGAATGGCTTCCAGCGACTGCTCCGAGAAATCGACGGGGACAACAACATTCTTCTTTGGTAGCCAACTCATGGTGTGTGCTCCTCATTGCGAAGTTGCCGATGGGCGTGGGAGGCGAGCATCAAGAGATTTCGCCACGGTCTGATGGGTATTATATCCGTAAAGGCGCCGGGTGGGATGTTTCGCAGCCAATTGTTGATTGTCCTTGGTCCTTTGCCATTAGTCCTTTGTTAAGAAGAAGAAGAGGAGTAGCGGAATGGCGATCATCGAGGCTTTGAACGCACAACAACAAGCAGCCTGCTATATTCTCTTCGTGTCTCTGCAGTGAATCTTCCGGACTTTACGACCTTTTCGCCTTCCAGTACGAGGGCAGATTGGGTTTTGTGGCGATCAAGATTTCGCGGATCGCGGTACGGTCGGTTTTGCTGAGGTGGGCGAAGTCCGGTGATGAATCCTGTCCATCCAGGATCTTCCAGATGCGTTCGAGCACATAGTCCCGCACGTCACCTGGCAGGGCATCAAACGCGGGTGAATAGATCAAATAGCTGCACGGGTACTTAAACATCCGCGTCTGCAGGTCAAAATCCCGCAGCGACCTGCCTTGAGAATCACGGGACCCCTGCTGGGCGAAGTGTTCGGCAAAGCCCGATGTCCCCTTGATCGGCGACTGCAAACGGGCTTCGCCCGCAAACAGCAGATACTTGACCAGCGGATCACCCACGCTCCGAATCCGCGACAGCGTGCTGGCCCAGCGATTGCCGGGTGGTTCCTTGAGTTCCCGGTTCAGCATCGCCTGATAGTGCAACGCCTGACGTGTCGAGAAATTGGCCTGGATGATCAGGTTGTGGGCCATCGCCTGATGCTCAAGGACCAGCAGTGCGACAATATCGCTGTGCGGCGTTAAGTAAGACTTCAGGTCGAGCCTGGATGTCAAATCGGTCACATTGTGACCGCCCGTGTTATCAATCTCCTCGGGCTCTTGCTTGCTGCGGAGAATCAAATTTCCCAGATGCTTGTGAGTGCCGTGTACGCCAGATACGTACCAGCCACCCCAACGCTTTTCGATCGGGCTGGTCTGATCGATCCGGAAGCTGCCCGAGGAAAGAATGGGGAAACCGCCCGCGTCAGGGTAGACCGATCGTACCAGGTTTCCCGGAATGCCCTGAGCTTGCGAGGAACCATGACACAAGAGGCAACTGTCCGTTTGACGGACAAACTTCGGTTTCGCGTTCTCGCTTTGCTCCAGTGTGTAAAACACCATCCCCAGTTGCGGGTCAACCGCGGAGATCTCCAACACTTCCCCGGACCGGCAGAACCCGACATAAACGTCGTCATTGAAGTAGACCGCCCGCGGAGTCTGGGGCGTGATGCACTGACGCTGCAGGCTGGTTTTTGAGAAGACCAGCATTTGACTGGCGGATGACACCTGAAGTTCACTTAAGACGCTGGGCAGATATCCCGACTGCTCGGTGAACTTCAGCGTCGTGTCCGCTTGATCGAGTCGCTTTTGCAGCCGGGAAATGCAGTCGTGCGGCTCAGACGCGGTGTAATTGATTGGCTCCCGGTCAAAATCATCCGCGACGAGAACAGGCAGACGCACCAAGAGCGCAGACACTGCGATCAATACGTACCACCCGAAGTCACGCATTTCTGATTCCTTACCGTGGGATAGGCTTCCAGCCTGTCATTTTTACCGATGGACGACAGGCTGGAAGCCTATCCCACGGATTCAGTTCGACCCTAAGATTACACTGTCCCCTGATAGTGACGGTTGATCAAGTCGTTTTGCACCCACAACAGCTTGTTGAAGGCGCGAATGGTGCGCTCTGTCTTTTCGGGATCGAGACGCAGGCCAAAAATCGTACTGATCAATGCATCAGAAACAAATCCCATTAGGGCATTCATCTGGACCAGCGGGACCGACAACTCGGCACTGCCTGCCTTGGGCGTGTGCATTTTGCCAACCATGTCGAGATATTCGACCATTTTGCTGTCGTAGGTCCGGGTCACCAGTGCTGCGAGGTAGCGTGCAAGATGGCCTTTGCGAAACTTGATCAGTTCGTGGTCGAGAGTCAGAGCTTCCAGGCTCGTTGGCAGTACGCCTTCAAACCCCGACTGTCGCGGAACAAAATGCCGCTTGGTTGCATCGTAGTTGAAAAGCTTGACGTACACCGCATCGACCAGGCCCGGCACGAGCGGGGCCAGCAGTGGAGCGGACGCGTGAATCGCTTCGACATCCTCTGCCCCAAGTCCCATAAACTCGGTCAGGTATTGGAAGCGATACCCGACATCATTTTCCAGTTGGCGTTCGTTAATATGCTGCATCATTCACCTTCACCCTGTTGACGCTGACCCGGTTTCGAGCAATAATTGGATAACGACATCCAATTATAAATTAAGGATAGCGAGCTGTAATTGGATGTCAACGTCCACTTATTAGGTTTTGATCGGAATTGCATGTTTTCCCAAACTGTCGAGTATGCACTGCGAGCGGTCTGCTTTCTGGCGGGACAAGCGCCAGCAGCGCGGACCACGGATCAGATTGCGACTGCAACACGAGTTCCTAAACCTTATCTGTCAAAGGTCTTACAGGGACTCAGTCGCGGCGGGATTGTCCATTCTCAGCGGGGACTGGGAGGGGGGATCACCCTGATCAAGACTCCCGACCAACTGACCGTTCTGGAAGTCGTGAACGCAGTGGATCCCATTTGTCGCATTCAAGAATGTCCGTTGGGATTGGCAGCGCATGGAGTCCGCTTGTGCCCGCTCCATAAGAGAATGGATAACGCACTGGCCCAGGTCGAAGCCTCGTTTCGCGAGTCCACCTTGGCGGAAATTCTCGCGGAGCCGAGTGAGAGCATCCCGCTCTGCGATTTCCCAATGCCACCGCACAGTGCCGTCGAGATATGTGCGCCTGTTTAGTGAATCTCTGAAGAGTCCCGTCGTAGCGGGCTGGGAAGTTTGCTACGATACCGTGAAAACCTTTGACAGGCTGGAAGCCTATCCCACGGAATTCATCGAAAATCATTCAGCCACGAATTGCCATGCCGGAAGAGTTGCTCGCGTATCCCCCGACCGTGATCGTCGTCCATCCGCGGGAGAACCGGAAAAAATGTTCGGTGGAACCGCTGCGGGGCCGGGTGGGATTTCAGTTCGTGCAATATCACGCGAATTCTCCGGTCAGTCTGCCCACGGGTCCATACGTTCGATTGGGGATCGGGGGACCTCTCTTGAGTCCCGCTGAAAGCCACTTGGGGCTGCTGGTCCTGGATGGAACCTGGCGCTGGGCCGAGGCAATGGAAGCTCAATATCAGGAGGTTCCCGTCCGTAGCCTGCCGCCGTGGCGGACCGCCTATCCGCGAGTGTCCAAGGTCTTCGAAGACCCCGCGATCGGCCTCGCCACGATCGAGGCCATCTGGCTGGCATATTGGTGCCTGGGACGCAATACTTCGGGACTGTTGGACCACTACCACTGGGGCGACCAGTTCCTGGAACTCAATCGCGATCTACTGCGGTCGGCGGCTGATTCCACAAGCTAAGTCGCATCAGATAGTTACGACTGTGATTTCTTGACTCGACAGCCACTCTGGAAATGAGCAGAATAAACAGAGTGATGATTTGCTGATAATCGAGAATGAGCTAGCCAGTTTGCCCAGGGTTTCCGCAACGGGCGTGAGATCCCCATCGATCAAGAACTCAACGATTTCGTTTGTTGCCGGGAGCCAGTCAAGATGTCCGAATCCGTAGCCACTGCTGATCCTCATGCCCCTGCTATCGCTCCGGATGAGCCGTTTGATCGAGCGGATATTTCGACGTTCCGTGCGGACGACGCGGAGGCCGGGACCAATATTTGCAAATTGCTGGTGGCGTTTTTCTTTTACTCGCTGCTGGCGATGGCGTTTGTGACCTGGTGGGCGTTTGGAGCCATGAAGGCCAACAACGCCGAGACGCCAGTTGCCGAAGCACACGCCAGCCATTAGCCCCCGGATCGCAATTCAATCCCATAAGTCCCATTGGTCCTATAAGTCCCATCCGTCCCATTCAAATTGATGGGACTCATGGGACAGATAAGACTGATGGGCCTGATGAATTAGCGGCTATCCCTGTTCCAAGTGTTCGCGGGCGATGTCTGCCCATGGGCCGCGTTGGTCGAACTTGAGGTACGCCTCCCAGTGCGGCTTGGCGGATTGGTTGTCCCCCTGCCTGGCGAGAGCCTGGGCCAGATGCCAGTGAGCGTCCGGATAATCCGGATGCAGATCCAGGGCGATCCGGAACGCATGCTGGGCCGCGTCCCAGGCTTGACGTTCCGCATAGACGCATCCCAACTGCGTCCACGCTTCCAGGTAGTTCGGTTCGAGCTCGACGGCCATGTGGTAGCGTTCGAGAGCCCCCGCCAGATTTTCCAGCCGAAACAGCGTGTCAGCCAGTTGAAAATGAACTTCGGCGTGATCGGACCATTCCAGCAGACACAGCCGAAACGCCTCCACGGCATCCTCCAGCCGGTTTTCTTCCAGATGTCGATTGGCTAGCCGAAACCAATCTTCTGCCGTCCATTTTTCCTGAGCCGCCTCATTGGTCTGAGTGATGGAGACCGTTGCGGAATCCTTGACGTCGGCGTCAGGTGCGGCGTCAAAATCAAACAGTCTCTGTCCCGAACGGGGATCAACCGGGCCGGCGTCATCCCGATAGACCAGTTCCCCATCATCCGCGAGCAATTCCAACTGGGCCAGAGGTCTCTCGGTCCCCCCCAGCCAATCTCGCAGATGCTTCAGGCTCTCGATGATCTGCCGCCGGGAAACGCCAGATTTCAACAGTTCGTGCAGGCGGCGCGCACTGGCGACTTCGCGAAAGTCGAAGTAGGCCAGGCGCATCACTTGCTTCACCGGCCGGATCAGGCCGCTCCGTTCCCAGCCGCGGATGACCGTCACCGGGACATCGAGCATCTGACTGAGCATCGCGGGGGTGTAGTGACGGCGGACTTCATCGATACGATCGTGGAGGCCCAGGATCCCCAGCCAGTCCGATTCGCTGACGATCCGAATCTCCAGCCCCTCATCCCGATAACGGTTGGTTTGTTGGAGCTTGACCGAGGCGGTGCCGTCTGCCTCGAGCGGCCAGCCTTCTTCCCCGATCACCAGCATCGTGGTGTGCTTGCTGACGTGCTGCGCCGCCGTTCCACCGTGGATCTCGGCGAGTTGGCCGGCTTCACGGTGGGTCATTGAGGCCAATGTGCCGGTAAACGCGACACGCTCGCCCTGCAGCGTCGGTTGCGATGGCAAATTGGCGGGGATTTCGGTCATGAAAGGCCGTTGGAAATGGCGAATGTTCGCCGGGAAAATGGGGCGTTCGTGCGACTCGCTGCAGCATACCCGTCTGGCCGGCAGGTGAGTAGCCTTCAGATCGAACTCCCGTATATACTTCGAGCGCGGCCAAATCTAAAGAAATATGTTCCCCGAAAGGTCAGGTTGCTGAATGTCCGTGCTCCAAACTGCTGATCCCGCCCTCTGGTCCGCACTGCAAAACGAACGCGTCCGTCAGGTCGAGGGACTGGAACTGATTGCCTCGGAGAATTACACCAGTGCCGCGGTGTTGGAAGCTGCCGGAACGATTCTGACCAACAAGTACGCCGAGGGCTATCCCGGCCGCCGATACTATGGTGGATGTGAATACGTGGATGTGGTCGAGACCCTGGCGCGGGATCGAGCCAAGCAACTATTTGGTGGTGAGCACGTCAACGTCCAGCCGCACTCGGGTTCGCAAGCCAACATGTCGGTCTACCTGACGGTGCTCAAGCCGGGTGATACGTTCCTGGCGATGAACCTGGCCCACGGCGGACACCTGACGCATGGGATGAACCTCAATTTTTCCGGCCAACTTTACAATGCCGTCCATTACGGTGTGCGGGAAGACGACCATCGCATTGATTTTGATGCCGTCGCACGGCTGGCTCGTGAACACAAGCCAAAACTGATTGTCGCCGGTGCGAGTGCCTATCCACGTGAAATCCCGCACGGCAAGTTCGCGGAAATTGCCGCAGAAGTGGGCGCCCTGTTGATGGTCGATATGGCGCACTACGCGGGACTGGTTGCGGCCGGATTGCATGACAACCCAGTGCCGGTCGCCGACTTTGTCACGTCGACCACCCACAAGACGCTGCGCGGCCCGCGTTCGGGCATGGTCCTGTGTCGCGAAAAGTTCGCGAAGGATCTCGACAGAAGCGTCTTCCCGGGCATGCAGGGTGGCCCGTTGATGCACATCATCGCGGGCAAGGCCGTCTGTTATCAGGAAGCCTTGCAACCGTCATTCAAGGAATACGGCCAGCACATTATCACGAATGCCAAGACGCTCGCCGAAACCCTGATGGCTGGCGGAGTCCGCCTGGCGAGCGGTGGGACCGACAACCATCTCATGCTGTGCGATGTGACATCAGTTGGCCTGACTGGCAAGATCGCGGAAGCGGCCTTGGATCATGCCGGTATCACCGCCAATAAAAATATGATTCCTTACGATCAACGCAAACCGCTCGATCCCAGCGGCATCCGTCTGGGCACCGCGGCCCTGACAACGCGGGGCATGAAAGCCGACGAAATGCGAAAGGTCGGCGCCTGGATTCTGGAGATCTTCAAGAGTCCGGAGAATGCGACCGTCATTGCCAAAGTCAAAAATGAGATCCGCGAGTTCACCAAGAACTTCCCCGTGCCGGGGATTGGCTGAAATGCTCACATGCCACGCGTGTTTGTCGGGAACTTCGATTTCGAAAACGAGCTGACCTCGGGGCGGAGAGAGCTGTCGCGCGACGTCAAGAAACTGGCCGCCGATCTGGTCTCTGCCTGGGTGTCGGTCGCGGGTGCCGAGGATGTCATCTGGTCGCCCACTGGCCTACCGAGCTTCGATTTTCGCGATTTGCGAAACCTGGGCTGCGAGTTACCCCGGTTCATCTCGCGTGCAGCCGACCTCCCGCGCGGCGAGCAGTGGGAATTGGTTCCCTGGGGCTGGACTGCGGAACTCTTAGAGTGGGGCCGACTGCACGGTTGGACGTGCCCTGCCCCTCCCATTGAAGTCGTGCAGCACGTCAACAGTCGGATCTTTCGTTGGCAAATTGAGAAAGAACTGGAAATCACACTGCCGGGCTCGGCGGTATTGCAATCCGTCGACGAACTGCTGGCTCACGTCGCCAGGTCGGTGACCGACGATGACGCATGGGTCTTGAAGGCCAACTTCGGGATGGCGGGTCGCGAACGCATTCTGGGCCGTGGGGCACGATTGGGCGAACCGGCACTCAACTGGGCGCGGAAACGGCTGGCGAGTTCCGCAGGCGTGGTGTTTGAGCCGTGGGTCAAACGGATTTCAGAAGCCGGGTTGCAGTGGCAGGTCCCGCCGACAGGCGAGCCACAATTGTTGGGGATCACTCCTTTACTAACAGACGCTTCGGGGACCTACCGCGGCAGCCGTTTAGCATGCACCGACGAGGAACGTGCCGCGTGGCAGCCTGCCATTGAGAAAACTCGTCAAGTCGCCGACCGAGTCCAACAATCCGGTTACTGGGGACCGCTGGGTCTGGACGCCATGTTGTATCGAGCGGCGGATGGTCAAGTTGTCTGCCGGTCCCTGCAGGATCTGAATGCCCGGTATACGATGGGACGGTTAGCCCTGGGTCTAAAACGCTTCGTTCCCGAAGGATTTGCGCAAGCGGCATGGCTTCACGATCCTCAACTGGTGGCAGCCGCCGTAGCCGCAAATTCGGCCGCGACGGTATTACAGACAACGGCCCGGTCATGGTTGGTGCATTGACCGTTTCTTCGCCATCTTCGACTGTTTCGACCTGTTCGACATCTTCGACATCTTCGATATCTTTGCCGCCGCACTCGATCCTTAAAGTCAACGATTCACAGTGTTTAACCGCAATCCTGGCCTCTCCCGTCCGTCATCGGCATAACGCACATCGGCGACATCTTTGGTTGTGTGACATCTTTGCCACCTTCGACATCTTCGACATCTTCGATTGTTCCGCTTCTTTGCTCCCTTCACTGTATTTGAACATATGTATAAATATCACGCAGAGTCTTAATTGATGCTCCCCGCAACACTCCGAAAATCAACCTTAGAGCTGGTGTGATGAAAAGCGACGAAAAGTCAGGTGTTTTCGTACTCAGCATCGGGATTTGTTTCGCTTACGAATCTCGTTTGGAATAAATACCCCAACGGGGTTACGTCACCTAGTGCCGCAACTCGCAAACGGGGTTTCATGAAAACGAGAAATCGTATATTCGTCCCAACTCCTCGATTATGAGGGGGGAGGTGATGCGATGCCAGGGAAGGCAGCCAAGGTCAGAGCCAGCGAGAAGCAACTCCAGTTGTTGCAGG
>CAMAVF010000013.1 GCA_945861445.1 Planctomicrobium piriforme | reverse complement strand
CTACGACAACTTCACCGAATTCCGCCACGCCATCGATGGCTGCCTCGACAACATCCCCACAAAACACCGCCCCCAACTCGCCACCCTCATGACCCACAACTTCCAACACTTCAACCCGGCCTCATTCCTCACCGCGTGAAGTATAATCCGCATGGCGGGATCGACCGAATGAATCAACCCGAACTTATTGCTGTTGATCAGCTCCCATTCCTGGCGTTCCTTGATCCCTTCAATCGTCAGCCGCATTTGTTCTTCGAGCTGATTGAACGGATCGTTGTACAAATCGGAAACGCGGGTATGCACCCGGACCACCGTCTGCACGGCCGAGAGCGAATACTCGCGCGGATGGGCCGAGTAATCGACGAACGTCTCAGGGATTTCAACATTCTCTGCGAAGCCGGAGACCAGATCGATGTTCCGTTCGCCGTAGCGGTTCACCGTCGATCGCAGTTCCTGATGCTCGGTAATCGCCTTCTGGAACGCCTCGTTGAGATTCGGCAGTTCGCTGAGGACCGCATCCAGGTCCTTGCGCGAAAGGGTCAATAGAATACACGGGGTAATCGTGCGGATCGTCACTTCGGACGGCTTGTCGGAAATCAATTCGGTCTCACCGAAGAACTCGCCGTCCGTCAACAAGGCGATCCGCAGGTTGCTGCCGTGAATGCCTTTGCTGAGGACTTCGACCTGCCCCTGGGCGATGATGAAGAACTTGCTGCGGTCTTCGCCCTCAACCACCAGCTTGTTGCCGAGTGACACGTCCTCGGTCTTAAAGCTGCTTGCCATGCGGGCGATGATGGCATCGGGCAGTCCGGAGAACAGGGGCACGCCGCGGAGGGCTTCCGGGGCGAATGAGACCACGTTGCCCGAGACATCGACTCCGATGCGTTCGGCTTTGGTCAGTTCGACTTTCGTGCGATTGACTCGAAAGGTGCCCCCGTCAACTTGCAACCACGGCAGCAGGCTAAGGAGCCAGCGCGGGGTGATCGACATCATCTTGGGGGATGTCTTGGTCGTGTTCGCGAGATTGCGTGCGACCGAGGTCGTCACGCTGCGTTGCAACAAATTGTCCGACATGTCTACTGATTCCTGTCGTATTAAATCCCAAGTCCGTTCAAGAACGTATTGCCGCCCATGTTTTCGTAGTCGTGGTAATAGCCGACCTCCACGTTCTCCAGTACGCCGACAGCATCGTCCGTCAACACGGCACAGGAGAAATAGAGCGTCAGCAAATAGGAGGCGACGCCGAGGCTGTCGAGTCCCATCAACCGGGCCGAAAGACTCGGCATGATCTCACCCGGGATGCCAGCCTGATGCAGTCCGACGACTCCCTGATCTGCCTCACCGACCCGCAGTAACAGAATGCTGGTCGTCCCCAGCCATTGATTCGATTGGTAGCGACTCTTGGTCATCTCCAGCTTGTCGCAGGGGACCAGCGGAATCCCTCGCCAGGTCAGGACCTGAGTTCCAAACAGATTGATGGTCGGCGGCGGCACACCACGCCAAGTGCATTCGCGTTCGAATGCGGCGATGGCCTTGGGATGGGCAAGGAAGAACGCCGGCTTCTTCCATACCAGTGCGAGCAGATCATCGAGGTCATCTGGGGTCGGGGCACCGTAACGAGTGCTGATGCGCATGGCTGGATCGACAGAATGAATCAGTCCGAACTTGTTGCTGTTGATCAACTCCCATTCCTGCCGTTCCTTAATCCCTTCAATCGTCAGCCGCATTTGTTCTTCGAGCTGATCGAACGGATCGTTGTATAGGTCGGAAACGCGCGTATGGACCCGCACCACCGTCTGCACGGCCGAGAGCGAATACTCGCGCGGATGGGCCGAGTAATCGACGAACGTCTCGGGGATTTCGACGTTCTCCGCGAAGCCAGAGACCAGATCGATATTCCGTTCGCCGTAGCGATTCACAGTGGAACTTAGCTCTTGATGATCGGCGATCGCCTTCTGAAATTCGTCATTGAGATTTGGCAATTCACCGAGGACCGAGTCGAGATCCTTCCGTGAAAGTGTGAGCAGGATGCAGGGGGTAATCGTGCGGATCGTGACTTCGGATGGCTTGTCCGAGATGAGTTCGGTTTCCCCGAAGAACTCGCCTTCGGTCAGCAAGGCGATCCGCAGATTGCTGCCGTGGATGCCCTGGCTGAGGACTTCCACCTGTCCCTGAGCGATAATGAAGAACTTGCTGCGGTCCTCCCCTTCCGTGACCAGTTTATTGCCCAGCGAGACTTCTTCCGTCTTAAAGCGGTTCGCCATGCGGATAATGATGGCTTCCGGCAGACCCGAGAACAGAGGCACGCCACGGAGGGCCTCGGGAGCGAATGAGGCCACATTGCCCACCACATCCACACCGATTCGTTCGGCCTTGGTCAACTCGACCTTGGTCCGGTTGACCCGGTAGGTCCCCCCATTGACTTGCACCCAGGGGAGCAGGCTGAGGAGCCAGCGTGGGGTGATCGACATCATCTTGGGCGATGTCTTGGTCGTATTCGACAAATTCCGGGCGACGGAAGTCGTCACACTCCGTTGCAGCAAGTTATCCGACATATCCATCCCCAGCCGGCAGCGGCAGAAATCGCGTCACAGGTAGTTCTGTAACACATTGCAAATTAATACGTTACGAATCATTCGGCAAGTTAAGAAAGAACCCAGTGGCCTCTCCGTTTCCCCCGCGAAGATAAATATGTAACTACAATGGTGATAATTTTCAAGCGAGTCGAGCCGACAGCGAAAACTTGGTGGATTGTAGATGTGGCAACCGGTCGCAAAGCGACCCCGAATACAAGCTCGAAGCGCCAGCGAGTGCATTCCGTTACGAAGCAGTCGCTTCCAGGAAGTGCAGCGCCAGTCGCAAGTTTGCCTGCGTCCACAGCAACGGGGTCACGTCGTTGGGGATGTAGCGGCCGTGCTCGCAATAGTACGATTCCGGACACTTGAACGGACCAAACGGGCATTCCGGCCCCGTCAACTGCCCCAGCGACCGATGGATGTGCTGGATTTGCAGTTCCAGATCCCTCGGGTCTCGCGTCTGCTGATAGCGCAGGCCGTAATGGATCGAAATGATCGGATCGAAGATGCACCACTGCGCTTCCAGGCCAGGTCGTAAGAGCTTGTCGCGAGCCGACAGATCGTCACTGAAGTCCGCAGTCCGGACCTCAGGTGCGAGAGCCGTTTTATAGTCGGCACACCAATAGGAATCGCCCAGGTAGCGCCGAATCCCAAACTCGCCCAGCAGATTTTCGGAGACATCGCGAGCAATCTGATCGGCCAGCTCACCGGTAATGACACGTGTCGGATAAATCAAGAACAGCAACGCCGAGTCGTACCGCCGCTGCAGTTGTGGATCCGGCTGCACACATTCGGCCGGCAGAATATTTTGCAGGGCGGAATCTCCCTTGGCCAGCAGCACATCGACCAGGCTCAGCAATTCCTGTTTATTCAACAGTCCCGAAGGGGACTCCAAAACCTGTTTGAATTCGCGCAAGCCGGCCACGGCGACGCCAATGCTGGAGGCTTCGATCTTGCGAGTTTCCTCCCAGTGCCCGCTGTCTGCATCCTCCCAAAAGCGAATCGCCTGCCAGTAGCGAGGAAACAGCGGCAGGACCTGCGCCGCGTCGTCATCCCAGGTCAGCACCCCCTCATTGATGAGCCGGCAATACAACCACAAAAAATATCCCAGGGCGTCATTCTGGGCATGGGACCATTTTTCCAGGCTGTCTTCCATCGCTTCGCCGCGAAACCGGATATGGGGCCGGAGCATTGGTTCTTGCGGGTCAGCTTTCCCATTGATAATTGCGGTAAATCGCGGCTCCTGCTGCTTGAACCAGCCGAGCAGCGTCTGAGCGGTCCGGGCGGCGACGGCGGGTAATCCAATCACGAGATGAGCATGGGCGATATGGACGTTGTCTCGCACCCACACATGATGGTAGCCGGTATACCCAAACTCTTCGGCGATGGCGACCGAGGCCGAAAACAGACCATTTTGGAGAGTCGGAAAGCGAAAGGTCCCCTGCTCTTCCAGGAACGAAATCAAATCGCGAACTTGCTGAATCCGGTAACGGGGCAAGAGGAACTGTTGCATCTCAGGATGCTGAACGCTGCTCATACACACTCCATTGTGCGTGGTAACGCGAAGATTGGAACGAACCGGGCGGGCGAGGCCGCTGGATTGTAGCAAAGTCCTGTTTTACCTACTCCAGCGGCAAACCCATTTCTTTCATCAGGATCTTCATGTCTTCCCAGACGTCCTTCTTCGCTGCGGGATTTCGCAGGAGGTAGGACGGGTGATAGGTGCAGAGGACCTTGGCCTCGCCGTATTGGAAAAAGCGGCCCCGCAGCTTGCCGATCGTGTCGGTAGTGCCCAGCAGATTCTGAGATGCACACGAGCCCCAGCAGACGATGTATTCGGGTTTGACGATCCCCAGTTGGCCGTCCAGGTACTCGCGGCAATGTCCGGCTTCTTCTGGCGCGGGCAATCGATTTCCCGGCGGGCGGCAGCGCAGAATGTTGCAGATGTAGATCTCTTCGCGCGTCAGCTTCATCGCTTCGATGATCTTGTTGAGCAACTGCCCGGCCCTGCCGACAAACGGTTCTCCCTGGGCGTCTTCATCGGCCCCGGGTGCTTCACCGATGAAGACCAGCCGGGCTTCCGGGTTACCGACGCCGAAGACCGTTTGAGTTCGCGTTTTTGCCAGTTCGGTGCAACGGGTGCATTTCGCCACGGTTTGTGACAGAACTTGCAATTCGGTGATGCGTTGGTCTCGCGACAGGGGTTTTTTCTGGGATCGCAGTTCCGCCTGTTCCGCGGCAGCCGTTTGTGCGGCCTGATCAATCTGCGTTGACGGCTTGGCGGCAGCCGGTTTCTTGGCCATGTCGGGTGTCGTTTCTGTCGAGGATTCCTGGGGGGCAGTTCGCGGAGTCTCAACTGACGCGTTCGGCACGGGAATCGATGTCAAATGGGTAATCCCCGAGGCGTGCCAGCTCTCCAGGGATTGCAGGATGACTCGGCGGAGGTCGGTATCGATCGTCTCGGACATGGTGTTCCAAGTATGCAGTAATCATTGGGTGGTAGCCGCACTCGCCAGAGTGCGGGCGATCAAGGGAACGGCCCGCGCTCTGGCGATCGCGGCGGCACAATTCCCTTTGAACTCCTGCGGAGTGACACGAACTGATAACACAGTAGAGGCGTCCCTCGCAACCCACGTGAATTGTTTGATTGGCTGAACCTGAAAGGTTCAAAAAGCGCAGCGAGTGCATTCCGTTCGATTGATCAATCGAGATGCACTCGCTGGCGCTTTTTGAAGTTGCGCAGTTTCGGAATTTATTCACAGATCTCGCAGATTTCACAGAAACGAATTGCATCTGCGTAATCTGTGGATCTCAATGACTTAAAACAAGCGTCTTAGAACGGGTGTACTGGCCCGACCGAGGGGCAACAGGCATCGACAATCACGAAGAACGGGAAATTGAACCACGAATCACACGAATGACCACAACAGGCCTCGATCTATGGATTGTCTGACGTTCAATCCGGCTTTCCAACTGGCCAAAAGTCTTTGGCCGTGATGCAGCGGGACGATGCGAACATTTGCCTGATTACCAAGTAGACCCAGATTGCACAGCAACCTTGGCCACCCAAGGGGTATGTGTTTTTGTCAATCAACGCGGGCCACCCCGCGTGAGAAGAAGAAGAAGAAGTCTCGCCAGAAACAGTCCCCCAGCCGGATTGGAACGGCTAGGGCTTCAGTTCTGCGTTCGACACACCGCCGGTACCCGCCGGGAATACATTGCCGGAAAAATGCAGGCCGCGCGGGGCATTGGGTTCGCCTTCAATGCGGACTGCGTACCGATAACGCGGCGCTCCCACGTTGTGCAGGAGATTGCCCTGAATGATGACGTCGGACAGCGGCGGATCGTCGGGTTCTTGGCCGTGGTCAAAGCGAATGGGAAATCGCTCGTTTCCCCAAATCCAGTTCGCGTCGCCATGACCGAAGTCGGAGATGATGTTGTTGGCAATGATCGAGCCACCATCTGTGTTTTCAGTTCGGGAGGCGACACCGGGCATCAGGCCAATCGCCCACAGACTGTTTTTGACAAACTGATTTCCGGTGATCAGGACATTTCGTGACCCGTGCATGGCTTTCATTCCCATGAACGAATTCACGACAATGTTGTTCGCAACGATCACGTGATCGCAGTGCAGATCAATGCCCTGAGCGGCGTTCTCGATGTGGTTTCCTAGAATGCGAGTCAGATCACTTGCCTCCGGGGCGGTGACGACAATCGCCGAACCCTGCTGCCAATTGTCGGTAGAGGCCGCGTCCCAGAGCTGCTGGTTCATCAGCAGCCCTTTCATCGGATTTTTCTTCACCCAATCGCCCAGCTTGTGTTGTTTCTTGATCTCCCGAGTGGGACGCAGGTTCTCCTCGATCACACGATTGCTTTCGATCAGTGTACCCGTGGAATGGTTCACTCCGATGCCCGTTCCGTCGGTGCAGTTGAACGCATAGCCCCAGTTTGCGTCCGCAGTGCGGTCGTTTACGGCGACACGCATATAGTTGCGGACGAGGCAGCGGGTGATGCGCGATCCGCGACAATCTCGCAGGGAAATCGCGGCAGAACGGGTGCGGTTGTTGAATACCCGGATGTTTTCGATGACCAAATCCTCGCAGTTGAGCGCCAGGATGCCCTCGGTGGACGTTTCCAACTTCCCATCAAGACGAGTCAAAGTCAGACCGCGTACTTCGACACCGGCTGCCTTCAAAATCTCCAAGATCGGCTGCTCGGCATTCTGCTGAATGAGGCGACCGGGGCCGAATAAGCCAGTTCGATCTCGATGCAGTCGGATTTTCTCCGTGATTTGATAATCGCCCGATGGCACATAGATCATCTTGCCTGGATTTGCATCGACAGCCGCCTGAATCGACTTGTAACTGGCGACAGACACTTCCACAGGCATCGCCGTTTCGGCGGCTTCGGCATTCAAGGTGACGGCCAGAATTGAGACCAGTGACAGGAGCAGCAGCAAAGGACGGATTCGATAACGGTTTTTCATCGTTTCTTCGCGCTCATCTTGCATTTAACGGTGAATCCCCGGATTCGTCGGTGAATCTTTACATTTTCAGAAACTCTCAAACTTCAACGGTTCTGTTGAAAGTCTCGAACAAAGCTCGTCCTGCGTGACGGGATGAAAACACAAGCAAGCGGGGTACAACGAATGTGCAATCTGTTGCAGCATACGATCTTAGGAAGATACACCAGCGAGCAAGATTTTTCACCCCCTGCTGGCCCTGATTGCCTCCGGGACCGACAGCGAACTGGCCAAGTATGTCGAATTCCTAAAGGAAGAGAACAAGATTCTCCGCGCCCGGATTCCGGGGCCGATTCACACGAATCCGGAAGAACGCCAGCGGTCATGGGGTGACTGCCATTTAGGCATTTGCCATAAGGTTGTGGGCGACACCTGCGTTGCGGTTAAGCGCACTGGACACATTCGGTTGAATCGAAAAGGAGCTGTCATGTCCGAAATTCAGATCACTCGACATCCATCCCGTCCCGGGGCTTATTTGCTAGCGACCGATCAATGGTTTCCTGTCTCCCGTGACGTGGTGTTCCCGTTCTTTGGTGATGCAGCCAATCTGGAGGCCATCACGCCGCCGTGGTTGCATTTTGAAGTCCTGACGCCCCGGCCGATCGACATGCATCCCGGACAACTGATTGATTACAAGCTACGGCTGCACTACGTCCCCATTCGCTGGCAAACGGAGATCTCGGCCTGGGAGCCGCCAGTCCGATTTGTGGATCGGCAATTGAAAGGCCCCTACCACTTCTGGGTCCACGAGCATACATTTGAGGAACACGAAGGCGGAACGCTCGTCCGGGACCGCGTGGAGTACCAGGCTCCCGGCGGACGACTGGTGCATGCCCTGCTGGTGCGCCGGGACCTGGAGCGGATTTTTACCTTTCGCCGACAGGTGCTCGAACAGCATTTTCGACCTAATAAACGCTAACAAAACCTCTGCGTCAATTCAGAACCGCTTGAAATATGGCGGTTCTGAACTTCCCACAACCGGTTTTGTTAGGGATTCTTAATTCGACTTCAACCCACTTTGGAATAACATGACGGACTCGGAAATTCCTCCCGCTGCAATTGTTCGCCGGGCGACGCTGTCGGATGTGGCTGAACTGAGCAAGTTCATCGAGCCGTTCGTGCAACAGGGCCGGCTGCTGCGGCGCACCACGATGGAATTGGAAATTCTGGTCGCTCATTGCTATGTGGCGGTCTATGAAGGCCGGATCGTGGGGTGTGCGGCGTTGGAGATCTATTCTCACAAGTTGGCCGAGCTGCGCAGCCTGGCGGTGGCTCCGGAAGTGCGGCGGATGGGAATCGGTCAGCGGCTGGTGACGGCGTGTGTCGATTGTGCGAAGCAGTTGAATATCCTGGAGGTCATGGCGATCACGTCGTCCGAGGACTTTTTTAAGGCGTGCGGATTTGACTTCACCCTGCCGGGCGAAAAGAAGGCGCTGTTCATTCAAACGCGAGAATTGGAAAAACCCAACGAACCGGAATTGTAGGTCTGTCGGTGATTCGGGAATGATCGGCAACTGACATTGATGCCGTTCCACAACATTTCCTTTTCCTGGCATCAAACCTTGCCAAGCGAATTGCCTGACCGTGTCTTGTTCCTGAGACGTGGTGATTTTTCTGGACATCTGCCGGCCGTGACCTAATGTTGCAGAACAAGCACTCCTGATCCGCCCTTTTGGGGATTGGTCTGGCACGAATTGAGCAATTTTGTTAATTGCCGATCGTGGGATCGCAGCGCCCTTCGGAAACGATTGGTGAACTGCTCCGTGTGCTTGGAAAATTTCTGTTCTGCGTCCCATTTGTCACGTTGCACCCCGTGAGGTCGAGTCACCGATGGCTACTGTTTGTGTCGAACCGGCATCTGAAACCATGTCCGCAACCCCAGTTACATTGTCCCCGCTGGCTCGGCAATTGTCCGAGAAAATTCGGAATCGCACCGCGAAAATCGGGGTCGTCGGCCTGGGCTATGTCGGCCTGCCGCTGATCAGTGCGTTCGTGAAGTCGGGATTCCAGGCCATTGGCTACGACATTGACGAACGCAAGGTCAAGGCCTTGCAGGCCGGCCAAAGCTACATCAAGCACATCAAAGCCGAAACCATTCAAGAGTGGAACGACTTGCAGCAGTTCGAAGCGACCGCCGATATGGGGCGACTGCGGGATGCTGATACGATCCTGATCTGCGTGCCGACGCCGCTGTCGGAAAGCCGCGATCCCGATCTGACCTATGTCGAAAACACCGCGAAATACATTGCCGCGACGCTCCGCAAGGGACAGTTGATTGTCCTGGAAAGCACCACGTATCCGACAACGACCCGCGATGTTGTGCTGCCGATCCTGGCGGCGACAGGTTTGAAAGCGGGAGAAGACTACTTCCTGGCGTTCAGTCCGGAACGCGAAGATCCGGGGAATCCCAAGTTTTCCGCTGCCGGTATTCCGAAGGTGGTGGGTGGCTACGATCCGCAAAGTTCGGTGCTGGCTCAGGAACTGTATGCGTCGGCCATCGTGCAGGTCGTGCCTGTTTCGAGCATGGAAGTTGCCGAAGCCTGCAAGATTCTGGAAAACACTTACCGGTGCGTGAATATCGCCCTGGTCAACGAATTGAAGATGCTCTTCGACAAGATGGGCATTGATGTGTGGGAAGTCATTGACGCCGCGAAGACGAAGCCGTTTGGCTTCCAGGCGTTCTACCCCGGCCCCGGCCTGGGCGGACACTGCATTCCCATCGATCCGTATTACTTGACGTGGGTCGCCCGCAAGTACGGCATGGCGACGCGGTTCATTGAACTCGCCGGCGAAGTCAACACGCACATGCCGGAATATGTGATCCACAAGCTGGCCGAACGCTTGAATGATATTGGCAAGCCGATCAAGAACAGCAAGGTCCTGATGCTGGGTGTGGCTTACAAGAAAGATGTCGACGACCCGCGTGAAAGCCCGTCATTCGAACTGATGGATCTGCTCCGCGAACGTGGTGCCCAATTGACGTACAACGATCCGTGGGTGCCCAAGCTGCCGCAGGTGCGTCATCACAATGTTCCGGACATGGATAGCACACCACTGACGCCAGAATTCCTGGCGAGTCAGGACGTCGTGTTGATCGCGACGGATCACTCAGCCTATGACTATGACTTCATCGTGCAGCATTCCAGCCTGGTCCTGGATACTCGGAATGCCACGAAAAATGTGACGGTCGGCCGCGAGAAGATTTTTAAGGCCTAAGTCACACAACAAATCACAACGTCAGTTGGTCACTGACAGACAGCCGCTCCTTTTTGGGGGCGGCTGTTTGCGTTTGTAGTCGACATCTGCGGCAGAATGAATTCAGTTTTTTAGCCACGGATTCACACAGATGGAACACGGATTTAGACACAGCATACAGGGTCGACAGGCATTGACTACCTGACGATATACCACTTCTTACAGAACACGGGATGCCCCGGCATCACACTGCCTTTATCCGTGTTTCATCCGTGTTATTCTGTGGCTAAAAACTCTTCTTAATTATCGCATAGGAACCCGGGGCTGACGCCGCCGGGCTCACCAAGACGCTGTAGCCCATTGTGCGATCTGATCATCTCAGCTATTTTTCGATCGGCAACCCGGCTGCTTCGGTGATGCGATTGAACGCTGCGCGGTTGGTGGTGTAGCTGATGGCTTGCACGACGTCTTGCGGGCCGGCCAGTTCTACGGCCTTGGCGACTTCGGCGTCGGTCAATACCACCGGTGATGCACCGAGTTGTCTCGCAACGACGAACAACGCTTGTTCGCGGGGCGTGAATTCCTTCCAGTTACCATCCAGGGCGAAGATCTGATCGTCCGATTGACCCAGTTCGTGAAGTCGTTTTTGGGTGAGTGCCAAGGTGTACCAGGCTCGGTCCTGGCGGGCGACGATCCAGCTCAGTTGAGCCTTCAAGAGCGGCGTCAGATCCCCCTTCTCTTCCGAGGAGATTGTCGTCGTGATGCGGCTGACTCCGGTGCGGGGGAAGGTCACCAGCAATCGGACCCAATTCGGTAACGGTGCGGTATCTTTCCACTTATCAGCCAGAATGGTGCGTGCGGCGGCTTCCTCAACAAGGGGCAGCCGTGATTGGCGTTGCTTGCAGGCCGCGAGCTTCTCCTCCACGACAACGCGGGATTCCAGCGGCGGTCGTTGATTGACTGTTGCCGCAGTGACCTCGCCCGTTTTTTCATCTTTCACCAACGGGGCGACAAGGCTGATCTTCTTCGTATAGGCCGCTGAGGTAGGAGTCAGGTACGTGCCACGCGGCAGCTTGGCGTCGGCGGTCGCCTCTGGGGAGGGTTCGCGACGGGAATAGCCCCCTTCGTCTTTGCGCTGAGGAACACCGACTCCTTCCTTCCACCGATTGATCGAATTGTTGCCGGCCATCGACAGGATCATTTCCAGAATCTGCGGATCGGTGTAGTTCTTCCGTAGGCCATCAATGTCGGCGTCTGATAGCAGGTGTGGTTCGAACGAGAACTTACGAGCAAATGCGAACGCGAGTTGCTCTTCTGGTTTGAATTCGGACCAGTTGGAATCGAGTGCGGCAATGCGATCTTCCGTCAATCCGGCTGCGAGCAGTTTCGACTCTTGATGGCCGATGCAGTATTGGCAGTTGTTGGCTCGCGAAACGATCCAGAACAGCTCAACCTTGAAGGCATTGTCGAGCGTCATGTTGGGATCCTGTGGCTGTTGCCCACGCACGCCTCCGGCGCGACCGCCGCCTGCTCCGGTCGTCCCGCCACCGGGTCCTCGGCCCCCAGTTCGGCCGTCGTCAATCCCTTTCAGATAGTGGGTCCGCAATCGCCCTTCATAATTGTCCCCGGGCCTGCCCCCCTGCTGTTCCTGTTCTTCAGCCGTCATTTCGGGCAACGGAATTCGCGGTTTGCGAACTTTCACGTCCTCGATCAGTTGCTTCATCTCCGGCCGCGTGATCGGCAATGGACGGGGAGAGTCTTTTGTAGGCTCGGCACCGCGGACGCTATCTAGCGGGGCAAGCAATAGAGCAAAAATCAATGTGGCGGGGATTCGCATGTTTTATGTTCCCGGTGGATTTCAACGTGCAGCATAGTGGTGATGGGTCAGCACGCCGGATTGAGGAAAAGCTATTCACGGAAAACAGTCACTGACGGCGAAGTGCTGACCGTGTACATGACTTCTGATTTGGACTCGCGACCCTTCGCGTTCTGAACGGTCAGGCGGACGGGGATATGCAAATTCGCGCCGTCGTTGTGGACCTTCGGGAGCAACTCAAAACCGACCAGTTTCAGCCCGTTGCTCCACTCGAAGTCTCCGCCGATGATGTTCGGTTTGAGATCTTTTAGTTGCTTGCCCTCTTTCCACGCTGTCAGAAACCTTTCGCAGGCCTCACGGGCCAGAGGTTCGTTCACTGACAAGTTGCTGGCGGATGGCTGGCAACCGACGATCGCGCAACACATCACCGCGGCAATCAGCAGCCCGCGAGGCGAGCTTGTAATCAGACTCATGGACATCAGACAGGCCTTCAAGGAACTCGAATGGAATCATGGGCTGGGTTCAAGTGGTGCCAACTGCCCGGTTAGAACTCGCCCACGACTTCACTGCCGTTTCGTGTCCCGATGGCTCGCCAGACGACCAGGCTGATGTTGGACGAAACAAAGCGGACCCCGCCATCGCAGAGCAACGTATGTACGCCGCCAGTATGCAGGCTATTCGCCGTTGATGACATGCGACTGGGCGGGAATCGGCACGAGCGACCGTTGGGCGGTTGGGCATGGAAATAAAACGTGGAATCGTTTGAGCCAGCCAGCCACGACACTCCGATGTTAGATTTGCCCTGCTTTGAGAGGTCGGTCACGTCGGTTGCCATGCAAAACTGATAAGCCTCATCCGCGTTGCTGGGATAGGTACCGGGAGCGTAAGTGTCGGTCGCCGGAGTGCTGATGGCGTTACTTCCGTCGCCAAGGCGTTTTTCCGACATGAGAGCCGTGTTGCTGGCGCCGTCGGTAATTTCGTGCAGGCCCACGTATCTGTTCTGAATTATCGAGCCATTATTCTCGGGCATGCCGTAATTGGTGTCCGCGGGCAAGACTCCTGGAGCGCCATTGAGAACTCCAGTGCCAGAGTTTGTCCAATAGTTGTTGCGGCCCCCGGCCGATGTTGCGGCCGGCAGGGTATCCACATCTGTCGGGCAGCGGAAAACTGTTAGCGACATGGCCCAGGCTGCAGCATTATTGGGATCGCTGGGTACCGAGGCCTGGTTGATGGAACTCGTATTCTGAAAGTTCAGAGTATTGTATAAGGGGCCCTGATCGATGTAAGGCAGAACTCGGGCATGGGGCGAGAAACCGTTGCCTCCGGAAGCGGACGGGAACACTTTATAGGTATCGTGATAGTTGTGCATGGCCAGCCCCATTTGCTTGAGGTTGTTCTTGCACTGAGACCGCCGGGCGGCTTCACGAGCTTGCTGTACCGCAGGCAACAAGAGAGCAATCAGGACGGCGATGATGGCAATCACCACCAGCAGTTCGATGAGTGTAAAACCAGGACGACGTTTCTGAGACAACATGATCAAACCCTTGGAAAGCAGGAATTCTTTTAAGGAATGAATAAGCGAGACAACTCTGCTTTAAAAACACGAGAAAACACAGACACTTATTAGAAGCCAAGCCTCTCCGTGGAGGCCATTCCCCAGCGATGTCAGGCGAAACTCGCCGCGCAAGCCTTCGGATTCCGTGGCCTGCGCTGCCAGCGTCGGCACTGAAGCTTTTGGTCGTGTCAGCTATCCTGAAGAACCAGGGGGCTTAGCAGCCTGTTGAAAAAGGTGTCTGGAACTTTGCCAACCACACGGAATCGAGCGTTTTTTCGACGTTCGGAGAGTTCCAGACACCTTTTTCAACAGGCTGTTATGCCACGCGACTCGCATGGAGCGCACATTTGACGACGATATCGCCTCGAATGACACCTTTAGCTGCGCGCAACTGTCCTAACGGACCCTAGAGGTCCGCGGTCAATCGCGGTGGTCGAAACACGCCAGTGGCCGCACAGACGGCACACATCGGTTGTTCGGAGGGGGCACAGAGAGCCCACGATTCAGAGGCTGAGGTACATCGCGTCGGGAGCCAACCCCAGCTGTGTTCATCGAGAGTCACGCGCTGCGGGGCAGATGGCGGCACTTCCCGTCGTTGCTGACAGCCTGCTCCACGACAGATGGGAATACCACGATTCGATCCCGAGGGACCGCTGGCCATCGGCGATGATTCCGAGTGGTCGCCCTGCTCGGCTCCCCCACTGATGACGTAGTCGCCGCACGAGGCTTGAGCCATTTCGGGACTTGCCACAAGACATACCGCCACCACGGCCGCTGCCACCAGAAAGCGGCGCTGCGCGGTACTCAGCAAGTTGTAGCAGGACTCGAACACGTGAAATGACCTGACAAGCCACCATTTTGCAGGGCCGAATCTGGCAGATTGAGGTAATCTGACAGATCGAAGCGCTCGACCTACTTAGGTTATAGTCTCCTTCGTTGCTGAAATGCAAGGAAAATGCCGCGGAATCCCGCATGGACCTCTGAGCCTCCCGATATTTTATACGAAAGCCATTCATGGACCTTGGATTACGCAACAAGATTGTGGTCGTCACTGGCGGAGCCAAGGGGATTGGCCTCGGCGTGGCCCAGGTTCTCGCCGCCGAGGGAGCGGTGCCCGTCATCGTGGGGCGCAACGCTGCTGACAATGCGACACCACAACGTGCCCGACATGGACAGCACACCGCTGACACCGGAATTTCTGGCGAGTCAGGACGTCGTGCTAATCGCGACGGATCACTCAGCCTATGACTACGACTTCATCGTGCAGCATTCCAGCCTTGTCCTGGATACCCGGAATGCCACGAAGAATGTGACGGTCGGCCGCGAGAAGATTTTCAAGGCGTAAGTCACACAACAAATCACGACGTCAGTTGGTCACTGACAGACAGCCGCTCCGCATTGGGGCGGCTGTTTGCGTTGATAGAAATGGTTTCAAGGAAGAACTGCGGATCCTGCCACCCGCTCATTTCGAAGGTTTCCCGCGCCGAAGCTTACCATGCAGAAGTTCTACTTCGGCGTTCAACATCGGTTGTAGCTCTGCCAGTCTGGCTGGTATATCCATGCTGCTGTTTATCACCGTGAGCACAATGATCGATGTTGATTGCACATCGCAAACAAGCAAATGTTTATTGACTCGATAGAACTTCAAACAGGAGTGAAGATCGGGATCATGTCGCAGCAAATTCGGCTGTTGCTGCAGTCTTGATAGGCCAAGCTCGATAGCATCCAAGTATTTTTCAGCAGTCGCCTTGCCCCACTGATCCTTAGAATGCTCGAACAGGTTTTGGATGTCGCCCAGCGCATGCTGGGTCAACAGCAGTCCGGGTTTCACTTATCGGCTCTCTTCAGCAGGCTTCGGAGATTACCTTCAAAGGCAACAACACGTCCCTCAATCGCATCTTGGTACCCATCCAATATGGCATCTCGTACTTGAGACGCCTCGATTTGAAGTTTCCGCTGCCTCAATAAATCGCGAACGAATTCACTCGGTGTTGCATACAGAGTTCCGTCGCCACAATTGCTATCGATGAATGCGCGAAGTTCATCGGTGAGCGAGAGGTTTAATGAACTGGCCATAGTTTTTCTCCACTCCCAATCTACTGATACCCATTATTTTCGTCAATATTTGCCATGAGATTTCGACGGCGGCTGCCGAAAGAAATGCACTCGCTGACGCTTCGGGCTAGTATGGGGCTATCGATTTACTGTTATTACATGCGTTCTGGCGACACGAAAGTCCTCTATGGATCTCGGATTACGCGGCAATATTGTGGTCGTTACGGGTGGGGCCAAGGGAATTGGGCTGGGTGTTGCCCGAGTGCTCGCGGTCGAGGGGGCAGTGCCTGTCATCGTCGGACGTAATTCTGCCGACAATGCGGCGGCCGTGCGGGACATTGTCGCTTTGGGTGGGCAGGCGTGGTCTGTCGAGGCGGAGTTGAATCACACGGCGGACTGTCGCCGGGCCGTGGAACAGACCGTGGACCGGTGGGGCCGGATTGATGGGCTCGTCAATAATGCCGGAATCAATGATGGCGTCAACCTGGAGGATGGCGATACGGAGCGGTTTCTCGCATCGTTGCGGAAGAATCTGGTTCATTACTATGAGATGGCTCATTTCGCGCTGCCCGAGTTGAAGAAGTCGCGCGGGGCCATCGTGAATGTCGGGTCGAAGGTGGCAGAGACTGGTCAGGGTGGGACGTCGGCGTATGCGGCCGCGAATGGGGGACGGAATGCGTTGACTCGGGAATGGGCCGTAGAATTGGCGAAATACGGGATTCGTGTGAACGCTGTGATCGTCGCGGAATGCTGGACTCCGATGTACGCCACCTGGCTGGCCACCCTGCCCGACCCCGCTGCGACCCGCGCCCAGATTGAAGCCCGCATTCCCTTCGAGCACCGCATGACGACCTGCGATGAAATCGCCAACATGGTTGCCTTCTTGCTCTCTGCGAAATCGAGTCACACGACGGGCCAACTGATCCATGTCGACGGCGGCTATGTGCATCTCGATCGTTCGATCACCGCGTTGACTTAATCGGACCTGCGATGGGATGCACTCGCTGGCGCTGCGGGCTAGTATGATGATCCATTGGATGCATTCGGCACAGGCACCAGCGCAAGGAATTCGCATGCTCGATCCCACCACGACAACGCGACGTGATCTTCTGAAAGCTGTCGGCACTGCGGGTTTGGTGTCACTGGCGGCTGCGGGTTCAGTCAAGGCCGTGGAGACCGCGCCCCGCAAGACCTACCGGGTCGGCGTGATTTCGGCATCCATCCGTGGCATGCCGCAGCCGCGGAACGGTCACACTTGGTTGTTTGCCCAGTATTTCCATCCGGAATTCAACTTTGATGCTTACAAGAAACACAATCCACAGGGGTTCCCGAGCCATGTCAAATACTACCGCAACCCGAAATACAATTTTGGGGAACTCCCTTTTCCCGACACGCGGATCACGCACTATTACGACGCGGATCCCGCAGTCGCCACCGCGTTCACTGAAGTCTTTCCCGGCGTCCAGGTGGCCAAGTCTCTCGAAGAGATGGTGCAGGAAGTCGATGTGATCTGGATGGGCGACGCCTCGGGTCATGGTGAAGACCATTTCGACCTGGTTGCCCCGGGTCTGGCCCGTGGGCTGCCGACGTTCTGTGACAAACCGATTGGTGGCACCGTCGCGGGGACTCGGAAGATTCTCGAGTTTGCCCGCGAGCACAAGGCGTTGATCATGTCGTCGAGCTTGTTTCGACACGACTGGGGGATAGAAGCGGCACTGCGAATGCGTGATTCGGAAGAGTTTGGGCCGATCGAATTCGTCACGGCGACTTTGCATAGTCGCTACAGCCTCAATGGCTGGATGATCTACGGGCAGCATCCCGCGTGGTCGGCGATGACGCTGATGGGCGCGGGGGTCGATGCCGTCAGCATGTACGAATACAAGGACACCTGCCACGCACTCATCACCTGGCCCGATCGCTTTCCCGCTCATCTGTGGTTTGGCGAACCCTACGAGAAGTTCGAGTATTGTCGGACGGAAGTCCATTTCAAGAAGAAACGCTACGAGTACACGCCGTCAATCGCCGGGGATTTTAGTTACGGGCATCACTACCAGATGTTTCGCATGGCGGCGGTCTTTCGCCAGATGTTCCTGACCGGCAAAGAACCGGTGCCGCATCAGGAGATTCTGGAAGTGACGGCCATCGTCCATGCCGCGGCGAAATCTTTGGCGGAAAAGAGCCGGTTGGTGAAACTGGCTGAGGTGATGTAGGGGATGCGTGGTGACAAATACAAGCTCGAAGCGCAAGCGAGTGCATTCCGTTTCAACATGCACTGAAGATGCACTTGCTTGCGCTTCGAGCTTGTATACGCGGTCACTTCGCGACCGGTTGTCTCGTTTCGCGGACCGTCATTGCGGACGCTACAGAGTCGAATGTGCTCGTGATAAGATTACAGCGCCATGACATCCAAGCATCCTTCAAGACAGCGCGAACGGGAATTTGGTGTGCCGGTCCCGGGAGAAATCCTGGAGCCGGAACGCTGGTCGCAGACGGCGCTCAAGAAGATTCCCGACGGACATCTCGACTGGCCGCAGTTGTTTGGACGCCAGGCACCGATTGTGCTCGAGCTGGGCTGCGGGAATGGTCGCTACATGCTGGCGTCGGCCCAGTGGCGGCCGGAGATGGATCATCTGGCGACCGACATCCTGCCGGTCGTGATCCGTTACGCGACGCGTCGGGGCAACCAACGCGGCTATCACAACCTGCGTTTCGGGGTGATTGGCGGCCGGGAATTGCTCGCCGAGCACGTTGCTCCGGGAAGTGTTTCGGAGATTCATGTCTATCATCCGCAACCCTTCTACGATCAGCGCGACATCGGCAAGCGGCTGCTGACGCCGGAATTTCTCGCCCTGGTCCATCGGTCTCTCGTGCCGGGCGGCAAGTTCGTGTTGCAGACGGACAACCCTGGCTATTGGCGGTACATGCAGCAGATCGTGCCGTTGTATTTTGAGTTTCAAGAACAGCGCGGACCGTGGCCTGATTCACCCCGCGGCCGCACGCGGCGTGAGATCATTGCGTTGCGCGAAGGCTTGCCGATCTTCCGCGGCTGGGGAACTGCCCGAGTCGACTTGAGCTTCGAAGCGGCCCTGCACCTGGCAGAACAATTGCCGCCACCCGTGTTCAATGCAGATCGGCGGCTTCAGGCACTCGATGCGCTGGAACGCGAGTGAGACGCTCTCCCACGATGACACTGCCATCTAAACTCCCCAAATTCGCCCTTTCGGAAAGCGAACTTGGTCGCTACAATCCCCGCGTTCTGCCTGAATGATGATCTTCGTGACGCGTGGAAGCATGCAAGCTACGACTCGACCGCTAAGTTTGGCCCTGCTGGAAGTCAGCAATCTGTCCCCTGCCTTGATGGTGGCGGACTTGTGCGCGAAGGCGGCCGGGGTCCATATCCTGGGGATCGAAAGCACCGACGGTGCCGAACAGTGCATCAAGCTGGTCGGGAATGTCGCCGAAGTCACCTACGCGGCAGAACAGGGCGCGGCGCTCGCCAAAAGAATGGGCGCTACCGCCACTTACAGCGTTTTGGCAGCCCCGCTCGACGTGACGCAGGCATTGGCCAATTCCAAACCCGCATTTAGCCCATTACTGGGCGTCTTCGATTACCGTATTCCACGAGAGTCGCATATGAGCAGTTCGGAAGCCCTCGGTCTGTTGGAAACTCAAGGTCTGGTGGCCGCCCTGCACGCGACCGACGATATGTTGAAATCGTCGAATGTGAAGCTGGTCGGCAAGGAAAAGATCGGGGCGGCCTACGTCACGATCATGGTTCGAGGCGACGTGGCCGCCGTGCAAACGGCCATCGAAACCGGCAAGGCTACTGTCACCCGCCTGGGTGGCAAGTTAATCCTCGCCGATGTGATTGCCCGGCCGCACCCGGAATTGGCGGCGCTGCTGCCAAACTAGCTGGATGATTGCAGAAATGGTTTCTGACGGATCGACAGATCCGCATTTCGGAAACCGAATTGCATCCAGTAACATGTGACGACACGACGTAAGGTACTCTAAATAGAGTACCTTTTTTTGTTGCCTGTGGGGCGGCGCCCGTCGGGCGTTTCCCATCGGTCTTATTAGTCCCATCAGTCCCATCAGTCCCATGCATTGAATGGGACTGATGGGACTGATGAGACACATGGGACTTATGATTTTGAATAGCCAGGCCGTTCGTCATGAATCACCGGACACTGTCGCGCCAGTTTGGCTGGTGGTGGTAGCGATCGTGTGGCTGCTGGCGTTTGCCGCGTGCTTCTATCAGTTCGATCTGCCCAACAGCAGTCCGCGCGTGAATCGCACCGAAGTCTGGCGGCAACTGCCCGCGTTGCTGGTCAATCTGGTCGATCCGCCAGCTCCGGCGGCTGACGACATTGAGGCCCGGCTGATGTGGAAGAATGCCGGCTGGCGGTTCTGGCCGCAACGCTTCACGATGTACGCCGTGTGTCTCGCCATCCTGGCAGGGGCCTGGGGGTGGGGTGGCCTGATGCTCCGCCTGATGCAAGTGCCGTTGCCGACCTGGTCGCTGGAACGCATCTTCTTCGCCGGGGCCTGTGGGCTGGCGGTGGTTTCGCTGCTGACTTTGGGTTGCGGATTGATGGGCTGGTTGTCACGAGGCGTCCTGGGAAGTTGCCTGCTGGCGGGCGTGATCCTGGAAGTGGGAGTGAGTCTGTCGGCAAGACGCCCGTCGACTGGCCTGCCGACGAGCCCACGATCATTTGTGGTGCGTTTGAAACAGCTCTGGCCGCTGTGGTTGTGCGTGCCGTTTCTGATGGTCTATATCGGCGGTGCCTTCCTGCCCGAAACCGACTTTGATGTGAAGGAATACCACTTTGGCGGGCCCAAGGAATGGTATCTGGCGGGACAGATTTCGTTCCTGCCGCATAACGTATACACCAGTTTTCCCTTCCTGACCGAGATGCTGACGCTGCTTGGCATGGTCTTGTACGGAGACTGGTACTGGGGAGCAATCGCCGGCAAGGGCGTGTTGATGAGCTTCGGGCCATTGACGGCCTTGGGCTTGTTCGTGGCCGGTCGCAGGTGGTTCTCGCGGTCAGCCGGCATCTGGGCGACGCTCATTCATCTCAGCACACCTTGGATCTATCGGATCTCGATCATCGCGTATGCGGAAGGGGGGCTGACCTGTTACCTGTTCGCCACGTTGTTGGCCGTGCTGTACTTGATTGAGCAGCTGTTGGGTCAAGATTTCACGCGGGAGGGTGAGGCTCCTGCCGAACCGCTTAGTCTTTCGACTCTCGCCCAACCAAGCGGTTCGGCAGGAGCCTCACCCTCACATCACTCTTGTCAGCCGGCAAGTGATGTTGCCGGGCAAGGCACTGGCCCAGTCGGTGACTGCTCGGAAGACGGGGAATTGCCACAAGGCAGCACGTCGTGGGCGATCTTTGCGGGGTTTCTGGCGGGCAGTGCGATGGCTTGTAAGTATCCGGGGGCCGTCTCCGTGGTGATTCCTCTCGGGCTCGCTGTATTGCTCAGTGCTTACCGCTTTTCTCAACGTAGCAGCCAACATCAGAAATCATCGGGATCTGTCATCAAGATGGGGCTGATCTTTTCCGTGGGTGTTGCGTTGGCGATTGGTCCCTGGTTGCTCAAGAATCTTGTGGAGACTGGGAATCCCGTCTATCCGCTGTTATATGGCGTGTTTGGCGGCAAAGACTGGAGCCCTGAACTCAACGCCAAATGGAAGCATGGCCACAGTCCCGATCATCATCAACTCGGTGATCTCGCCATCAAGCTGATGGATGTGACGTTGAAAAGCGACTGGCTGAGCCCGCTGTTGTTCGGACTCGCTCCGCTGGCCCTATTGAAAACTCGTCGCCGATTGGTCTGGCAATTGTGGCTGTATGTCGCGTTCCTGTTTGGCACATGGTGGCTGCTGACGCATCGCATCGACCGCTTCTGGGTGCCGCTGATTCCTGTGGTCGCATTGCTGGCCGGAGTGGGGGCCACCTGGACGACTCGGCGTGTCTGGCGAGTTTTTATCGCTGGATTCGCGATCTGTGCGATGACCTTTAATTTGGCGTTCATCACGACATCGCTCTGCGGGTACAATGCGTATTTACTCGACCTCCAGCGGGCTGCCGAACAAACCGGTCGGATCACCGCCCCGGAAGTCGTGATGCTGAATTCGGCACTGCCCCCCGGATCCAAAGTCTTGTGCGTCGGCGAGGCGGAACTGTTCGATGCGCGTTTCCCGTACGTCTACAACACTGTGTTTGACAGATCGATCTGCGAGGACTGGTTTGGAACGGCAGACAATTCCCAAGGCTCTGCCGGACGACCGCTGAAGCCCGTAGCGGAAATCCGACAACTGCTCCGAACGCAGGAAATCACCCATGTCTTCGTGAACTGGCAAGAGATCCTGCGGTATCGATTGACCTACGGCTACACGGACTTCGTCACTCCGCGTCGATTTCAGCAACTCCAAGAGTCAGGCATCCTGGGCACCGCCTGGCAGACACCGGAAGGCCAGCCCTTTGACGAGATGGATGCCAACAGCCAGCAGGAAGTCCGACGCTGGGGCCCCGAACTGATCCGCAAACATTCAGGACGTCCGATGTTCAAGACGTTTGACGTCTTCCCCGTTGTGCCCTAATAGCCTGTTGAAAAAGGTGTCTGGAACTCTCCGAACGTCGAAAAAACGCTCGATTCCGTGTGGTTGGCAAAGTTCCAGACACCTTTTTCAACAGGCTGCTAAGCCAGACTTGAGGTTCCTGATGTTGCCGCGCGTGTTGGAAGCCGAAGTGATGGATTCGGTCGAAGAGGCCGTCGATTATGACTCGATGGATCATTCGGAGGTGAATCGCCGGTTCGTCGATCATTTGCTCGAACACCGTCTCCCTGAGGAGGGATCCGCCGACCGTCCGTTGCGCGTTCTGGATGTCGGCACGGGAACGGCCTTGATTCCGATCGAGCTCTGCACCCGGGACGTGCCTGTATCGATCACGGCGATTGATCTGGCGGCCTACATGCTGCAGGTCGGGCAGCGCAATGTGATTCGCGAAGGGCTGCAATCGCGTATCAAGCTGGAACATCTGGATGCGAAGGACCTGCCGTACTCGAGCGGTTCGTTTGATTGGGTGATCTCGAACAGTATCGTCCACCATATCCCCGATCCGCTGCCCTGCTTACGGGAAATGGTTCGCGTGGTGGCACCCGGCGGCTTGCTGTTCGTGCGCGATCTGTTGCGACCAGTCGACTTGGCCACATTGCAGCACCTCGTTCAAACCCATGCCGCGGGCGCTAACGCCCACCAGCAGCAGATGTTTGACGATTCGCTGCATGCGGCCCTGACGTTGGATGAGGTCCGAGCGATGCTGGGCGCGTTGCATTTGCCGCAGGAGTGGGTGACTCAAACAACAGATCGGCATTGGACGATCTGTGGCCGAGTGACGAAGTGACTTGCGGCACGTGTACACTATCCATCCCGTTACAGGCGTCATCGTGACCAGCTTCCGCACGGTAGGACTTCCCTGTGTGACCGGGTTGACCGGGACTGGAAGATAATCGCTGCGACGACCGCGATGTGACAGTCGATGGAAAGACTGTCACATCGTGTCCCTGGCAGGGCGGCCTGGGTTTGTCCGCCTTGAATCCAGAGACTCCGGATGCACTCTTTTCACCCTTCCGATGAACGGCGTGTTCCACGTTCAAAACTCGGTGCCACGTTGCTCCGGCTGCATCGCAACCTGGAAGGCAGTCGCCAGCGCGAACAGGCGGCACTGGAACTGTTCGAGACCTGGCAATCCCGCTGGTCCGATCACCGCGAAGTGATCGCACGCCGCCTGGAATGCCTCGATCAGGAACTGGCGCAGCTCGCAGCGCCGGGTATTCCGAGCCCCCATTTGTCACTGATGGCAATGAACGAGGCGGCCGAGGAGCAGGGAATTGCGATTCGGTCCGAAGGCCAGGACGCAACGTCCGGTGAGGACCCCGCAGGCGCGACGCTCCCTGCACGCCACGTCTTGTGGCACGTTGAGTAGGCTACGCGGTGAGGGATTTTGTAGCGGAATCTCGTAAGAGTTCCGCCGATTGCCGACTGACCTTGTAAAGTCCTGAACATCACAACCGCTGGGGCACGTAGCAGAATTCTCACGAATTCTGCTACATCAAAATCTTCACGGCGTAAGTGAGTAGGTCCTGGAAGGGGTCGGTACGAAGTTGCTTCCTGGCGAGTTCGCTGTACCCCATTGGGGCACAACAGGACGCTCCAGGAATCACGGGCGGGGTCACTTCAGGGCAGGTGTCGCGGTAGGCAGGGCTGGCTTGCGGGGCCAGACAGAGTTCAAGGTGGCAGGTCGGTGGTCGTCCGCGAACTGGGGTCAAATGCACTTGTTCCATCGCTGCCAAGTCGTCGCAGCTACAGCGACGAACAGGTCTCGGCAGGTGTCGCAGGAGCCACGACCACTTCGAAGTCACGAATGACATCGTCACGCAACACCGTCACATCGCGGGGAGCAGAGATCCCCAGTCGAATGCGGCCAGCACCAATATCCACCACTTTGATGCGGATGTTGTCGCCGATCAGAATTTCCTCGTTCACCTTGCGGGTCAGCACTAACATGATCAACACTCCTTTGTTTGAATCTTCGTTCGGTACATGAGTACCTGAGTCTGGAACGAAAACCTTGATCCGGACAACTGATTGGGTCGATCAGTGTTCCGGTTTTCCCTCATCGCTAAGGAACGTACGTCCGGCGAAGTTTGACTAGCTTCGCTAATGAGCCTGGACGTCGGCGGATTTCACTATGATTTGCGCAGACTGGTTAAGTCTGGTCGCCAAATCCAGCTAGCGAATGAAAATCACGTGTCGTGTCTCTGGACACCTGACAAGTCCCTGCTGCGTCCCATTTCGGACGCCCTCCGCAATGCATTCGCACGTCGCGTCACCGACATTACGAAGATTATAATTGTCGGGTCAAGACGAATCTTGAATGTTTTTCGTTTTTCTGACTTTTCAGTCAGTTAAAATGGCGCGAATGGTGAACTTGCGATAAGAAATCACGACGCGCGATCAAAGTGTACGCCGAAGACGTCTTGTCGGATGTCCTCGTCGTTTTCATCGTTCTGCCCTCCATCATTCTGCCACGCTTTGATGGCAGAATAATGGAGGGCAGAACGATTAAGGAAAATGAACATTGATGGGGATACACAACCAATACCGGGGCTTTGTCATCAATGATTAGGATTTCGTCAGTTTCAGATTCGGCAGCACAGCGTCCTCCCCCTCTCTCACTACCCCTGCTACGATGAATTGGCTCGTTCCGCTCAGTTTCATCTCAGGGAGTTCCTCGTATGCCCCGTAATCGTCTGCTGGAGATGATCGGTTCGCTGCGATTTCGGCTGACGCTGTGGAACATGGCGACGTTGCTGGCGATGGTGCTCTTTACGCTGTGGGCGGTGCGCGAAGGTCTGCGTTTTACCTTGCGCCGTGAAGCGGACGAGCAGTTGATGGAAGACGCCAACGAAGCCCGCCTGATTTTTGAAAGCCTGTATCCGGACGGTCTCGAACAGATCAAATCCGAACTCAATCTCAAGGCGACCACTCATACTCATCGCGGCTTTTATGCCCGACTGTACAACGAGCATCAGGAGCTGGTCTGGACGAGTTCCAACGCTCCCACACAAATCTTTCCGCAACGGATTCTCAATATTCGGGACAAACCTTTCAGCTTTGAGCAGTTTCGGTTGATCAATACGTCACCCCGCAGACCGGGCATGCCCGCCTGGACGATTCGCGTGGCGACGTCGTTTGATCCCCTGGAAAGTGATGTCGGACGTTTGACACAATCGATGATCTGGGTCGGGGCCATCATCCTGGTGATTTCGCCCGTGGGAGGGTACTGGCTGGCCGGACGGGCGACCAAGCCCCTCGCGGACATTATCGAGACCACCGGCCGGCTGCATCCCGACAAGTTGATCGAGCGACTGCCGTTGCGGGGCACGCGAGATGAACTCGACAAACTCTCGCAGACGATCAATGGCTTCCTGGACCGGATCGCGAAATACATCAACGACAACCGCGACTTCACAGCCAATGCCGCTCACGAACTGCGCTCGCCGTTAACCGCCATTCAGAGTTCCATTGAAGTCAGTCTGAACTCCGACCGCAGTCCGGAACAATACAAGGAACTGATCTGCGATATCCTGGATGAATGCAGTGACTTGCGAATTCTGGTCAATCAGTTGCTGTTACTGGCCGAAAGCGATGCGGGGCTGCTGCATATCGAGAAAGAGCCGTTTGATTTGCACCCGCTGGTGGAACGGGCGCTTGACATGTTCCAGGGAGTTGCCGATGCACGGAATATCCAATTGACCTTGAGTTGCCCACAACCGGTCTTGATCCGGGGAGATTCGGGCCGCTTGCGGCAGGTGGTCAATAATCTGATTGATAACGCGATGAAGTTTTCTCCTGACGGCACCCAGGTCGCCATCGCGTTGAGTTTGGACTCAGAGAATCGTCAGGCAGTCTTTAGCGTCAGCGATCAGGGCAGCGGGGTCGAGGAAGCCGACAAACCGCATTTGTTTGAGCGGTTTTTCCGGGGCGACAAAGCGCGTCAACGCGACCAACAAACCAAGGGGACCGGCTTGGGATTAAGCATCTGTCAGGCGATCGTCCAAGCTCACCGTGGCACGATTAGCGTCAGCAACAATCCGCAGGCCGGTTGCACCTTTACAGTGCGGTTGCCAGCGTAAGCGTATCGTTGGCCGTGATGGATCTGTTTGACAGAAAAATGTGACGACAGAAAGATGCTGGTGAGTTGATGCCAATTCGCGGAACGGTCTCCGTTTTTCTGTTAGCGGAGCTTAATAGCGGTTCAAAAGTCCTTCACAGCATTGCCCTTAGGGAAAGGATTACGCATCCCAGTTCGGGGGCGCCTGTTGTGTGAGATTTCTTTTGGCACCACATGAAATCCACGGCGATGCACCTCCAGCACCCTGCGAAACGGCATTCAACTCATTGGGTTTCGCTCCGCATTCGTGGCATACTGCCCTCTCGCGGATCGAAATCAAACTCCTTGGAGGCTGGAGCACAATGGCGAATCGCAATGTCCAAGCACGATGACGCGGCGCGCTTGTGGCCTTCGTCCCGTCAGAGACATTCGACAATAGCCCTCCGTTTTAACGGTGGGACACAACGCTAATTCCGGCAGCTTTCATACGATCCCATGGCGCCCGAGGCTCCCATCGCATTCATGGGATAAATGGGAGTTATGGTGGTTATGGGGGGTTATGAAATACCAGTGCTACGAAACGGCCAAATCTGAAGGGACCAAAGGTGGCAAAGAAGTCGAAGGGGCAAAGAAGTCGAAGGTGGCAAAGAAGTCGAAGGTGGCAAAGAAGTTGAAGGTGGCAAAGAAGTCGAAGATGGCAAGAAATCGAAGATGGCAAAAAAGTCGAAGGTGGCAAGAAGGATTCGCAGATTGCGCAGGCCTGGTTCCCGCACTTTCATAGGTCCCATACGTCCCATAAGTCCCATCGCTACTATGAAATAGGACTTACGAAAGGCAGTAGATCAACCATGTCCGATGCGAAGTCAATGCCTCCCATTCCGCTCAGCGACCGTTGGTGCTGGGGCAGTCGCCAGGCCATCAGCTTTCTGATGGAACAGGGGGTCGACAACCCGGACATCCTGACTCTCGGGGCGGGACTGGTCGATTCGGAATCGCTTCCTGTTGAAGAAGTCGGGCAATTGATTGCCGACATTTGTCGCGACCCGGTGGAAGGCCGGGCCGCCCTGCAGTATGGGTCGACGCCTGGTTCACCCCGCTTGCGAACGGCTTTGCTGCAGCATCTGGCGGTGCTGGAAGGCTGTTCGTCAGCGGAACTGGGGATTTCTGCCGAGCAGTTGCTCTTAACGACGGGCTCGCAGCAGTTGCTGTCCCTGGTGTGCGAAGTGCTCTTCAATCCGGGAGATATCGCATTTGTCGCGGCCCCGACGTACTTTGTGTTTCTGGGGACCCTGGCGGGAGTTGGTGCCCGGACGATTCCCATTCGCAGCGACGAGCAAGGGATGGTGATCGACGATCTGGACCGCGAACTCGCCCGCCTCGCCGAAGCTGGCGAATTGCACCGCGTGAAACTGATCTATCTGGTCAGCGACTTCGAAAACCCATCGGGAATCTGTCTGTCGGCCGAACGCCGTCAACAGGCCCTCGTGGTGGCCAGGAAATGGTCTTGCCAGCAACGGATTTTGATCCTGGAAGACGCCGCGTATCGAGAACTGAGATACTCGGGGGCGGCCATTCCTTCCATCTGGGGCCTGGATCGTGATCGCGAGTACGTCATTCTGGCCCAGACATTTTCCAAGAGCTTTTCGCCCGGTCTGCGAGTCGGCTATGGCGTGGTGCCCGCCGGGTTGGCGGGACCGCTGGCGGATCGCAAAGGGAATGAGGACTTCGGCTCGGCCCATTTCAATCAGCATTTGCTGGCCCGGGCATTGGAATCGGGGGTCTATACCCGCCATGTCGCCAAGGTGCGACGCGCCTACACGATCAAACGCGATGCCCTGCTGGCGGCAGCAGACCGCTACTTCAGCAATATTCCCGGGGTGAGCTGGGTCCGTCCGGACGGAGGTCTGTATGTCTGGATGTCACTGCCCCGGGAAATCCCGACCAGCTTTGAAAGTCCCCTGTTCAAGCATGCGACACGGGCAGAACAGGTGATGTACGTCCCCGGCGACCTGTGCTATTCGGGACCACTTGCAGAGCGACCACGGCACCAGATGCGCCTGAGCTTCGGGGTCCTGGAACCCCGCCTGATCGACGAAGCGATGAAAAGACTCGCAAAGGCAGTGCGGCGGTTTGCGTGAAAGCAAAAAAGACCGGGAATCCTGATAAAGATCAGGATTCCCGGTCTTGAAAAATTGCAACTGTCGGCGGTTGGGGGTTCCACCGACAGTTGCGTGCTCGCACAAGTTGCTCGTGGTGTCCGTTCGCGACAAGTTGTCTCGAACGTGGGGTTGACACCACATTACCGTTGGGGGATTGACGGTAAGCGGCTGATGCCGCGCTTGAGGAGCGGGGAGAGTTGCACGATTGAGGTTTTTCGTAACCTTTATTGACGTTGGGAACTGACTTGTTTGGCAGCACGCGTTGCCGGAGGACGGTTGAGCTTGGTGAGTTGATCTTCGAGTTCGGCGACTTTGATCGAGGTACTGATTACGGTGCCTTTGGAATCAATCAGCCAGTTGCTGACATCTTGAACACCGTAGTAACTGGCAATCGGGTTATTCCAACCCTTCTTGCCGGCGTCGTCATAAAAAATCTGGGGCCAGGTAATCTGACGATCGTTCAAAAACTTCTCGGTGGCTGCCCGGTCTTCATCCAGGCAGACTCCGACCAGCGTCAGACCCTGCTTGGCATAGGCCTTGTGGAATTCTTGCAGTGCGGGTAGATCGTTCAGGAAGGGGGTGGCTTGAGATGTCCAGAAGACCAGCAGGACCGGCTTGCCTCCGACATCTTCCATCGACAGGAAACCGCCATCGATGGTCGGCCCCGCGAGATTCACCGGCTTCCCAGGCAGTTGCAGGCGACGAATCACGCCTTTGGCTCGCTGTGCTTGCTGGCTCTGCGGGTAGGACTGCTGCAGCATCGTGTACGCTTCAATGGCAGGCTTGCTGAGTCCGTGCAACTCGCAACTGCGAGCGGCAGTGAACAACATGGTTTGCCCACGTGTGGTTTCTTGAGGAAAATTCTTGGCGAAGTGAATGGCCTGCCGGTTGAATTCGACCAGCCACTTGTTGTCTTTGGTGGTCGTATTGCGGGCATTGGTGTAAGCGAAATTGACCAGGGTATAGGCCGCATCGGCAGCCGGCTTCGACTTCGGGTCGCGTTCCCATAACACATTGGCGTCATCATACAGAGCCTGGATGTCTTCGCGGTCGCCCTGTAATGCCAGCTCGAGGCGTGCTTCGAGCATATAATTGACGGCCACTTCAAAGATCCGAACCTTTTTCGGGTTCTGAAAAGTTTGCTTGATGACGGTCGCCGTCATGTCGATGATTTTGTCGTTGCGTTCCTTGCGAAACTGGCGTGCTTCATCACGGTCACTCGTGGTGGGAGCCGGTTGGAAACGGAGTTGAGCGACTTCGCGTAACGTAAATTCCGGAGTCCCCGGTTGCGGGTCGTCGATGATTTCGACATCGTCTTCGACCAACTCGGGGTCTTCTTCGAGTTCCATCCCATCCAGCTTCTTGAGCGGTTTTTGAATGGGTTGGGCCGAGATCGAAGCGGCCGGGATGATATTTCCATTGGCACCTGTGGAGGCACCGTCACCTTGTTCGTTGTTGGCCGTCTTGGTCGGTGTGGCCGCCTGCTGGCAACCCCACAACCCCCAGGCGATGAGCGTCAATCCGCACCATCGTTGAATCGCTTGCATGGCCTCTCCTTCCCTTGAGAGACAGCATCTGAGGATCAGATGTGCTCGTCACAAGTCATTGTCCTGCACGACGTTTTGAGCATCCTTTGCTAGTCGCTGCATGCTTGTGACGGGGGGGGTTGTATTTGAAAGACTGGGAATGACGCAAGAGAAAAAGTTACAAAACGAAAGAAAGTGAAAACGCCCCAAAAGTAGGCCCCCAATGACTTATCGCGAGAGGTGGTAGACTGCGTGGATGAGGGTGTAATTTCTGCAAGATGGGTGAAAGGAAGGTGGCTCGTTGGCGAAGTCAGGGGCGGTTCAGGGTCGGGGGTACGAGTTTTCGAAATTGGCCGCCATGCGGCTGAATTGCCAAGTTCAAGTCCATCGGCCAATATCGAAAAATCGTGGCCCCGACCCCCGAGGACCTGAAGACCTACTGAGTTCGCAACCGTTTCCGCAAATCTTCGAACTCCCACCATTCCCAAATGCGATCGAGAATTCTGACATGTTCGAGAGTCGGAGATTCATACAGCACATCGACCAGTTCCGGTCCCCAAACCTTGCCCGCCAAGGCTACAAAGTGGAGATCCGGCATCTGCATCAGTGACCGAATCCCGTCGAGCGTTAGTCGGTTCGACTGGATGTCCAGCCCGATCATGTGTTCGCATTGCAGCAGGTGGCTGGCTTCGGAGTCCCCGATATCCGCAAAATAGAGATAGGTGAGATCGGGAAGGGCGTTGAAGCTGGCGAGATCCGATTCAGAGAAACTGCCACTCCAGACAATGTCAACGGTATTCGGCGGGACTCTGACGAGGTTCGCTACTCCAAAATCACGTTGCCCGTTCCACCACTTCAGTGGATCCCGACTCCGTCGGCAGGACATCCGGATGAGTCCGAGCAATCTCGCAGGTCAAGGAGACCACAAACTTCGAACCGGCAGGGGTCGATTCCACCAGTTCAATCCGTCCGTCGAGGACCTGCTCCATGATGTTCTTACACACAAACAAACCCAGTCCGGTCCCCGTGGGCTTCGTCGTAAAATAGGGTTCGTAGATATGTTTGATCTGACTGGCAGAAATTCCGTGTCCGGTGTCGCGGATGCTGACGTGCAGCCAGCCGTCCGTCAGCCACGTGATGAGTTCGATGGTGCCCCCTTCGTCGGTGGCATCCATTGCGTTCAGGACCAGATTCAAGACGACCTGCACGACCTGATCCCGGGCGACGCGCAGCTTGGGCAAGCCGGGGGCGAAGCAGGTAACGATGCGTTTGCCCTTGGTTCGCTTGTAGTATTTGGCGATGTTGAGGGCAGCGCCGATGATGTCGTGGATGTCGCACAGGCTGCGTTCCTTGGTCGCCGGGCGGCTGAAGTCGACCAGTTCGCGCAGTGTGCCCTGAATTCGCCGCAATTGGTCGTCGACCAGTTGCAGTTTTTCTCGAGTGTAATCGTCGGGGTTTCTGCGGTTCAGCATCTGGACCAGGGCGCTGATCGCCGCCAGTGGATTCCCGACTTCATGGGCGATCCCGGCCGCCAGCAACCCGAATGCCGCCTGCTTTTCGTGCTGGACCAGCAACGCCTGGGATTGTTGCAGTTCGCGGGTCCGTTCGCTGATCCGTTGCTCCAGCAGGGCCTGGTTCACTCGTAAGGCGGCATTCAATTCGGACAAACGGCCCCAGGCGGCTTTCAACAACCCGGCCAGGGACGTACTGGCCCACGTGACCCAGGCGAGGAACAGCAACACGAGAAAGAAGGTCGTCAGGTCCTCGCGGGTGAGGACATGTCCGAAGAGCGTCAGATAGCTGGCGGCGTGCAAAGCAAACGTCGTGTACGTGATGGTCGACGAGTAACGGATGGCGCAGACCAGCAGCGACAGGAAGTAATAGACCAGAAACGGGCTTTCGACCCCTTTATCGAAATGGCACAACAGTCCGATGAAGATCGCTTCCATCAGCGATACGATCAACGGCCAGCGGCTTAGAAAGACTTTTCCCTGCAGACTCCAATAGGTATCGAGCAGGGCGAAGACGGCTCCCAGCGAAAGGATGGAATTCATCAACGGCCGGTTGACAAGCTGTCGGTCGAGAAAGTCAACCAGCACATAACCGATGCACAATCCGAACCAGCGGATCCGCAGCGTGATGCCTTCCGCAGCCAGTTCCCAATTGACGTCGTCCCGATTGCGAGCCATCGGGTTCGGGTGCTCGTCCGGTAAACTGGCAGACTCAGAAGGGATCATGGACGACACGAAGCATACTCCAAACCAGGAACAGGGAAGGATTCATGGTAGCGTGCAGACCGCATTAGCTGAATGTCGAGGCGTCCTTGGTCCTTTGTCATTTGTCATTGGACGTCGATCACGCATCTTTTTAGACATTAGTCATTAGACATTAGTCATTCTCTCGACATTCGGATTTCGTCATTCGTCATTTCCCTCCCCTCCCCTCGTCTTCCCCAGAATTCCCGTTTTTGCGAAAGAGATCTTGCGGCGTTTGTCGATTTCTCAGACAACCACATCCCCCTCAATTTCAACTAGCAGCTCAGCAGAACGGCTGAACACGCAGCGTGATTGTTACAAGTCCCTGTCTCGTTTGAAGTTAAGTGAGACACGGTCGATCAATGTTGTCATGGCATATGCCTTCCAAGTTTAGCCTTTGACGCTGAAGCCTGTGCGATTTCCACTGAATTGTTCCTCCAACTTCCTCATGGATGAGAAGCTGGCGTGATTTTTTCCACTACCGCCTACTGGATCTGGGGCATCGCGTGTATCGCGTCCCTGGTGCAAGGAGTGCTCCTGGGACTGCACACCTGGGAGCACCGCCGGTTCGCGCGTCGTCGAGTCCGCGATCCGCGTCTGGTCGACCAGACTCGGCGGGTCGCCCTGCTCTCCCCCTGCAAAGGGCTGGACCTGCAGTTGGAATCTAATCTGTTGCATTTACTGCGGCAGGATTATCCGAACTATGAAGTCATTTTCATTGTCGAAAGTGACACCGACCCCGCCCTGGCCGTGATCGAACAACTGATCCAGCGGGAATCCCAGGTGCCTGCCCGGATCATTATTGCCGGACGGGCCACAGCGACCGGTCAGAAGATTCACAACCTGGCCACCGCGACTGCCCAACTGGGTGATGGAGTCGACATCCTGGCGTTTGTGGATTCGGACATTTGCCCCGAGCCTGACTGGCTGGGACGCCTGGTCGCCCGTCTATCGCGTGCCGACTCCGGTGCAGTGACTGGCTATCGCTGGTTTGTTCCCGTTCAGACGACATTGGCCAACTGCCTGCTGTATAGCATCAACGCGTCAATTGCGGCTCTGCTGGGTTCCGGCGGACAATCCATCGTCTGGGGCGGATCATGGGCCATCCGTCGCGTGGACTTCGAATCGCTAGGCATTCGTGAGCGGTGGCAGGGGACGATCAGTGACGACCTGGTCGCGACCCAGGCGGTCCAAGCCGCGCGGCTGCCGATCGAGTTTGAACCCGCGTGCATGACCGCCTCCCCCATGGATTATTCGTTGGCAGGATTAGGCAGCTTCCTGCGACGCCAGCACATGATCGGCCGGATCTACGCCCCGCGAATCTGGTATCAGTCATTGTGTCTGATGATCGTGTCGACCGTTGCCGTGTTTGGCGCGATCGGATTGTTCACCTCCAGCCTGATTTTCAGTGAAAACTGGTCTCGGTGGCCTGCCTGTTTCCTGATAGCATGGTATGCACTGCAAATTTACCGAGGGTGGTTGCGGCATGGTCTGGCTCAGGTCTATGTAAAAAGCTGGACCAAGTGCACAGCGTGGGCAACTGTGTTTGATATCGGGGCGGCTCCAGTAGCCTTACTGTACAATACGTTGGCGATGTGTTCGGCCTGCATTGGCTCGCGCATCGTCTGGCGGGGAATCACCTACGACTTGGATCGACAAGGGCGTCTGATGCGAGTTCTGCAACCTGCGAAATTGCTGCCCACTGCCGATCGGCAGTGGCGATACGATCCGCCCGAGCCCCTTTCCCACGCAGCGGATGATCCCGCAGTGGAACACGCGTCTCTACTTCCAACGCGCGATTCTCTGCCGCGTCGTTGAGCCGTCCCGTGTTCGCAGCCCGTCAGTAGATCCATCGACGGCAACTCGATGGAAGCGCGAGTGAATCTGAGAAAACTCCATGAAAATCGTCTTGTGGGATACGCGACAACTCGATGTCTCGAAGGACTTCGCCGGCGGCTACGGCGTGGGACAGTATGCCAGTGGCGGTGGCTATCAAGGTCAGATCGTGCGCTGGTTTTATAAACGCGACCACCGTCCGACGGCACTGACGTTTGCGTACCTGACGAGCATCTTTCGCCAACTGGGGCACGAGGTTCATTTTGGCGAAGATCAGATCGTCGCCGGTGGCGACGTCTACGTTTTCAATCCGTCGCTGATCACTCTCAATCTGGAACTGGCCGCCATCCGCGAAGTCATCCGCACGCAGCCTGCGGCCCGGATCTTGATTGTCGGAATTCTGGCGCTCACCCTGCCCGCAGCGTTTGCCGAACTGCCCGTGACGCTCGTACAAGGCGAACCCGAGCAGTTGTTGTGGAAGTTGGATGAGGTCCTCAAGCAGCAGTCCGGGGCGGTCGCCGTCGGTTCCATTCAAGATCTCGACGCCCTGCCCTTTCCCGACTGGGACCTGTTTGCACCCCGCAAATTCCGGATCGGATATGATTTCACGCAGTTTCCGACTGGCCTGATTCAACAAAGCCGGGGCTGCACGTTTACGTGCAATTACTGCCCCTATATCGTCGTTGAGAACAAGACTCGGTTTCGGTCTCCCGAGAGCGTCGTCGATGAAATGCGACGCGGCATCCAGCAGTACGGATTCCGTTCGTTCAAGTTCCGTGATCCGCTGTTTGGATTGGATCGCAAGCGCGTTTTGAGGCTGGCCGAGTTAATCGGACAACTCCCCCGCAAGGTGCAGTTCTCCATCGAGAGTCGGATCGATCTGCTGAAGCCGGAGACACTGGCCGTATTAAGCGAGGTCGGCCTGGCCAGCATCACCGTGGGGATCGAATCACCCGATGAAGCGACTTTGAGGCACTACAAGCGAGCCCCCGTCAATGATGATAAACAACGGCAGTTCATCGAGACCTGCCGCCGCCTCGGAATTCGTACGGTTGCCGGGTTTATGATCGGATTTCCCGAAGATACCGCGCAGTCGATCAGACGGGTCTTGCGCTATGCGCGGCTGGTAAATCCCACATTTGCGAACTTCAACATCGTCACCCCGTATCCCGGGACCGAGTTTTATAAGCAAGTCGTGCAGGACATCGCTGATTTCGACGTCACGAAGTACAACGTCTACACGCCGGTCATGAAATATCAGCACCTGACCGCGGCCGAGGTCAGTGCGTGGCACGCTCGCGGCTTTACGAAATTCTATAACCGCTGGGACTGGCTAAAGGCCCACGGGCATCTGGTCTGGCCGGCCTTGAAATGGCTGGGCTTCGGGTATCGGCCAGCGACTGAGTTGCCGGTTGCAGTAGTACCGCAACCCGCGACGATCGCATTGCCCGTGATGACGTCGGCGGATGTGAGCGACGACCGAAAGGTTGCTTAGGGTAGCGAACGGCCTCACGCTGAATCCCGTAATACCCCTTGCACCACGTGTCCGCCGACAACCCCGGTTAAGCGGCGTTCCAATCCGTTGTGGTAGTAGGTCAGATGCTCGTGATCCAATCCCAGGGTGTGCAGGATCGTGGCATGCAGATCGGCAATGGTCACCGGCTTGTCGACCGCTTTGAAGCCGATCTCATCGGTCGCCCCATACGCCACACCGGGCTTCATCCCTCCGCCGGCCATCCACATGGTGAATCCACCGATGTTGTGGTCGCGTCCGCTTGACCCCTCGCTGGTCGGCGTGCGGCCGAACTCGCCCGTCCAAATCACCAGCGTGTCATCCAGCAACCCGCGGGACTTGAGATCCGTGAGCAACGCGGCGACCGGTTGATCGCTGATCGCCGCATTCAACCGATGGTTTTTATCGAGGTTCGAGTGTGCGTCCCAGTTGAAGTCAGGGACATTGTTCGAACCGCCGCAGTAGATGGTCACGCAACGCACGTCACGTTCCAACAACCGCCGGCCGAGCAGGCACGTCCGGCTGAACAGGGCCTGTTGTTTGTCTGCCCGATCGACGCCGTACAGCTTCAGTGTCGCTTCGGTTTCGCTCGACAAATCGGTGACCTCCGGGGCGCTGAGCTGCATCCGTGCGGCAAGCTCATAGGTCTCAATCCGAGCGGCCAGTTCGGTATCCCCGGGATGTTCCTGAGCATGGGCCGCGTTGAGTTTCGCCAGGTAGTCAAAGCTCGCCCGTTGCCGCTCCGGGCTGTAATCGCTGGGTGGAGCGAGGTCGAGGATCGGGTTCCCTGCGGTGCGAAACACGGTCCCCTGGTATTTCGCTGGCAGAAATGCATTCCCCCAGTTCGCGGCGGCCGACGGAGGCATGCCGCGGTCCATTAACGTGACAAACGACGGCAGATTGCGACTTTCACTCCCCAACCCATAGACCACCCACGAACCCATTGACGGGAAGCCGTTGCGGCCGACGCCGGTGCTCATGTGATACATGGCCGGACCGTGGCTGTTCTGCTCGGCGACCATCGAGTGGATGAACGACACCTCGTCCACTTTTGCCGCCATGTGGGGAAAGATTTCCGAGACCCACTTGCCCGACTGGCCATACTGCTGGAACTTGAACGGACTCTGCATCAACTTGCCCGGCGTGCGGAAGAAGACGTCGGTAAGGTTCCCCTGCCCTTCCAGCGGTTGGCCGTGGTATTTGACGAGCGCCGGCTTGTGGTCGAAGGTGTCAATGTGGCTGACCCCCGCCGACATAAATAACAGCAGCACACGCTTCGCCATCGCCGTCGGCAGCCGCCCCTTGGCGGGACTCAGCCGGTCTTCCGCGCGCAACAGGTCCGCCAGCCCCACCATCCCGAGCCCCCCGCCCATCTGGCGCAGGAAATCACGGCGTGAGACAAATCGTTGATAGCCGGTGCATTGAGACATATTGAATGACCTAGCGCACATACAAAAACTCATTTGAATTCAACAACACGCGACACAGGCTGAACAAATCTGTTTGCTTGACGAAATCCATCGCCCCCGCGGTTTCTACTGGAACAGGATCACGGGCATACGCCAGGCGGTAGGCGGTCTGCACTTGCTGCTCGACTGACGCTTCTTTCCCCGCGAGGCGCGTGACACGATCCGCCAACGCCCGCGACTGATCGAACACAAACGGGTTATTCATCAGCGACAACGCCTGCAACGCAGTCGTGCTTTGCCCGCGGCGCGGGGTTTGGACTGACGGGTCCGGACAGTCGAAGACGCTCATCAAAGGTTCTTGAAAGGTGCGGATATTGAACATATAGACGCCGCGCCGCCAGGTCTCCGGACCCGGCTTTTCCAGCAGCAGGTAATCGGGCACGTTGCCGTCTTGATAATGGAACATGCGATAGCTGGGTCCGCCCATCTGGAAATCAAGCTGGCCGCTGGTTTGCAGAACGGAATCCCGTAAGGCTTCGGCATCGATCCGTTGCGGATTCATTCGCCACAGCAGCCGGTTCGTTCCGTCTTTTGCCATCGACTCCGGACGGGATTGCGATGATTGACGATATACGTCCGAAAGGACAATCAGCCTGTGCAGACGTTTGAGCGTCCACCCGTGCTCCATGAAGTCGGAGGCCAGCCAATCGAGCAATTGCGGGTGCGAGGGGCGGTCGCCGTTGAAGCCCAGATCGCTCGGCGTATCGACAATTCCCTGGCCGAAATGGTACTGCCAGACGCGATTGACGATGACTCGTGCCGTCAGGGGATTGCGAGGATCGACGATCCATTCCGCCAGGCGCCGGCGTCGTGCCGGGCCCGAGTCGTCATTCTGCGGCAGCAAATTGGCATCGAGAGCTTTCACCGCCGAAAGTGCCCGCGGACCGACTGGCTCCTGCCGGTCGCGGACATTTCCGCGACGCAGGATGAACGCGGGTTGAGCCGCCCCGTCACGGGCCGAATAACTGACGGGCAGCGGCGGAATGGCCTTCAAATCGCCTTCGGCTGCCGCGAGTTCTTTCGCGGTGTGGTCATACGCGGTCCGCTGGGCGGCGGTCAACCGGGCGATCATTTGCTCGGTCGGGATCTCGGCAGCGGGACTGTTTCTCCCCTGAAATGGCTGACGCCGTTGGGAACTGCTGACTGTCGTCCACGCTTGGCCATCTCCCGAGACTGCCACGGCATAATCGGTCGCCAGTCGATCTTGAAATGTCCCATTGCGGTCCCGGCTCCAGACAATGCGTGAGATCTCAGTGGGCCGTGGAAATTCGATCTGCGCCCACCCCTTGCCCGGTTCGTTGCTGATCCAACTCCAGGAGTTGCCGGTCTGGCCATCGTTCAAGTGCTGAATCTGATGTATGGGATAGCCGGGCAACAAAGACGATGCCGTCGCCTTGGCCCCAGAACTCGCCAGTGCCAGGTTCAGTTTCGGATTGCTACCGTAGACTTCGAGTTCGTCCAGGCACGGTTGGGCGGCTGTGGTGGCTTTGATTTCGAAACGCAAGTAACGGGCCATGACCGCAGGGAACACATCTTCGTTACGCGCAAATGAGACCGGTGGCAACTTGTCGGATTGCGGAGTCTTGGCACGCTCTGCCGCCAGTTCCGCCAACACGATTTCCCGTGCCGGCTTAAGGATCCCAGCCAGTGCGGATTTCGCGGCGTCGATCCTTTTCTGGACCACCTGACTGGCGGCGGCGTGCCGGACTTTTTCCGCGGGTTGGGCCACGACATTGTCGGTCCGATCGAGGCCGCTGAAGATGCTGGTAAAGCTGTAGTAGTCGCGCGTCGGGATCGGATCGAACTTGTGATCATGGCAACGGGCACAGCCAATCGTCAGACCGAGAAACGTGGTTCCGGTGGCGACCACATATTCGTCGAGTTCGTCCTGTCGGGTCATCATCCGCTCGAGTTCGCTGATCGTTCCCACATCATTTTTGGGACCCGCCACCAGGAAGCCCGTGGCGATCAAGGCCTGGGGATCGTCTGGCCGCAAGGCATCTCCAGCCAGTTGCTCGCGGACGAATTCGTTGTACGGCAGATCGGCATTGAAGGCTGCGATGACATAGTCGCGATAACGCCAGAAATCCGTCCGCAGACGGTCCCGCTCGAAGCCGTTGCTTTCAGCAAAGCGGACAATATCCAGCCAGTGCCGGCCCCAGCGTTCGCCATATCGTGGACTGGCGAGCAGGCGGTCGATCAGCGTTTCATAGGCGTCGGGCCGGGTGTCGGCAACGAAGGTCTGGACTTCCTCATAAGTCGGCGGAAGCCCATGCAGATCAAAAGTAACTCGACGGATGTAGGTCGCCCGATCCGCGGGATCTGATAAGGACAGGCCGGCTTCCTTCAGGCGAGCCAGAATGAATCCGTCGATGGCCGTGCGTTGCCGGCCCGTGCCGTGCAAATCGGGTACGGGTGGCCGGGCGACCGGTTGCAGCGACCACCAGTCGTATCCTCCACGACGTTCGGTTCCGAATGTATAGAGGTCGAGAGCTCGATCGGGGAAGTAGGCACCCTTTTCGATCCAGGTCTTGAAGACGGCAATCTCGGCCGCCTGAAGCGGCTTCTTGGGCGGCATGTATTCGGTCGAAACATGCTCGTACAGCAGACTGTCAGCCGGCTTGCCAGGGACGATCACGGCGCCCGTCTCGCCCCCTTTCAACAACGATCCGCGCGTTCGCAAATCCAGCCCGCCGCGAGCCTCAGCAGAATGGCATTCGAGACAGCGTCGAACGAGCAGCGGCTCCACCGACGACTGAAAGAATTTGTCGTTCGTCTGATCCGCGGCTGGCAACCAGGTGGGACCCAGCAACAGCAGGAACGTCAACTGTCCAAAACGCATGAAAGATCCCTCATCTACC